>JACQSQ010000027.1 GCA_016211245.1 Candidatus Woesearchaeota archaeon
GATTTAGGGACTTATGAGAGATTCCTTAATATAGACATTCCAAAAAGAAACAACCTGACAACAGGGCAGGTTTACAAGGCAGTTATTGACAGGGAAATGCAAGGGGAATATCTTGGCCAAACAGTCCAGTTTATCCCCCACATCATAGAAGAAATAAAAGACAGGATCAAACAGGCATCCGATTCCCATGATTTTGTCATCATTGAAGTCGGAGGAACAATTGGCGATTATGAAAATATCCCATTCTTATTTGCATTGAAAAGCCTGGAAAGGGATGTTGGAAAGCAAAACCTTAGCTATGTTCTTGTGACCTACCTTCCGATTCCCAGCCATATAGAGGAAATGAAGACAAAGCCGACCCAGCAAGCCATAAGGCTTCTAAGCGAGCACGGGATATTCCCGGACTTTATCATTTGCAGGGCAAAAAAAGCATTAGATGTGCCAAGAAAAAAGAAAATCGAAATATACGCAAACATAGAGTCAGAGCATGTAATCTCGGAGCCAGACATTGAAACAGTTTACCAGATTCCGCTTGATTTGGAAAAAGAAAAATTTGGAGAAAAACTATTGAAGGAGTTCGATGCCAAGCCCAAAAAGCAGCCGAACTGGGCAGAATGGAAAAGCCTCGTCAATAACATACTGAATCCAAAGAAAAAGGTTAAAGTTGCCATTGTAGGCAAGTACATTGATATAGGGGATTATAGCCTGGCTGACTCTTACTTGTCAATAAACCAGTCGCTGCTGCATGCGGGCGCTTCTCTTAATGCAGGAGTTGAAATAGAATGGCTCGACTCAAAAATGTTTGAAGACAGCAGAAAAAATCTTAACGAGCTCAGGAATTATGACGGTATTATTGTACCGGGCGGATTTGGCTCTTCGGGAGTTGAAGGCAAGATAATGGCCGCGAATTTCGCAAGAACAAACAAAATCCCATATCTTGGCTTGTGCTATGGTTTGCAGCTTGCGGTTGTGGGGTTTGCAAGGGAAGTTTGCGGCCTTAAAGATGCCCATACCACAGAAGTAAGCCAAAAAACAAAATATCCGGTTATAGACGTGCAGCCTGCCCAAAAAGAAATTTTGGAAAAAAGCATGTTTGGAGGAACAATGAGGCTTGGAGCCTATGCTGCCGCGCTAAAAGAAAAGACCCAAGTTTTCAAATTATACCGGGAAACAAGAAGATTGCAGGAAGACACAAAAAAAGTCCAGGGATTGATGAAAGACAAAAGTCAGGCTTTCAGGCTGGGTATTCTTGAAAAAGGCAAGAAAATTGTTTTGGAAAGGCATAGGCACAGATACGAAGTAAATCCGAAATATGTTGATTTACTGGAGAAGAATGGGCTGGTGTTTTCCGGCTACTATACAAGATTCGACAAGACAAAACTGATGGAGTATATTGAGCTGCCGGGACATCATTTTTTTGTTGGCACCCAGTCTCATCCGGAGATGAAGTCCAGATTAGGAAATCCATCGCCGTTTTTCTATGGGTTTGTCAAGGCTTGCGGAAATAAAAAATAACTAAAATATTCTTCAAAAGAAAGGAGTCTCAAATACAGCTGCCGGCTTGTTGAAATCCCTGAATATTTTTTCACCGGCAATTCTTGACCTAAGCGCGACAGCATGGTCTGCGGCTAAGATTAACAATGCAGTTCCAGCGCCGCTAGGCGTGACAATTGCCTCCCTTCCTACAATTTGCTCCAATCTCCTGTTTACATCATAGACATCAACTTTGTAAACTCCATTTACATTTCTAACATATGTAACTGATTTTGACCATCTGGAATAATCATTGATGCTGTCCCATACATGTCTAAAATTATTTTCCCTCAGTCCGGCAGTCATTAATTGCGACAATTCAGTCAGTCTGACAGCTTCAAACCTGTCATATGTTAATTCATCTAGCACTGCTCTGGCTTGTGCGGTTCCACCATCCTTGCTTATAGTTAGGGGAACAATTAATGAAGGAGTGATAGTTGCAGGAGCCGGTATTTTGCTGTATCTTGGAAGTGCATGGCCTTGAATTCTGGAAGATATTACAATGCCTCCGATTACGCCCGGCATAACATTGTCCAGATGCTCTTGCGTCTCACCGGCAGCAGCATACATTATTTTTTCTTCATCAGTCAGATTTAATCCATATACCTTATTGATTATTTCAACAACCGCAATAGCGCCTGCTCCTGATGTCCCTAATCCACCTGGTTTCATATAATTAGAAAACCTTAAAACTAAGCCGCCCTCCAGTCCTTTTTCGTGGAAAATTTTTGCAGCAACTTTATGAGCTAAATTATCTCTGTCAATCGGTACAGGATATTTTCCATTGCTTTCTATAACCAATCCCGGCTCTTTTTTCCAGTGACCGGTAGTTTCCATGTATAATCCAGATTTGTGCCCATTTAGCCTTGCCCCTCCAATGTCAAATAACGGGCCTAAATTAGCTGATGTAGGATAAGTAATTACGGTTGCTTCTAACTGTTTTGGCGCAATCATTTGCTTCAGAGGAATCAACCATTATTTTTAAATTTAATCATTGTTAAGTGCTATCATTTGAATGAATAAGCTGCTATCCGCAACCTTTATTAACCGTCATCTTCTTCTTAGACGAAATAATTATTATCGGTGCAAATTTTTCATGGAAGAAAATAAAGCTCAGCCAGACATTGAACATAATACGGAGCAAAAACAGGAGCATAAAGCTGAAATCAAAAAAGAAGAGCCTAAAAAGCAAGAGCCAAAAAAACATATCAGGCAAACCCTGTTTGAAATCTATGACAAAAAATACAAATTGCTCTTTATAATACCAATTCTTATGCTTCTTTTTTCCCTGGCGCAGATCGGTTATCAATTTTACAGCACAGGCGAATTTCTAAACAAGGATGTATCATTGAAAGGCGGAGTGACTTTGATAATTCCTCAGGAAGGAAATATAGACACAGCAAATCTTCAAACTCAAATAAAAAATGATTTTCCAAAAAATGACATTGTTGTGAGGACTTTGAGAAGCGCAGGCTCAATTAATGGCGTGATTGTGGAAGCTGATATAGACGGAACAGACAAAAGCCAAATTGACAGGCTTTTGGCTTCTGTGGGCTCTTCATTAAAGGTTGACTTAAGCAAGGTCGATTATGGCTTGGAGATAATTGGCTCGTCTTTAGGCGCAAGCTTTTTTAAGGAATCGCTGATAGCGCTGGCAATTGCATTTCTTTTCATGGGGCTTGTGGTTTTGATTTACTTTAGGACGCTTATACCAAGCTTTGCAATCATTCTTGCTGCTTTCTCAGACATGGTTGTTGCGCTGGCCGTCATAAACCTAATGGGCGTAAGAATCGGGACAGCGGGCATTGCAGCTTTCCTGATGCTCATCGGCTATTCAGTTGATACAGACATACTGCTCACTGTGCGTGTATTGAAAAGAAAAGAAGGGACTGTCATGGACAGGGTAATGAGCTCGATAAAGACAGGAATGACAGAAACCTTGACGGCAATTGTTGCTGTTACTGTTGCTATGCTCGTTACTCAATCAGAAGTTATCAGGCAGATCATGCTTATTTTATTGATTGGATTGGTAGCTGACATATTCATGACATGGATACAAAATGTCGGATTATTGAGAATTTACATAGAAAGGAAAGCCAAAAAGGGAATAACAATATGAATCACAAACTAAAAAAACTGCTTACAAGCTGGAAAGTGATACTTTTGATAGCATGCATATTACTGTCAGTTTATTATATTTACCCGACTTCAAATGAAGGAGTCGCTATAAGGAGTGTAATCACAAACAGCTCAGCGGCATTGGTAGGCATACGGCAGCCAACTCCCAACATAAAGCCTGTTGACCGAGAGCGCATATTGTCAGTAAATTATGCCCCTGTAAAAACAGTTGATGACTACTACAATCAAATTGATGGATTGCCTCCCAATAAGACAATCCAAATAAAAACAACCAAAGCGCTTTATAGGGTTCTAACAAAAGAAAAATTTGATTTAATACAGCTCAATGAAACCGAGGAAAAGATAATAACAGAAATAACAGAAAAAAATATCACAGTAAACGGCACTATTAAGACCATTAACGAAACAACATCCAGGACAATAAATGTCCCAAAAGTGCTAAAGATAAGCAGGGGCACAGAAGACCTTGGCTTAAGGGTTTATGAGGCTCCAAAGACTAATATAAGAAAGGGCCTGGATTTGCAGGGCGGCACAAGAGTTTTGCTGCAGCCTGAAGTAAAGCTAAGCCAGAATGATATAGGGATTCTTATCGACAACATGAAGGAGAGGCTTAATGTCTATGGCCTGAGCGACATAGTGATAAGGGACGCGACAGATTTGCTGGACAACCAGTATATTGTTGTGGAAATTGCAGGCGCATCAGAAGAGGAAATCAAGGACTTGTTGGCTAAGCAGGGCAAATTCGAGGCAAGGATTGGCAATGCAACTGTTTTTAGGGGCGGCCAGGACATAACTTACGTTGCAAGAAGCGCAGGAGAAGCAAGAGTTGAAAACTGCAATCCTATTGGAAATGGGCAGTTTGCATGCAGGTTCACTTTCGGCATAACCTTGAGCCAGGAAGCAGCGCAAAGGCAGGCTGATGCAACAAGAGATCTGGAAGTTGTTTATGATACTTCTTCAGGCAGGAATGATTACCTGAGCCGGAAGCTTGAATTATATCTTGATGACTCGAAAGTTGACGAATTAAGCATAGGGGCTGACTTGAAAGGGCAAGCTGTTACCCAGATAGCAATTTCAGGATCTGGATTTGGAGCAACGCAGCAGGATACAATTACCAACTCAGTAATCAGCATGAAGAGGCTGCAGACTATTCTTATAACTGGGTCTTTGCCAGTCAAGCTGAATATAGTAAAGACAGATGCTATAAGCCCGGTTTTAGGGGAAGAATTTGTTAGCAATGCAATACTCATGTCATTGCTTGCCATACTTGCCGTCGCAGTCGTCGTTGGCATAAGGTACAGGAAATTGCTTATAGCAATCCCAATCCTGATAACAATGCTTTCTGAAGTCATAATCCTGTTGGGGGTTGCAGCCCTGATAGGGTGGAATATTGATTTGGCTGCTATTGCAGGCATCCTTGTCGCTATCGGCACAGGAGTTGATGACCAGATTGTAATTACCGATGAGACCCTGAAAGGAGAAACCGCAAGCGCTTATAACTGGAAAGAGAAAGTGAAAAGGGCTTTTCTCATCATAATGCTTGCCTATGCGACAGTTGTTGTCGCAATGATTCCATTGATATTTGCAGGCGCAGGATTGTTGAAAGGATTTGCGATAACAACAATAATAGGAGTTACGATTGGCGTGTTTGTAACAAGGCCTGCTTATTCTGATTTTGTCGAGATTATGCTGAAGTAAAATGAAAAACAACCCCTTCCATTTTGGCTTGGCTTATTGTAGGTGTGCTACTTTTAAGTATCATAATTTTGATTTCTGGTAAAGACGAAGGTGGGCTTACTGGGGAATTGATTATGCAATCCTTTGGGGTTTAGCATGGTGCATCATAATATCGTTTTTGGGGTACAAATCAAAAAAGAAGTTTAAGACTTACAAAGCGTCAGACTTCTTTACAATTTTTTTATTATCCCACTAACTTTCAGTATTATTTATTCTCTACTGGGGTTTTTATTGGCAAAGGTGATTTTGAAGCTTTTTGGATGGTTTTTAATTTAATGGCTATGCTCGGTTTGTTGTTTGGTGGATTGACTTATTCTTTAGGGATTTGGATAGGTTTAAGAAAATAATTTTTTTAGGTTTGTATATTAGATTAGCGATAGTTTTTTATATATCC
>JACQSQ010000026.1 GCA_016211245.1 Candidatus Woesearchaeota archaeon
AATTTTAAAAATAGTATAAAACTAGTATTTAAATCTTTTTATTTTTGATATTTCTCGACGATAAAAATTTTCCAAAATCCCGGTTTTTCCGGCACTTCTCTGTACAAAAAAATTTTATTTCAGCGTTTATCGACGACAAAAAAATTCCTGATTTTTTCAAAAAAATTTGAAAAAGCTGATTTTTTATTTTTTCCCTTGGCTTTATTTTTGCGCTTAAACAACTGCTCTTTAATTTTTTTATGCTTTTTCCTTAATTGATAAATGTTCATCTCGCAAAAATAGCAGTAAATCTCGTCGGGAGTCAGGCTCCTGCCGCAGTGCGGGCATTTCGGACTTGCGTGAGTCATCTCAATCACCTGATAAAACTCTGTCCAAAAACGAAAATAAAAGCCGCTCCGGATATAACGGCGTATACCGGCTTGTTCCAGCTCCAAATCTTATACCCGTCAAACTGCCAAAATGGCAGCATGTTAAAAAGTGCCAGCCAAGAGTTTATCATAAAGCCATATTCTGCTATCGATTTAAATAGTTTTGGCAGCCCCAGCAAAAGCAAGCCCAAAAAAACCAAAGCCAGCGCCAGGTTCACCATCGGGCCGGCTGCCGAGATGATGCCATTTTTCCTTTTAGTCACTTTCCCGGCAATCATTACGGCTCCCGGAGCTGCGAAAACAAAGGGCGTGAAGAGCGCCATAATCACTGCGAAGACAAGCATGCCGTCAAAAGAGCGGAACTCGGCAAAGCACCCGTATTTCTGAGCCACAAGCTTGTGCCCCAGCTCGTGCAATAAAAAGCCAGTGCCGACTGTAAGCGCGGACAGACCAAACTTGAAATAAAAGTCCAGCGAAAGCACTGAATTGCTCAGCAAGAGCGCGAAAGCGGCTGATATAGCTACCCATGCCTTAATTAAATCTTTTATCTCTGCCTCCGAAGTGCTTACGCCTCCGATATTGATCTGCCTAGTGTGCTCATCCATTAGAATCAAGCATCGACAAAAATTTTATGCTTTTCACTGCCCTCGAGCTCGAGCAGTATCCTTTTGAGAACAGCTTTCTCCGGGTCCGGCATAAGCTTTACCCTGTTTTTCAAGTCGTTGAAATTCTCAAAGGGCTTTTCGTCTCTCGCCTCGATAATCTGCCACATGTGCTTTTTCCCAAGCCCGGGCAGCAGCTCAATCTGGTGCATTCTTGTGCTTAACGGCTGGGCCTTGTTGAAGAAATCAATGAATTTTTTCTCATTTTTATTGATTATTTCCCTTACAACAAATTCCATCTGCGATTTTGCCGTTGCTGTTAGCTTTTTTGTGTCTATTTTGCCAACTATATGGTGTATCTTGTCCCTTTTTCCGTCTCCGATATATACTTCCTCAAAAGGCTGGAGGTGGATTCCTTTTTTCGGGACAAGCTCCAGCAGCACGAAATGCTCCTTGCCCAAAGCTTGCGCTATGGGGGTCTTCATATACATAGGCCTCTCGTCATAAGGATAGCCATTCGGCAAAAAATCCAGCACAATCGCTGTTTCTTCCTTTGACCGTTCGGGTTTTTCGTACTCCATTTTCTCATACTCTTATTATGGTTGTCAGATTATGAAGTTCTTTCTTGTATTGCTTATCTATCTTCAGTTTCTCCATCGAAAGGGCTTTCTGCTCCATTATCCCAATAAGCTTTGTTTTTTCCTTTATCAGATTTGATATCTTTTTTTTAATCCTTGACTTAACTATCTTGTTTTTCTTAAGCTGCCTGAAAAAGAGCTTCTCTTTTAAATAAATGTGCTCCATATAGCTCAGCAATGCCAAAATCCTGGCAGCCCAGTGGCTGAACACCGGCTTTTTTATAATCCACATCTTGACATCCCTTGCAGGGGGAATCTTGGCTTCAATATGCTCCAGCAATTCCGCCTCCTTGGCCAAAACAGAGCCAAGGCTTTTAAGCTCTGATTTTTCCGCTTTAATCACTTTTTTCTCTTTTCTTGAGTACTCCTTAAGCAATGCCTTATCCAGTATAATTGCTTTGCCTATAAGCTCATATGCAGTATATTCCAATGCTTCGAACTCGTCATTGGCAAGTGCCTTTTTCTGCCTCAGCCGATGATTCTCAAAGGGAATTTTTATGCCGGCTGCCCTGAGCTCCCCAAAAAATGTCGTTTCAAGATAATAAGTTATGCCCCTGAGCTTGTCAATTACCGCCATTATTGAGGCTAATCTCACATTGAATGACTCAAGCAATTTTTTATTGAATTTATCTGGATTGACTGCAAAGGTTTCTGCCATCAGGCTGTGAAGCTTCCTGAGCAATAATTCTTTTTTCTTTTCAACTGAAATGTTCCTCTTGAGCAAAACCCGGTCAATGCTTTCTATTTTTGAATAATTCCTGTAATTGAAATTTTTTGCAAGCCGGTTTATTTCATTGGCAAGCCTTTTGTTTAAGCCCAAATGCCTCTCGCTGATTACCACCCTCATTTTATTGATTTTACTCAATATAAATCAAAGTATATATAAAGATTGCGAATAAAACTATTTTTTCTCCAAGAATTCGTTGACGGTGTCAACTATTTTTTTCATAGACTCGCTGTTCAGCGTGATAGTGTAGCCCTGCAGCACCGTTTTCAGCTCGTTTACGGTTGTAGGAACCATGTCTATTATTTTATGGGCATGCTGCTCCCGAAGCCTAGGAATGTTAAGCTTCATGATTTTTTCAAAAAGCTCGTCTGCGTTTTTTATTTCCGGTACAGCCTGCTGCAGATATTCTTCTGTCCTGTTCGCCCTGAAATTAAGCTCCGTATCCCTTTTCCTGATTCTTTCAAGCTCTTTCTTAAGCTGATGAGCGTTTATTGGAGTTTCGGATACTATTTGTATGTCTGCCATTTCACAGCCTCTTGAGGTGAATAGGATGGATTACCAGCGTCTTTTGCTTGCCGCCGTCTTTTATGGAAATTTCGTAGCATCTTCCCCTTTTGCCCTTGACTGTGCCGGCTTTCCCCATAAAGCGGGGATGGTACATGCCTTTCTGGACAGCTGGCTCCGCAGAAAGCGAAACCATGTCCCCGACAGCAAACGATTGAAAGTACTTTGCAATGCTGATTTTGCCCCTATCTCGCTTTTCCTTCCTGAGCTTATACCTTGTCTTTCGCCTTATGCCGCCTTTTCTTGTAACCATTTTAGGGAGTTTTGAAAAGCTGCGCATTATAAAAATGTTTCTGTCAAAATGCCATATCGGAAAATAACTTTTACTACTGCCCAGAATAGAAAGATTTATATAGATGGTGGGTTATAGAAAAACTGATTTTAAATATCCAAATAAAAGGTGATGTTAATGGGATTTTTTGACAAGCTTAAAGAAAAGTTAGGCACGCAAGGTTCTGATTTCGAAGAAGCTGAGCAGGGATATGTGGAGCTTGGAAGCGAGGCAACTGCCGCTGAATCAAGATCCAAGCTGATGGTTAGGCCGTTTGTAATTGAAGAGTTCGAGCACATAAAGCCGATTCTTGATGCGCTTAGGGAAGGGCATACCATCGCCTTAATCAACATAAAGCCCCTGAAAGACAAGGACTTGGTCGAGCTGAAAAGAGCAATCAACAAGCTGAAGAAAACCTGCGATGCCTTGGAAGGCGATATTGCGGGATTCGGCGAGAACTGGATTGCGGCTGTGCCAAGCTTCGCCTATATATATAGGGGCCCAAAGCCGCCAAAGGAAGAAGGCAAGAAGGCTGCAGCAGGAATGGAAGTAACTGAATACGAGGAATAGATTTTTTATTTTTTCTGCATTAGTTTATTATCTAAAGTTAGTTCTGTCACCATTTATTAAACACAACAAAATAATTTAAATGAATACAATAATTATTTAAACAACCAAAATAATTTTTATTAAAAAAGAGGTATAGACAAAATGCTTTTTGTCTGACCTCCTCGTATCACTCGGAGGCAAACATGAAATTTGATATTCCTAAGAAAGAGCATCCCAATCTTGAAAGATACTACAAGGAGGATGTTGACACTGCTTACAGGTTTGCGAATGAAATCTACAGAGAATTGGGCAGCCTTCTGAGGGCTGTTGTCCTATTCGGCTCGTCAGCAAGAAGAACTAGGGGCCCGGGAGGGGATATTGACATCCTTGTGGTCATAGACGACCTTGTAATAAACATGTCCCCTGAGGTTGTTGAAGCTTACAGGCTTGTAGTGCAGAAATCGATAGTAAAAATTTCCACAAAGCTGCACATAACAACAATGAGGTTTACGTCATTCTGGGAATACATGAGAAACGGCGATCCAATCGCAATAAACCTCCTGAGAGACGGCGTTGCTTTGATTGATTCGGGATTTTTTGACCCGATGCAGGCTTTGCTCAAGAAAGGCAGGATAAGGCCCACGCAGGAAAGCATCTGGACTTATTACACAAGAGCCCCAAACACGCTGCATAATTCAAGATGGCACATACTTCAAGGCGTGATTGACCTGTATTGGGCGGTCATTGACGCTGCGCACGCAGCGCTGATGAAAGTTGGTGAAATTCCGCCTACTCCCGAGCATGTCGCTGACCTAATGGAGCAAAAGCTTGTAAAGAAGGGGCTGCTGGAGCACAAATACGTAACCATCATGAGGAATTTCTACAGGCTGATGAAGATGGTGACCCACAGGGAAGTGGTTGAAATAAAGGGAGAGGAATTTGACCATTACTACAAAACAGCAGAAGATTTCGTGAATAGGGTGAAAAAGATAATAGAGCATGGAAAATGAAAGTTAGTTTTTTCTAATAGTTATATGATTTAGATCTGCAACAGCCAATCAGCCAACTCCTCCTCTTAAGAATTTGGCCATAAACATGTGTCTTACTGCTGGAGAAGAATCTTCTTCAGAACCGTGTCCTGCACAATCAATTTCATATAGACAACATCTGGCATTGAATTTTTATTCCTCTTCAGCTTTTATAAGCGCCACAATAGCCACGAACAAAAAGAATACTGAAAGTATGAAAGTGCTTAGCACAAGCAGCATCAAATTCTTCCTGCTGCCTCCCAAATAGCCGTTTACAAGCGGGAACCTGTACACTTCTTCAATCGTGTCTGTGCCTATCACATTTATTGTCGAGGTTTGCTGCTGTGTCGCAATTTTTTCTTCCTTGGTCTTTTCAGGGGCTTTTGGGCAATTTTTAAGCTCCAGGCTGGTTGTCTCAGAGTCCTGAAGTTGTCCATCGTCAGAATATAAATTAACTGTCAGCGGGTAAGCTCCATTTTCAGTGCCGCTTACTTTGAGAGTATGAGATTTTGATAGTTTGTTATTTTCAGTGCCAGCGTCTACTGATATGTCCTTCTGCACAAAATTCAATCCCAAATCATCATTTCTTATCTCGACATAGGCCGCTCTCTGCTCCTCGCTTCCAAAATTAGTTATTTCATAGCTCAAAACAAAAGACTCTGTGCAGTTTATCACTACTTTATTCAGGCTTAATCTTGTTAATGCCAGCTTGTTCTTTTCTTTCTCGACTTCAAGCCCTATATCAATGTCATCCTCGTGGCTTGAGCATTTTCTTTTTTCATCTCTTCCTTCGGCTTCTATTGCAATGTCGTAGTTTCCCTCTTCAACACTCTCAGGAACCTGGAATTTAAAGGTAACTGATTTGTCGTCTTCAGGGCTTAAGTCAAACTCCCTTGACTCTTCTTCCAAATCACCGCCATCATTTATTCCTTCTATAGTTGCGGTGACCTGCGCATCTTCCAAATCATTGTCTTCAGATATGTTGTATAGGTTCTTGACTGTAACTTTAAGTTCAATTCTGGAGCCCGGAGATGCGTCTTTGCTTATATCATCATTGTCTTTAAGATTTCTGTCGCTTCTACCGTCAACTTTCGCATCCACATCGGTTATTTTTATTTTAGGGCATTCTGGAGCTGAAGGCGCAGTTCCTGAACCGACTGTGATAGTGCCGCAATTCCTGCTTGTGGAAAGCCCTCTTGAATCTGTTGCCGTTATCGTCACAGTATAAGTGCCTGCTGAAGAGTAAGCATGGCTTGCTGAACTGGCTCCACCTGTTGAGGTCGTTCCATCACCCCAATTGACGGTTATGGATACAGAATCGCCGTCTGGATCAGAAACTGAATAGGTTATGGTTGCTGACGAGCCTACAGGAATGCTGCCTGAAGGCGGGGTGCATGAGGAGATTGATGGGGGATTATTGGAAGTGGATGTAATTGTAATGGTTCCACAGGTTCTGCTTGTTGTTGCCCCTCTTGAGTCTCTTGCGGTAATAGAAATGCTGAAGGTGCCTGTTGAAGAATAAGTATGAGAGGCTGAAGTACTTCCGCCTGTTGATGTGGCGCCATCTCCCCAGTCTACAGTAATTGCAACAGAATCGCCGTCTGGATCAGAAACTGAATAGGTTATGGTTGCTGAAGAGCCTACAGGAATGCTGCCTGAAGGTGGATTGCATGAGGAGATTGTCGGGGGGTTGTTTGGCGGTGCTGATGATACTGCAATAGTGCCGCAGAATCTTGAAGTGGTTGCGCCTCTGCCATCAACTGCAATAATTGTTACAGAATAAGTTCCTTGGGTTGAATAAACATGGCTTGCTGAGCCGGCTCCTCCTGTTGAGGTTGTGCCATCTCCCCAGTTGACTGTTATTGTAATAACATCATTGTCTGCGTCTGAAACTTGATAAGTTATGACTGCCGTTTCTCCTGCCCTGATTGTAGGGGGAGCTGAGCATGAGGAGATTGATGGAGGGGTGTTTGGTGCAGTTATAACCCTGATAGTGCCGCAAAATTTCGATACTGTAGCCCCTTTGGCATCTGTTGCTGTTATTGTAATAGAGTGTGTCCCTGCTACCGAATAAATATGAGTTCCTGAGCTTGGACCGCCGGAAGAAGTTGTTCCATCGCCCCAGTCAATGGTGACTGTAACTGCATCATTATCTGGGTCTGAGACCTGGTAGTTTATTATTGCTGTTTCTCCTGTCCTCACGCTTGGTGTTGGAGTATTGCATGTAGAGATTACTGGCGGCTTATTTGGAATTGTTGTTACCTTGATTATGCCGCAGGATTTAGTTGCCGAAGCGCCTTTCGAGTCAGTTGCCGTTATACTTACGCTGAATGTTCCTGTTCTGGAATAAATATGAGTTGCTGAACCGCTTCCGCCTGTTGATGATGTTCCATCGCCCCAGTCAATGGTGACTGTAACTGCATCATTATCTGGGTCTGAGACCTGGTAGTTTATTATTGCTGTTTCTCCAACTCTTACATTTGGAGTTGAGGGGCTGCAAGTAATTAAAGGCGGCTTATTTTTTATATCTTTAACTATAATTGTATCACAATTCCTGCTTGTGGTTGCCCCTTTTGAATCTCTGGCTGTGATTGAAACTGTAAAAGTGCCTGCTGTGTTGTATGCATGCGACGCTGAGGATGAGCCTCCTGCTGATGTTGTGCCGTCTCCCCAGTCTATTGTGACAGTGAAAGGGTCGTTCTCTGGATCGTCTATATTATAGTCTAGGGTAATGCTGTTTCCAATTACGATGGAATTCGTTCTTGGATTGCAGGAATTTATTTTGGGCGGCTGGTTTGAAATGGCGTTAAATGTGGCAGTCACGCTCTTGGCTGAATCCATGGTTATGATGCAGTTTTGGGGATGGGTGCAGGCTCCGGACCAGCCGGCAAATACAGAACCCGCATCTGGAGAAGCAGTAAGCTGAATTGTATTACCTATTGGGTATGCTTCCGAACAATCGCTTCCGCAGTTGATGCCAAGACCAGTGACTGCGCCAACACCAGAGCCGGCTTTATTGACAGTCAGAGTTGCAGTTTTTAATCTCCAATACATATTCCATCCAACACGATTATTGCCTGGTGGTAAATCTCTATGGTCTGGCACATCAAACCTTGGTGGATATTCATATGCTGAATTTGAAGCCGGAGGGAATACCTGCAGTTCATACCTGCTTGATGGCTGGTCTTTATACTCGATGGCTGCAGAATGCTGATCCCCAAGCACAACTTGCCCGTTTCTTAAAATCTGAAAATCTGCAATTACAGGCTTGCTGGTCCCCTCTTCAAAGGAATTGACGAATATTATGCCAACTTGATTGACGGCAATAGTGCCGCAGGTCCTGCTTGTGGTTGCCCCTTTTGAATCTGTTGCTGTGGTGATTATGGAATAGACGCCTGGCGCATAATAAACATGGCTTGCTGAACTACTCCCTCCTGCTGATGTTGTTCCATCGCCCCAGTTGACAACTATATTAAAGGTGTCGCCGTCGGGATCGGAAATTGCGTAATTTATAACAGCTATTTCTCCGACCTTTACATTTGGAGTAGAGGGGCTGCATGAAATTACTGGCGGATTATTAGGCTGCGCAATTCTGTCAAGAGCCATACAAACCGGAAGAACACTATTAGCAACTGAGCTAGGCCAGGCAGAATGCCGCAAAACAAGCGAATCAACATCTTGTGAGATTAGGAGGTTATTATTGACAGTCTGTACCATATTCTCGGCATTGTCAGGAATGTCCCCAATAGAATTGGATCTTGCTATTTCCTGATGGTTTGAATTCAGGAACTTAACAAAAAATTGCTCTTTTGTCTGGTCAGGCTGGTTTTTATCAAAATGGTTGTCGTATGAATGAAGCCCAACGCCATAATTTCCTGCCGGAATGCTTACTCCGTTAACACTATCAGTAGCTTCGTCCTCGCCATAATCTGCCCTAAGACCCCTATTCCTGTCAAAGTCAATGATTATCCTTCCGGACTGCTGGGAAAATCCGCAGGCAGGCGGGTTAAAAGCGGCATTGGCTGGCAAGGCTAGATTGGAAAGTAAAAATGCCACAGTCATTGCAATAAAAACAAACAAGATTTTCCTCAAATTATTCATACCCCAAAAGCAAGTAAGAATTTGCCCTTTATAAACTTTTTGAACTGTTACTATTTAAAAATGGTTATTCGCAAAGCGATTACCAGAATTTTTGCCTTTTAATTATTTTCTTTGCTTTTTCCACCCATTCCTTTATTGTTTTTGTCTTTACCCCAAGCAGGAAAAGCCCCAGCAGAATAAAAACCCATCCTTGAATAACTGGTACAAATCCAGAAATCACTCCCAACACTATCAATAGGATTCCAATTGCTTTCTTTAGGACATACAGGGTTTGCTTATACATGATATGGAATTTAGGTGCTTATGTAAGGCTGCGAGCCTTTTTTTCTGTCAAAAAATGCGCTCCCCAGCCCCTTGCCGACAAAAAATGACTGCTTGGCCGTAACTTCGCTCAAAACCTCAAAAAATCCTTTTTCCTTCTCATATTCCACGACTTCTGCTTTTATGCTTTCCCGTGCCTCTATATACCTTATTACTTCATCTTTTGAGCCTAGCTCGTCAATCAGCCCAAGCTCTTTTGCCTGGCTTCCCAAATAAAATAAACCATTTGCAATCCTGTCGACATCTTTTTTGTTCATGTTTCTGTTTTTGGCAACTTCGCTTACAAAATACTCCCTAAGCTCATCGAGCATCTGCTGGAAAATTGCCTTTTCTTCTGAAGTCATCTCTTTGAAAGGGCTGCCGATGTCCTTGTATTTTCCGGCAACAAGCCTCCTGTAAGTGATATTGTATTCTTCAAGCAATCCTGGAAATTCAAGATATGATGCTATCACCCCTACCGAGCCGGTTATCGAGGCTCTGCTGGCAACTATATGATCAGAAGATGACGCAACCCAATAAGCGCCTGAAGTTCCTATGTCCCTGATCCATGCAACTGTTGTCTTGTTTGTCCTAAGCACCGCATTTGCTATCTCTTCCGATGCAACGGGAGAGCCGCCGGGGCTGTTGATTTCAAAGATTATTGCTTTTATGTTTGAATTTTTATCGGCTTTTTCTATCAGCTCTATGACATCTGTTGAGGTTGAAACAGTCTCAAAAAGATAGTCCGATTCCGAGCCGGCAATTATCCCGTCTATTGAAATTAAGGCCACGTTTCCACTCAATGATTCAACATCCACATCAGTAAAGAGAGAAATAATCACCACAGATACGAAGCCTAAAAACATCAGCAAAAATAATACAAATACGGCATAGCCCCACCTGAAGCTTGGCTGCGGTATTTTTTCTTCTGGCATATTTTTCATATTACTGCTCATCTTCTTTCTTGAAAGCCTGGAAAACATCTTTCCTTCCCTGCTTAAGATTATCAAGTATCTGGTCTTTTGCCATCTCCAAATACCCAATGACTTCCTGCGGGCTCACGTTCTGTGTTTTCATGGATGTTTGTATGTTATTTTGGCCTGCATCCACCCTTAATATAAACACTTTCTGGTCTTCCATCTCATCACCATGACTGGTCAAATTTGTGAATTTCAACAACTCTTGTCCTGCTCAAGAGCTCGCTTAGCCTCTGGTTTGTTTTTGTAAACAGCATCGAGACTGGGTCTATAATGATTAGCAGGTCAAAGGGGAATACGGGAATGAAAAGCAAATTCCTTACAAGCGCCTGCCACCTCTTCAATTCAGCATTGTCGCTGACTATATAAAGATTCATAAGCTTCTTGCCTATTGTCTGGGCCATCTTTCTTTCAAGAAGGTAAAAATAAAGAAACATTAGCAATAGCATTGCCATGTAAACCGGAATAATGGAATAAACATCCTGCCCGGCTGTAAGCATCTTGTAAGTTTCTGAAAACGAGTAGTCTTTTGGGAGCCTGCTGCTGATGAAGCCCCTGAATGGGATGAACACAATAAAGAATAGTATCAACAGGTCTATGAGGAAAGCCACAATCCTTTTCCATAGGAGCGCTGGCGCAACAAACATTCTCTCTTCGGGCAAATTCAATTTTTTCATTTTTGACTGTAAATTTTGCATGTATATAAAAATATGGGTTTTGGGTAGTTATTTACTTTTTGAAGCTGAAAACTCCCTCCTCTATGGCGGTTCGACTGACAACTTTTCTCCGTGCAGAACTAAAAATATAAAGTCGAAAAGCTTGTCCTACTCGGCAAGAATTTCTGCGGATTTTAATTTTCGCTGAAAGAATCCTTGAAATTCTTGCCTCGCTGTTGCTTGCGAGCACGCTCGCAAGCTCGCGTGCAAATCGAACGCCACGGAGGAAGTTTTCTCGGAAAAAATTCAACAACATGGATGAAAACTGAGTGCAGAGGAAAAATCCGCTACGAAGTTCGGATTTTTCCTCTGAGAATAGGATTTTTGAGTGAAGCGAAAAAATCCGTGTTTGAATCCGATGTTGTTGAATTTTTTGAACAACATTTTAATCTTGACATTTACGAAACCTATTTAAACAAACCAAAATACAATTTCTCTTATGAGCAAGAAGAAGGAAGAGATGGAAAGGCAGGAGAAAATGCAGATGGAGATTTCCAGGCTTCATCTTCCTCGCGGCATACAATGTTTTGGAGTCATTGAGCAGAGGCTTGGGGGCAGCAGGATGAGAGTGAGGTGCCTTGACGGCAAAACAAGGATATGCAGGATTCCGGGCAGGCTGACCAGAAAATTGTGGGTAAGGGAACGCGACATTGTTGTTGTCGAGCCCTGGGAATTCGGCGGAGACGCCAAAGGGGACATAATCTATAAATACACGCCGACCCAGATTTTTTTTCTGAAAAGGAATGGTTATCTGAAGCAGCTGGACGAGTTTGAGGAGTTCTAGGAAATTATTTAAAGCCAGAATATTCTGGTACTAATAGAAGCGAATAACTTAATAATCACCACTCCACAATAGAAAAAAGAGAAATCTTTAAATAGAGAAAAACAAAACTAGTATTTTATGGAAAGGCCGGTAAGCTTTTTTGCAATGCTTTTTATTCTGCTATTCACAGCTATAGGATTTATCCTTATAGTGTTCGGGCTGAAAGGAATTACATTTGTATTCGAGCTTGGATTGCTGCTTGCTTTCATGTTTTTCCTGGCCTTTGCCATGTTTTTGGTTTATACTGACAAAAGCGCGAGCTGGGGCGTTATAGCGGCTGTTTTGATGCTGCTTTTGTTTGACATCTCAGTCATATTTTTGATTACAAGAAGCTTTGGCTGGGAGTACATCATCACAACAATATTTGCATTGGCCGGATTGATTGTTGCATTGATAAATATAGTCTCAATTCCTAGAACAGAGCCATCTGTTGAAAGCCATTACGACAAGCAGCAGTATTATTACCCTTTAAGCGAGAAACCTGAACATGATGAAGGGCTGAAGGAAGAGATAAAAAAAGAAGTAAAGAGAGAAGTCAAGAGCGAGCTTGAAAATGAGCAAAAAGCGCAGAAAATTGTTGCAACCTACACTCCTGGAAAATATGTCGCAAGCAAAAAAGCAAATAAGTTTCATTCCCCGAAATGCGACTGGGCGAAAAGGATAGGCAAAGAAAATCAACTATGGTTCAATTCTGAAGCAGAGGCCAGAGCCAAAGGCTTTGAGCCGGATAAGTGCGTGGCTTGAATCCTTAGTAAAAAATGTTAGAAATACTTGCTGTTGAAGATGCTGAGAACTGGCAAGAATTCTATAGAGGTTTAGGGCAAGAATTACAAGTAGGGGTGCAAGTGACTGATAACTTGGAAGAAGCTTTGGCTAAAATAGCTGAACAAAGATTTGCAGCATATATTTTAGATGGCAGTTTTCCAAGGACAAAGGGTGGCGCTGCAGAGCAATTATGGGTGGAGTTGGCAGAGCGAATTAAAGTTTTTGAAGGCACCTATGACAAAATCTTTTTGGTGAGTGGGGGTGTTATATGGAAACAAGCGAGACGAATGGGTTTACAGAGATTATATGATAAAGGGATAGGTGATGAAAAAGAAGGCGTAAAATCTGCCACTGATAATATTGCATGTGATTTAAAACCACTCTTAAAACAATAAGTTTATTTCTTCCACAGCAAAATAATCAATAATATCACGCTTATAGTCACTGCGCTGTCCGCAATGTTGAATACAGGCCATATCCTGAAATCTATAAAATCGACTACAAATCCTAATGATAGCCTGTCAATCAGGTTTCCAATTGTGCCTCCAAGCAATAACCCAACTGCAAATTGTATCCATTTCCCATTTTCCTTGATTTTCTTAAGGTAATAAAAAATTGCAGCAATAACGGCAAATGAAAACAATACAAAAAATAAATTAAAACCCTGAAGCAAGCTAAAAGCAGAGCCGGTATTTGTGACATAAGTAAGATGAAAAATATTTTTTATTATTGGAATTGACTGGTTTAACTGAAGATTTTTTCTGACAAGAAACTTGGCTGACTGATCCAGAAAAACAACAAATAATGCCGTTAAGAAAACAAAATAATGCTTTTTGCTCATTAAAATAAAATAACAAAGCCAGTATAAAAACTTTTAGTAATACCTTCTTTTTCTCTGGTCTTCCTGCTCGCCTCTTGCAATTGCCTCTATATTGGCAACTCTCTGGCTAAGGGAATCAATAGAAGCTTTCAAAGCATCAAGCTTGCTTGATATCACTTCCAGGTTTTTTGACGCAATATAGCTGTCGTTTGATGGCGCCGGTGAAGAATATGAAGGCTGGAATGAAGGCTGCGAAAAAGATGGCTGAAAATTAGGCTGCTGGAACGACGGATATTTTTGGGTTTGCTGCCCTGACGGCATTGGCTCAAGCCCCATTCCCAAGTCTGGAGAAGGCCCCTGGTTTAGGTCCATGCCCAAGTCCTTGCCAAAATCCATATCTTTTCCGAAATCCTCAAAATCGTCTTTTTTCTTGAATGGATTTAGCCTGCTGAAGAATCCCATCTATACACCTCTTTGACAAGATTTTAGAATAAGGAATATATAAAGATTGTGGAAATCATGCAGCAGGTTCAAGGATTGCCTGTGCAGTAGCTATAACCCTATCCTCTAGTTCTCCTCGGTTTGAATATTTGGTAAAATCTTTTTCAGATACGTCATGGCTCTCTGCTGCATGATTTCCCCATAAAACTCAAGAAAATCTTGAGTGAAAAATCTCCATTTTAATAATTATCATAAATTTTACTTCTTCTTCTCTTCCTTCTTCGGGGCTTCTGCTGCCTTTGCTCCTGCTGGCGCTCCTGCCGCCGGCGCAGCTCCGGGAGCAGCGCCGGGCGCTGCAGTTCCTTCGACTGGCAGCAATTCCTTGATCATGTCGTCTGGGATTCCTGCCTGTACCAGCTTGACCTTGATTTCCCCTCTTGACTTGCCTGCCATTTCTGCAATAATAGCCTTGGCAGTCTTTTCAAACTCCGCCTTTCTCTTTGCAAGCTCTTCCGCCAATTTTTTCTTCTCCTCTTCCAGCCTCGCCAATTCTTCCGCAGAAAGCTCTGTCTTCTCCAATCTTATCTCTTCGTCAAATTTGCCGGCCTCAATATCCTGCATTGTTTCTTTCGCGGGCTTGCCTTCCACAAGAATTCCCATTGACTGGCAAGTCCCGACAATTTCCTTGACTTTCTCCTTCAGGGTTTTTCCAAGAGTGGCTGTCTCTTTCATCTTTGCTATTTTTATTACCTGCTCGATGAGAATGTCGGCAACCATTTCGTGCTTTGCCTTGCCGGAGGCTTTCTCAAGATTGGCTTCTTTTTTTATCAATCCCGAGGCTGGAGGAGTTCCGATAGAAATGTCGAATGATTTTGTTTCTGTGTCTACATTGACCTTTACAGGAACCTGCATTCCATTGAATACTGCAGTTTTCTTGTTGATTTCTGCGACAACCTGGCCTATGTTTACACCTAATGGTCCAAGAGCGGGCCCCAGTGGAGGCGCTGCTGTTGCACGCCCTCCTTCAACAAGTGTTTCCACAGTTTGTGTTGGCATTTTTATTATTGTTATTTAATCTATAATTGTTATTTGCTACCTTGTTTTTGTTAATGCGCTAAAGCGCTCAGCTCTTTTTGCCCTTCATGCGCTTCACATTGGCGCAAGACATTAAAAATTTGGAGATTGACAACTAATCGCAGTAAAATAATTCACTTTATAAACCTTCTTCCCCAGAATCCTCTTTTTCCGGAGCGGCTGTTTCTGTATCCCTCCTTATAACCTTGACCGCATCCATCTTGACTGTTATCGGGATTGGAACGGCAGCTTCTAGCAGCTCAACAACAACCTCCTCCTTTGTTTTGTCTATCCTTGTAACCTTTGCATTCTCTCTCTTGAAAGGGCCTGAAATAATCTCGACAATGTCATTCTTTTGTATGTTCATATCGTGCTTTACCTGCTCCAGCATGTGCTCTATCTCGGAATATTTTACAGGAGCGGCCAGTATTCCCCTTGCATAAGGGATGTTAAAGGCGGCCTGCTCAGCGTCAGTCTTTGTTGCTGCCTCCACAAATATATAGCCGCGCATGCCGTGCGGCCTCACAACAGAATAAACCTCAATCTTCTTCTTTACGGCATTGCTTGTGACAAAATCCATAACCTGGTCTTCCCTGTTTGCCGTAGTTCTTAAAGCAAATATTGTATCGTCTTCTTTTGACATTTTATTTTTATTATTCTTTTTTAGGTTTACGGACTAGCCATTTTCTTTTTGGGAAAAAACTAGAATTAAAGCATTGTATGAGCAACTTATATAT
>JACQSQ010000025.1 GCA_016211245.1 Candidatus Woesearchaeota archaeon
AACAAATACTCAGTAAATTAGCAAGTGTGGAAAAGAAAGTTGATTATATTATGGAATATATTGGAGATACAAAGTTAAGCGAAGAAGACAAGAAAGCATTGGAAGAAGCGCTTAAAGAAGAAAAAGAAGGAAAACTTTTAAGCAAAAAGCAAGTATTTGGTTAAGATGGCCAATTTTCCATCAGAATTCTCCAGCAAGGCTGCTAAATACGTCAAAAAGCTTGAGGCTATAACAAAGAAAAGAATTGAGGAGAAGATAGATAAACTGGAAGAAGATCCTTTTCCGCAAGAAGTTGAAAGAGTTGAAGATTTTAAAGGTGAAAAAGTTTTCAGGGTAAGAGTAGGAGACCAACGAATTCTGTATGTTGTCAGATACAACCCGAACAAGCTCATTGTAGTTGACGTTGATAAACGTTCTAGGGTATATGATTGATTTTCATAAGAAGTTTTATTTCATCCACAGAGATTAGGTGAAGCCTCAAAGAATAAAAACCGCTTGGATACTAGAATTAAAAATTATTAGGCGAACTCAAAGAATTATCTTCCTTTAAACAATTTCTGTTCATCAAAAGGTTTACCCGTTATTTCATAATATCTTCGATAAAGTGCCTTTATAGTTCTGATATCTGCCCAATCCCCACTTTGTGCTAATTGTGTCATCTCCCTTAAATGTTGCTGAGTGACACCTTTAAATTCTGGTAAATTTTCAGCAATAGCTCTTTCAAGCCCGTTAACAAAATTTGCTTCTGCTTTTTTGGCTTGAGCTCTTTCTTTTTCTCCTTTCAGAAGACAATTTCTAGCCATCCCAACTTCATTACGAAAATAATGGTCCAATTCAGATGCTGTTGTTCCAAGATAAGGGTCTTTCATTTTATTTGTTAGAGTATCTGCAATATATAAACCTTTCACTTTTTGCCACAATCAAGTAGTAAATCAAGTGCCACAGAAATGGATGGGTGGTGGGGCGAGTGGCGGCGGGTGGATTGATTTTTTTGAATTCGTTAATGCGTTTTTCGTTAATGAGGCATTTTTACAAAATAAATCAAATGCAACTGAAAAATATGAAATTCAGTCTGAAAGATAAACTAAAACATCAGTTAATTTATATCGAAGCCATTATTTCGTTGGTTAAATATTGAATGCAAATGAAAATAGTGATGCACGAGTGTCCGCAAATGTTCCTGCCTAACACGTTTTTTGCGAACTTTGTGAGTGAAAAACTTGCGTTATACGAACTTCCAATTAAACCTTAACAATCTTCCCAAAAGGACCGGGATTGATTATTTCTGTCTTTCCAATCCTGTCCTCTTTCCCGAAATTCTCATGCAGATGCCCGCATACATGCAAATCAACCTTGTATTTTTCAATAAAATTCCTGAATGACTTGCTGCCTGCATGACTTCTGCCCAGTTTGTCCAGTTTCGTCCCGTATGGCGGGGCATGGGTGACCAATATTATTTTTTTGCCGCTATTTTGCTTTATTATTTTTTTGAAGTTTTCATTTGCGAGATTTTCGAAATCTTTATCTCTTATTGAAAACCCGCCGCCACCGAAGCCCAGAAACAGTAAATTAGTTTCGATATGGTATCTTTTATGTATAAATATTATATTTCTGAAAATCTTTGAATATTTCCTGAAAGTCGAGTCATCTTCATGGTTGCCGTGGACAATAACTATTTTTTTATTCAGCCTGTTTAGTTTTTTAAGTATCATCCCAATGCCGTGCTCAAAGATTGAAATATCGCCGGCGCAGACCAGAATATCTGGATTCTGCGAATTTACTTTCTGCTTGATTCTTTTGAGCGCTGCCAAAGAGCCGTGGATGTCGGTGAAGGCGAGGAGTTTCATTAAAGATGGGAATGAAAAGTGGTATTTAAAAGTGATAGTTATTGTCTGCAAATCTTACTAAAATTTAAAAACTAGCCTAATTATCTAGGATTATGACTTTAAAAAATAGAGTAGACCAAGCAACTTTATACAATACTGCTGGGAATCCAGCAGAAAGAGACGCGGTCCTACTTGGGGCATTTAGTGATAGGGGAATGGGATTGACCAAAAAAAGGCTGGAAGAGGTTAGATTTTATTCAGGCAGCTTATACGAAAGGGCTCAATTTGCAGCCCAAGCTCTCTTTCAATCTTTAGTTGAACTCAGAGTTGCGCCTAGTGAGATTACTGCACAATTTACGGTCGATAACCTAGCTGCAATAGTCAATCAAGAGTGGACTACACCAACTAATAGTACCGAAATTCTTAGAGAAGCTATAAGAGCAATGCACGAACAAGACTTACAACTCAAAAAAAATGTTTTCAGTTTCGAAGATCTTTCACATCCCCAGTTATTTAGGGAAACAATCTACCATGAGGGTAAACCTCTTTATACTGGAAATTTGTACCAAGCCAGAAGATTTTGGAGAAAATTCCAACCATCTAATGAAGATTTTTTGACAAACTTAACTTTGCCAATAAAGATAGATTATTCTGAAGGAGTACTGCTAGGGATTTATTGGGCAGATGGCTACTTAACAAGAGATAAGAATTGTTTAATTATTAGTGGAGAACAGCAAGATTTAGATATAGAGAGAGGGATTAATATGTATGGGGATTTGGTTGCCCATTTGCTCAAAAAAGTTCACAATTATGGACCTATTTCAGGAGATAGTTATATAAAAGAAAGGACGACTAGGCAGGGGGTAGCCCATAGACCTTTTTTTGTGATAAATTCTAATGCAGTTTACACTTGGTTAAGAGATGATTTGGGCTATCAATACACTCCAAGAGGAAAGCACGTCTCAAAAAGAATACCCTTTGATATTCTGTTAGGATTAAATGCGAAAAAAGGCTTTTTCGCCGGCTTAATTGCTGGGCTTGGCAAATTTAATGAATATGGGGAGCTATACTTTGAACATCAAAGTGAGGAATTTATCAGAGACATTGCGGAATTAAGTACTAGGATAGGGTATTCACCTTCAGAAGTAGAAAGCAGAAACACTAAAAAACTAGGAAGGGGACTTAGAAAAAATCCTTTATGGCATTTTACAATTTCAAGAAGAGATATATCCAGAATGTTAAAAACTGATTTGGATATTGCTTTGCCTCATGCCGGGTTATTAATTAATCCTAGGCATTATCAAAGCGTGATTATTCCGCCAACAACAATTATATAGTGTAAATCAATTTAAGGAATAGTAGTCCTCCAGCACAATCTGGTCGACATCCTCGAGGCTTCTGACAGTATACAGCCTTCCTTCCCCGATTTTTGTTATTTTCTCAGCCAGTTTCTTCCCTTTCTCGTCAAGATTTATTCCAATCAGGGAAATTGTGATGCCCTTGCTTCTTGCCGCTGAGACTTCCTCAAGGGTTGACTCTTCGGGCAAATCGCCTTTTGTGGGCAATGCGTCTGTAAGCAGGATGAGGTGCTTCGTTATATCATCATCTGGAAAAAGCTCAACTGATTTTTTCAAAGTGGAAACGATATCCGTCTCTTTCGATGCCCTTATTCTGGTAATTTCTTTCAACAATCTTGTAAAATCTGCAGTCGGCTCGACAATTTCCTTAACTTCCGAGCCGAAGACTATCAATCCGACTTTGTTCCTTTCATTGATTGCCTTGTATGCAAGGGCTATCCCAGCCTTCTTGCACGATTCTATCTTCTTTCCTTTCATCGAGCCTGAGGCGTCCAAGGCGTAGATTATGTAAGTCTGGCCTTTGCTTTGCTTTTCATAAACCTGCAAGTCTTTTGTGCTGAAATTCCTATGCCCCCTCCTTATGGACAATTTGACTGATTTTTTCAGCGCAATGTCCCTGTACCTGTCGCCTTTTTTGTAGATTCTCGAGCTTTCCTTTTCTCCGTAGGTGAAACTCTTCTTGCTTATTTTCTCGCCAAGAGCGCCTTTAGGCACAATCTTATCCAGCTCTTCAAAATACAAAACCAGAGAAGCCAATTCTATTCCTTTTTCTGATAAAGAATCGTCCTTTGATAAAAATCCCTCATCTTTTAACTGGTTTATTTTTTCCTGTATTTTTTCTTTTAATTCCCTTTGGAATTCCGGTATTCCAATATTCTTTTTTACGTAATCCGGCTCATATCCGGAAACAAGCCGTATTATCGACTCGCCGTAGATCTGCTTTGCCAAAGTGTAACTCTTAACGAGCTGCTCAAACATCAGGTCAGGGGTGAAAGAGGACATTCCCTGGTTTATAGCATCGCTTATTAATTTTCCGGAGTCGATTATTTTCCTGTCGTTTTCAAGAACAGAGTGCATAAACTTGTCTTCAAGCTGCTGGAAAGCCAATTTTCCATGCAACTCTTCTGCCTTGCTTGATTCTTTTATTTCAACAGGTTCGCTACCGGTAATCACTGCTTTCTTGCTCTTCCAAATGGCTCTGCCATTTGGCATTTTCCACATTTTTCCTGAATTGCTCCTGTATATAATTTTCAACACTTTCCAGGTACCTTACACTTGGCTTTAACCTTATTCTGTGCGACAAAACCGATACAAGAACCTTTTTTATATCATTAAATTCGACGCTTTTTCTTCCTTCAAGCAGGGCGTTTGACTGTGCCCTCTCGTACAGTCCTATGGAAGCCCTGACGCTTGGCTTTTTCTCTAACTTCTCATCCTGCCTCAGCAGCCTCACAAAATAAGTCATCAGGGCCAGCATATCCTCGCTCACATCAGCCAATTTCCTGCCTTTCATCAGGACAATTTTCTTTTCAATATCCATAGTTTCAGGGTAAGTCATGTAAATCACATCAAACCTGTCTAATAGGACATCACTTAATTTTTCAGTTGAAGTGTCTTCAGGATTCATTGTGCAAATGCAGATAAAATCAACGTCAAAATCAACATCATAAGAGCCTATGGTTGCCTTTCTCTCTTCCAGTACCTGAAGCAGGGAATTTTGGAGCTTTTCCGGGCACCTGTTCAGCTCATCAAAAAATAAAATTCCATTATTTGCTTTGAAGATTTTTCCTGGGGTGAATGCTTCCAAGCTTAATGGGCCAAATTTCAATGCTTTTATGGGGTCTATATCCCCTAATAAGTCCTCCACAGTCAGATCTGGAGATCCCTGGATTCTTACAAAGCGCTTTGAGCCGCTTATCCTAACAGGCTTGTGAGATTTGGCCTGCCTGCACGAGGGGCATACTGGATTTTTCTTGGCGCAGTTGTAGCTGCAGCCCTCTATTGCCTCCAAATCAGGCAAAAGCCTTGCTATATTTTTTGCCATAGTGGTTTTGCCTATGCCTGGAGCGCCAACTATTATTATGTGCCGGTTTTGCATCAAAGCGGACTTTATTCCCTGTTTTGCCTCTTCCTGGCCAAGTATGTCTATGAAGGGGCTTTTATCTTTCAAAAAAAGTTTCTCGAGTTGTTCGTTAAGCATTTTTAGCCGCATGAAGTCTATAGGCCTGAAAGAAAAGTCTGAATTGTTTATAAAAGTATTGGCTTTGCTATCCCCTAAAGGCCCAGGCAACAGCGCCAGCAACAACCGGCACAACCAGATTGTCATCAACCTGATTAGCGCCAACTTTTATTTCAATTGCTTCGACAATCATCGCAGCAAATGACGCCAAAAATGCCTGGTGCCATGGGAGGAATATCAATGCCCCCAGAAATCCGGCGGCAAATCCTGCAATTGTGCCTTCAAGGAATTTAGTTTTTGACAAAGGGTACCTTATCCTCCCGTAATTCAACCCATACAGGTGAGAAATTGAATCGCCTAGCGCCAGGATCATGATTGAGGCCATTGCAATTTCTTGCGGAAATAAGAGCAGCGAGAGGTACATTCCGAAAAAATAAAATATAATTCCTTTGCCGGGGAATCTCTTCAGGTCTTGCTCTCTCTCAAATCTCTGGAGAAGATAGTGTATAAGGGGTATTTGTATTTTAGTGCTCGTGTAGGAAATGGCAAGCCCGATAATTGCCAGAGCAAGCAAAATGCCTTTGTCAAGAAAGCCGTATTCCAGCATCAAAACTGCGGCAACCCCAAGGAGCAGATGAAACACCTGCCTGCTGAATTCAAAATCTAATGTTTTTTTGGCATCCATAACCTTCCCTTATTGTGAAAATCAAGCAAAAAATACCCCACAGAATAGCCCAGAACTGCTCCAAACACCACATCGCTTAGGTAATGAAGCCCAAAATAGAGCCTGGTGAAAGGCACAATAAATGCAAATAAAGCCCAGAAGTTTTTTTGTTTTGGGAGGAAACTTGCCAAGACCGGCAGCAGCGAGAACACCACAACAGAGTGCATGCTTGGAAATGAATAGCTTAATATTTTTATGAACGGGTGGATGAACTCGGCAGGCCTTTGCCTTACAAACATCCACTTGAGGACAACTGAAATGAAAACTGCCAAGAAGAATGCAAGCAGCAAAGTATAGATTTTTTTATTGTCTTTGAGCATGAGCAGGGGTATGATGAGCATTATAGCGACCACTATTCCAAAATTAGTCAGTATTCCAAAGGCAAAGTCCAGAATAGGGTTCCTTGCTAAGCCAAGGAAATTCTTTATTTTCTTGTCCAGAAAGAAAGACAAAAGAAATAAGGCTATAAAAATCAAGTACAGGAAAATCTTATTGCTATCTGGCTTTTTCATATTATGTCCCGTTGCACATGCTTATTAAGTATTTTTTTGCCGGGGTAAATCTTGCAGCCCGCGCTTATTACAACATTTTTAGCGCGAACGTTGTCCGCAATCACAGCGCCAAGGCCTTTCACTTTGATTTTACTGCCTGTTACAGCAGAGTATGCTTTATTTTTTGTAATTATTTTTCCGCTGAACCTGACATTTTCCCCGATTACGGAATTCCTGACTATCGAGCCATGGCCTATGGTGGTATTGTCCATGACAATGGAGTTTTCAACATTTCCGTTTATTGTGCAGCCATCTCCTATGCTGGAGCACTTGACTTTTCCGGTTATTGTTGATTTCCTTCCTATTATGTTTTTATCGCCCCGCAAAATCCCGTCAGCTTTCAGCAAATCCTGGGGATACCCTATGGGAAGCCATTGGCTTGATACAACACATTTAATTTTATTCTTAGCAGCAAATTGCTTTACAGCGTCTGTTATCTCATACTCGTTCCGTTTAGATTTTTTAATATTTTTAATCACTGAAAAAATTCTTTTATCCAGCTTATAAAGCCCGGTATTCACCAAATTAGAAATAAATTGTTTTGGCTTTTCAATTAAATTGGCTAGCAAGCCGTTCTTTTCAACTACTACGCCAAAAGATTCCGGATTATCGACTTTGCTAACTAAAATTGAATATTTATTTTTTAAAATATTTTTAAAATCTTCATTAGAGTAGATATCGTCGCCATAGAGAGAAATAAAATCATTTTTTATGTATTTTTCTGCAATTAACAAAGCATGCCCTGTTCCGAGCTGCCTCTTTTGCTCGACATATTTGATTTGGATATTCTTATATTTATTCCTGAATTTCTTTTTTATCATGTTTTTTTTGTATCCAACTACCAGTATCGCTTCATTAGCAACCCCGCCCAAATTTTCCAGGTTGTGCTCCAGAATTGTTTTGTTGGCGATTTTCAGCAGCGGCTTGGGCTTTGTTAAAGTCAGAGGATAAGCCCTTGTTGACTTCCCTGCCGCTAAGATTACTGCCTGCATTTTATTTCACAAGATTTTTGCTGATTTCGCCCTTTCTCTTACATAAGGGTCTTTGAGCAGCGATTCTAGCAAATCTTCAGGAAGGGTGTATTTTCTTTTATCTACAGCATATATCTTTCCTGATTTCTCAAAGGTATTCTTATGCTGTTTCTTGAAATGCTGCACATGGTTCAAAATTTTTAATGGAGGGCCTTCTATCTCAACCTTATTTGATAATGGCTTTGCATCAAATAGGAAGTATAAAGCCGCATCACTTTTTTTATTCCATTCCCAATCTGATTTTATTATATTAAATTGGCTTCTGCCGAGCTGTTGAGCTAAAAACCCGTATATTTTAATCAATTTAGAGCCCACTACGTCAATTTTCCCGTCAAGGGGGGTCAATTTTATTGTAATCAGCATGGTCATGCCCGATTTTAATTTTTCAAAAGATGATTTTAAGTCTTTCCTGACAAAAAATTCCCCTGACGGGTTTTTAAGGAATTTGATTGCCGCTTCCTTGAATTTGCTGAATTTCTCTTCGCTTAATGCAGCAGCTGCATTCCTGTCTTTTTGGACAGGGTCTATGACTATCAAAGGGGACATCAATTTGGAAGTGTTGACTATCTTGAACACGTCTTTTCCCCTGTAGTATCCTGCTGCGTCCACAACTGCCTTACCCTTCCATTTTGCAGAATTTTTTATCAGATTGAGAAATGAGCCGTAATGCACGGTAAGTATTTCGCACACATAGCCGGAAAATCCCCTTATGTAGCTCTCTGCCCCATAAACATTTTGAGCTTGGGCAAATTGCTTTGTTAATTTTATTTCATCGACTAACTTGCCGTGCTTTTTTACCCAGTTTGAATGCAGCGGGCTAACATCTGTTATGTTTTTTGCCTGCTCAGCCTTTTTTATTTTTAGAATTGGGACTATTTCAAATGTAAATTTGCCTTCTTTTATCTGGAAGTAATCCCTTGAGCCATGCAGCCTTATTATGCTTTTGAATTTCTTTTTCAGGATCTTTTCTAGAATGTCGGATAATTTGTTACTTTTGTCTTTGTATTTTTTGTAATCGAACAGGACAAAGGTATCGGCATCAAAGGTCTTGAGCCACGTTCCTTTTGCTCCAGAGCCGCCAAGGATTGCTTTTATATGCTTTTGATTTTTATTGATTTTTTTAATTATTGAATTGAGCCTTTCGAATATGTCTTTCTCGTAATTTTTATCAGGCTGTATGTCCTTAAGGATTCCATTTAATATAAATTTAATTTTGCTGTTATTCATATTACAGAACTCAATTATAGTGCTTATAAAAAGATTTGGGTTTTATCAAATATTCCCGTTGTTATCCCTTGGGGCCTTCACGGCAGCGACAACTTTATCAT
>JACQSQ010000029.1 GCA_016211245.1 Candidatus Woesearchaeota archaeon
ATCGTAAACTTGTGGGAGAAGGTACGGACATTAATAATCGTAATAGATAATCCGTGCCTATATCAGCGGACTTTAACAAATTATTACGAAAATTAAAGTCCGCCCCTATAATTAAATTTTATAATGAATTATTTTTAAGTAGCTCTATGCTGCTTTCTCAGCCTTCTCTCTTTTTTCATTCGCTTGCGCTGCCATTTCCATCTCATCTGCTGTTTTTTCTTCCAGCGCCTGGAGCTTCTTTTCATAACTAGATGGATTTAAGGTTGATATTTAAACATTGCGGCTTTACTTTCACAAATTTTAAATATTAATTAAAATTCTACGCTGCTATGACAAATGTTTTCGGCAGAAGCTTTCAGCTTGCCAAGGAAAGCTTCAGGATATTGCTGCTCGACAAGGAGCTTTTGCTGCTTCCAATAATTTCCGGAATTTTTATATTGATGATATTATTTACGTTCATCTTTCCGCTTTTCTTTGCCGGCTCGCTGCTTTCACAGGCATCATTCACCATTACTTTCTATTTATGGCTCTTTCTTTTTTACATTGCCAGCTATTTTATTTCAATCTTTTTTAATGTTGCTTTAGTAACTTGCGTCTCGATAAGGCTTAATGGACAAGACCCTGTTTTGATGGATGGAATAAAAAGCTCGTTCAAAAACATATACAAGATTTTCTTGTGGGCTCTTGTAGCTGCAACAGTGGGGTTCATACTGAACCAGCTTGAAAGAAAATCAGAAGGATGGGTATCCAGGCTAGTGGTTTCACTTGTTGGTGTTGCATGGACATTGGCTACTTTTTTTGTAATACCTGTCATGATTTTTGAGAATAAAGGCACCTTTGCGTCAATAAAGCGCTCTTCGGAGATATTCAAAAAAACGTGGGGGGAATCTGTCGTGGGGCAGTTTGGAATGGGCTTGTTCTTTTTTGTGATTATGCTTGCTTCCCTCGCCATATCTTTCCTATTGGGATTTATGCTTATGCCTGTGCTTAAAATGTCTTTGGTTATTTCGTTGCTTATTATTTTTGTGCCTTTTATTATCTTAATAATGCTTTTAAGCTCCGTTCTTCATGACATATACCTAACAGCCCTCTACACATACGCCACAACACGAAAAGTGCCAAAGGGCTTTAGCGAAGAGTTCATCAAAAACGCTTACGCCCACAAAGCATAGCCTATATACTCTATAAGCAACAAATTTATATACAAGTAATTCCAGGAACAAATGCCAGATTAGAATTATTGCTAGAATCCAAAAGCTTTATAAATAACCGAATTATCCTAATCACTATGATGAATAATCCTTCTTTAGACAAAAGACTATGATTTCGTGGTTTATTTTGCTATAAGGGGATTACTATGCCTTTTTCAATAGAATGCGAGCGTCAATCACGCACCTGCCCTGGTAGTGTAGCCTGGATCAGCATGAAAAAGGCAGATTAGCGCTGCAGGAACTATCATGGAGCCCTGTCATGTCAAAGGCAAGCTTTCATTTAAGCAAGCCGAGGCAGAACGGCTCCGACTCGGGTTCAAATAAAATAATTTAAAAAATTATGATTGAAATTCCCGACCAGGGCGCTCTTATCGAAGGCGGGCGTGCAAAAGCACGCATCACGGGCCGGTAGCTCAGCCTGGTAGAGCACCTGAAGAAAGCTAATGCTTGTCGGGGTGAAACTTTTAATCAGGTGGTCGCGAGTCCGAATTCGAGCATGCTTTAATAAGCAAGACCGGAAGTCTCGTCCGGCCCACTTTTTACATGGGGAGCAGTGATAAATCATAAGATGAAAAAGATTAAATTCAAGGTTGACAAGCATACACTTACGCCAAAACACGTGAAGCTCAGCGAAAAGGAAAAAACGCAGTTATTTGAGAAATATCATGTAACTTCTAAGGAGATGCCGAAGATACTGAAGACAGATGCGGCTCTGCGGGAGTTGGATACAAAGCCCGGAGATGTTGTCAGGATAATAAGAAAAAGCCCGACTGCGGGAGAAGCAGCATTTTACAGGGTGGTAATTGATGTATAAATACGGCAAGATCCTAATACAAAAATATTTTCAGGAGCAGAGCTTTGTAGATTCAGATATAGGATCTTTCAACAATTTCATAGAAAAAGAGCTGAACAACATCATTGAGGAAAACAAGGAGATTATTCCCACAATTATTCCCCATAACATCGACGAGTTCAAAATCAAGCTTGACAAAATCTGGGTCGAAAAGCCGAAGATGATTGAAGCTGACGGCTCTTCAAGAAATATTTACCCGATGGAAGCCCGCTTGCGAAAAATAACTTATTCTGCTCCCACATGGATAACAGTTTCTGCCCATATCAACGGCGTTCAAAGAGAATCTTTTGATACACAAATAGGAAATCTTCCGATAATGCTGAAAAGCAAATGGTGCCATCTTCACAAGTTAAACAAGGACGAATTAACCGCAAAGGGCGAGGATCCCGATGAGCCAGGGGGCTACTTTATCATAAACGGGACAGAAAAGGTTTTGATAACCATCGAGGATTTAGCGTCAAACAAGTTCCTCATAGAGAAGGACGCAACAGGCCCAAGCGAGATTGTCGGCAAGCTGTTTTCCGAATATGGGTCTTACAAGATACCCCACACAATCGAAAAGATGAAGGACGGGCTTTTTTACCTTACATTCACAAGGGTCAAAAGAATCCCCATAATTGTCGTTATCAAGGCATTAAGCTTGCTCAAAGATGAGGAAATCACAAAATTCATCTCTTCCGACAAGCAGTTTGACGAGGTCATCATAAACCTCCTTGAGTTTGTGAACATAAAGAGCGAGGAAGAGGCCCTTGATTATATTGCAAAGAAAATTGGGATAACCCAATCCAAGGAAGTCAGGATAGAGAGAATGAAAGAAATACTTGATAAGTATCTGCTCCCCCATATAGGAATAAGGCAGGAAGACAGAATATATAAGGCGTATAACCTCTGCAAGATGCTGAAAAAATATATCCTGGCATCCAACGGCGAGCTTGAGGTTGACGACAAGGATCATTATGCCAACAAAAGGCTCAAAATGAGCGGCGATCTGCTGGCAGATTTAATAAGGCTGAACTTAAAAGTTCTCATTGGCGACCTTTTATATAATTTTCAAAGGATTGTCAAAAGGGGAAAATTTCCATCGATAAAGGTGATTATAAGGGACAAGCTGCTTACACAAAGGATTTATTCTTCAATGGCTACCGGAGTATGGGTTGGCGGCAGGAAAGGAATAAGCCAGAGAATCCAGAGGCTGAACTATCTTGAGACACTGTCGCACCTTCAGAGGGTTGTAAGCCCGTTAAGCGCTTCACAGGAAAATTTTGAAGCAAGGGAGCTTCATCCAACACATCTTGGAAGGTTGTGCCCTATTGAAACTCCTGAAGGAACAAACATAGGGTTGAGAAAGAATTTGGCACTGCTTTGCACTATTTCAGCCGACTCGAATGAAGAAGAGATTTTGAAGTCTCTAAAGGCATTAAACTTAAAGGTAATAAGATAAAATGGCAGAAGTTTACCTGAACAGCAAATTTGTAGGGGTTGTCGACAATCCTGTAGAATTTGTGCAGAAAATAAGGGAAGAAAGGAGAAAAGGCTTGGTTTCAGACATACTTAACCTGAGCTATAAGGAGAAAATAGATGAAGTCCGCATTGAAAGCTCCAAAGGAAGGGCAAGAAGGCCGCTGATAATAGTGAAAGACGGAGTTCCTTTGCTTACTGAAAAACACATAAAGCAACTTGAAAAAAATGAGATATCATGGAGCGACCTGGTAAAGCAGGGCATAATAGAATATCTTGATGCCGCAGAGGAAGAAGATACGTTAGTCGCGTTTTTTGAGAACGAGCTGATGCCGGAGCATACACACCTTGAGATAACTCCATTGGCCATGCTTGGATATTGCACTTCATTAGTGCCGTACGGAAATTTCAACCAATCAACAAGACTCAATGCAGGCTCAAAAAACCAGAAACAGGCTTTGGGATTTTACGCCTCAAATTTTGCTGTCAGGATGGACATGGACGTCAACCTGCTGCATTATCCCCAAAAGCCAGTGGTTAACACAATAATCCATGATATTTCTGATTACGAGATGCATCCTGCCGGGCAAAACATAGTTGTTGCGATTATGAGCTACAAGGGCTATAATATGGAGGATGCGATAATACTTAACAAAGGCTCGATTGAAAGAGGGCTTGGGCGATCTACATATTACAGGCCGAGCATTGCAGAAGAGCTTAGATATGCCGGCGGCCTGATAGACCAGATTTGCATTCCGGACAAGGATGTGAAAGGGTACAAGACGGAAAAGGACTACAGGCTTTTGGAAGATGACGGGATTATCTATCCTGAAGCAAAGGTAAGGGAAGGGGATGTTGTTATAGGAAAGACAAGCCCGCCAAGATTCTTGAGCTCTATGGAGGAATACAGCCTGGCGTCAAGCACCAGAAGAGAAAGCTCAATCAACCTAAAGCACGGCGAAGAAGGCGTGATAGATTTTGTTCTTCTGACAGAAAACGAGGAAGGCAACAAGCTGATTCAAGTAAGAATAAGGGACGAGAGAATACCTGAAATAGGAGATAAATTCACAAGCAGGCACGGGCAAAAGGGAATTGTCGGATTGATTGTTCAGCAGAGTGACATGCCGTTTTCAGCGTCAGGAATTGTCCCGGACTTGATTTTCTCGCCACACGGCATACCATCAAGAATGACCATAGCCCATTTGATCGAGATGGTGGCAGGAAAAGTCGGAGCCTTAGCTGGCAGGTACATTAATGGCACAACGTTTGATGCGGAGCCAGAAGAGAGATTGCGAAAGGAATTGCTGTCTTTGGGTTTTAGAGAAAACGGGAGTGAAACAATTTACAATGGGCAGAATGGCGAGCAGTACCAGGCTAATATTTTCGTCGGCAATATGTATTATTTGAAATTGAAGCACATGGTTGCAAACAAGATTCATTCAAGGGCGCGAGGCCCAATACAATTGTTAACCCGGCAGCCTACAGAAGGCAGGGCCAAGGAAGGCGGATTAAGGCTGGGGGAGATGGAAAAAGATACTTTTGTGGCTCATGGGGCATCCTTATTGCTGAAAGAAAGATTTGACTCTGACAGGACAATTGTTCCTGTTTGCGAAAGCTGCGGGATAATCGCAATAAAAGACAACTACAAAAACAAATCTTATTGCCCTGTATGCGGCGAAAATACGGAAGTGAATGACATAGAGATCAGCTATGCATTCAAGCTCATGCTTGATGAGTTCAAGTCGCTGGGCGTATATCCAAAGCTGCAGCTGGAGAGCAAATACTAGAAAAAAATTATAATAAAGTCCCAATAACAAAATAAAATTCATTACGAAAAGAAAAATAATAATCATTAACGTAAAACGGCCTTGCGCTGCAAAGTGATAAATGCGACTATAGCAAACCACACTAATATTCGTATCTTTTCGCTGTGATTTGCTTATTAGGAAATAATATATCGGAAATCGTCAAAAATTATTAATGTATTGCTGCGATTTCCGAGTATGCTCAAAAACCACAACAAATTATAATAAATCTTGGCGGTTTTTGACATCTCACAGAAAAAATAAAAAACAAAATTAAAAATAAACAAACAAAAAATGGCAGACATAATCTCAGAATATGAAGATAGGCTTCCTCAAAAAATAATTGAGGATGTTAAAAAAAATTTGCAAAAAGGAGCCAGCGATACAAAGCTCAGGAGAATAATGGAAGCGGTTTACGAGGAATATAAAAATGCAAAAGTCCATTCCGGAGAGTCTGTTGGCTTAATATCCGCGGAATCTATAGGCGAGCCAGGCACTCAAATGACTCTAAACACGTTCCATTTCGCAGGAGTTGCTGAAATGAACGTAACCTTGGGTTTGCCGAGGATCATTGAGATTCTTGACGGCAGGAAGGAGCTGGAAAACACAATGATGGAAATTTACCTGAAAAAGCACTATGCCACGGGCAAAAGAATAGAGGAACTGAGGCAGCTGGCCTTGCAGATAAAGGAAACAAAATTGAAGGACATAGCGACGGAATTCACAATCAACATTGCTGATTTCACTATTGAAGTAAAGCTTGACAAGGAAAAGATGAAGGAAATAGAGCTCACACTCGGGAAAGCAATGGATGCAGTATCAAAGCAGCTTAAAGGTTACAACATAAAAGACAACAAGGATTCAATAATTCTGAAGTCAAGGAGCAAAGAGGAAACATTCAACGAAACTTACAAGACAAAGGAAAAGATCAAGGATATAAAGATTAAAGGGATTAAAGGGATATCCCAGGTGCTGCCAGTAAAAAGAGAAGAAGAATTTATAATAATAACTGCGGGCTCCAACTTAGCGGAAGTCCTTCAGCTTGAAGAAGTTGATGCTTACAGGACAACCACCAACAACATCTTTGAAATTGAGCAGGTCTTGGGGATTGAAGCAGCAAGGCAGTCAATTATTAATGAAATCTTTAAGGTTATAGAGAGCCAGGGCCTGAATGTTGATGTGAGGCATATTATGCTAGTCGCAGACACCATGTGCGTCAGCGGCACATTAAAGGGAATCACGCGATACGGTGTTGTAAGCGAGAAATCAAGCGTTCTGGCAAGAGCGTCTTTTGAAACTCCAATCAAGCATATAATAAATGCGGCACTGGTGGGGGAAGTGGACAACCTTAACTCAGTTGTTGAAAACGTGATGATCAACCAGCCTGTTCCAATTGGAACCGGGTTGCCGAGCTTGACTGTCAAGGTGCCGCAACAGAAAGGTAAGGAGAAATAAAATGAGGCCAGACCCATTTATTAGAAAATTGGACTCTAGGTACGAAGTCGTAAGATTACTAGATAAGATAATGGAAGCAGAAGGACGACTTACACCTATTAAGCTATATTTTTTATCTGGTTGCTACGTGCGTACTCGATATGACCCTAATCATGGACATTTATCATTTTCAGTAGGAGATCACTCTTTAGGAGATGAAATTGAAAGAAGAGAAGGTTTGCAGGATCATGTTTCGGGAACAATTAATCCGCTGGATGCAGAGGGATATGTTCGGTTTCATCCGAGAGACCAGTCCGTCTTTGACCAACTCCGCCGACAATCAAGAGGGCATTTAGAATCTACAATCGATTTTAGAGGTCATTTGGTGGTTCATACATCTGAAGGTCATGAAATAAAAGTTCCGCTTCATTCTATAGGGGGATTGACATTAGCTGCAGGCACTCAGCCTCAAAACCAATTACAATAAAAAATTAAAATTAAAAATTACAAAAAATAAAAACCAAAACCCAAATTTAAAATAAATTTAAAAAATCAAAATTAAAAATAAATCATAAAACAAAATGATACAAAAAACAGAAGACAAAAAAAACTATGTATACAAGTTTAATCAGTGGCAATTAATAGTTCCGGTGGTGTTGATATTTTTGATAGTATCTTATGCTTTAAAGGGAATATTATTTATTTTTAATTTGTCAACTATAACTTCATCAACAGCTTTTCCCTTTTTAATTTTAATTGTGTATGCCCTAGCGTTTAATTTTTACTCAAAAGGTATGGCTTTAAATCGTATTGTTGCCTTTTTTAAAAGAAAAAAATGTGATACTGTGATAGTGAACAATAATGCGACATTAACTATTGAAAAATAAAAATTTCAAAAAAATAAACCAAAATCAAAAATGGCAGACGAAGAAAAGAAATCAGAGCAGGAGATTGAAACAGTAAAGCAGGCTATTGAAGGAAAAGAAGCGAAGCCTGAAAGGATTGAGGAAGAGCAGTACATATACAAGCAGGTAAAGAGCATTGTTTTCTCTGTACTGAGCCCCAAGATGATCAAGAAGATGGCTTCTGCGAAAATAGTAACACCAGAGCTTTATGACAAAGAGGGCTATCCTGTTGACGGTGGGCTGATGGACATAAGATTGGGCGTCATAGATCCGGGATTAAGATGCAAAACCTGCGGCTCAAAGCTTAAGGAATGCATAGGGCATTTTGGCTATATAGAGCTGGCGAGGCCGATTATTCACATAAAATTTGTTAACATCCTGCACACAATTCTTAAATGCACTTGCAGGGAATGCGGAAGGATACTCATCCCAGACAACAAGATTGCAAAAACAAGGGAGCTGCTTGATCAAGTCGAGAAGGAGAGCGGAGTGGAGGAACGAAGGCTGAAAGTAAAGGAGATAATCTCAAGCCTGAAAACAACAAACAAATGCCCGAACTGCAAGGCAAAACAAAAAAAACTGAGCCTTGAGAAGCCCACAACGTTTATAGAGGATGACAAAAGGCTAAGCCCGATTGAAGTAAGGGCAAGGCTTGAAAAAATACCTGATTCTGATTGCGATATTTTTGGCCTGAAAGTCCCTTATGTAAGGCCGGAATGGATGGTTCTGACTGTATTGCCGATTCCTCCCGTTACAATGAGGCCAAGCATAACCCTGGAATCCGGGGAAAGAAGCGAGGACGATTTAACGCACAAGATGGGAGACATTGTCAGGATAAACCAAAGGCTGTTTGAGAATATAAATGCAGGCGCCCCTGAAATAATAGTCGAGGATTTGTGGGACTTGCTCCAATACCATGTAACGACATTCTTCGACAATAACATAGCGCAATTGCCTCCGGCAAGGCACAGGAGCGGCCAGCCTTTGAAGACGCTGACGGAGAGGATAAAGAGCAAAGAAGGAAGAATAAGGCACAACCTGGCAGGAAAGCGAACAAATTTTTCAGCGAGAACAGTCATAAGCCCGGACCCAATGCTTGAGCTTTTTGAAGTTGGAGTTCCTTTTGTCATTGCAAATAAGCTTACAGTTCCGGAAAGGGTTAATGAATGGAATGCGCAATACCTGAAGAAATTTGTAGAGAACGGGCCTGAAAAATATCCGGGAGCAAATTACATAATAAGGCCTGACGGCAAAAAGAAAAAAATAACCGATGAGACAAAGGAAGCCTCTATTGAAGAGCTGCAGCCAGGCTATATTGTTGAAAGGCATTTGATGGACGGGGATATTGCGATTTTCAACAGGCAGCCTTCCTTGCACAGGATGAGCATGATGTGCCACAGGATCAAGGTATTGCCGGGCAAAACATTGAGACTAAACCCCGCAGTATGCACTCCTTATAATGCAGACTTTGACGGGGATGAAATGAACCTCCATATTCCGCAGACAGAAGAAGCAAGGGCAGAGGCGGAAATTCTTATGGAAGTCCAGACGCAGCTTATTTCGCTGAGATACGGGCTGAGCATTATAGGATGCACCCAGGATGCCATCTCGGGAAACTATCTGCTTACAAAGCATTCTGAAATGAAGAGAGAGTATGCCATAGACCTTCTTGCTGCGGTTGGCCTGACTGATTTTTCAAAGTTGCCGAGAAAAGCAAATGTCAATGGAAAGGAAATATTCAGCGTGCTGCTGCCAGACGATTTTTATTTCGAAGGTCACTCAAGATTATGCGACAGGTCAAAAGACAAATGCGACAAGGAAACGCATGTGGTTATTGAAGACGGCAAACTTATCTCTGGAGTCATGGACAGGAATTCCCTTGGAGAGGAATCTGGATTGATGCTCAGGAGCATACATCAAAAATACGGGAAAGATTATAGCATAGACTTGCTTGGAAAAATTTTCAGGCTGGGGATAGAATACCTGCTTAGGGCCGGATTTACTTCCGCTTTGTCAGACACCGACATGCCTGAATCGGCAAAATCAAAGATAAGGGACGACTTGGACAATGCCAGGAAGGAAGTGGACCAATTGATTGTGCAATTCAAGGAAGGGAAGCTTTACGCATTCCCAGGCAAAACCACTCAGGAAACTCTGGAGCTTAAAATTCTCGAAGTTTTGAACAAGGCAAGAAACGAAACAGGAAAAACAGTGGCGCAATTTGCCGACAAGAGGACGCACACAATGATAATGGCAGAGTCAGGAGCAAGAGGGAACCTGCTTAACCTGGCCCAAATGGCTGCTTGCGTAGGGCAGCAGGCAATGAGGGGCAAGAGAATAGAGAAGGGCTTTGAAGGCAGAACTTTGTCCCACTTCAAGAAAGGAGACTTTGGAAGCGAGGCCCATGGGTTTATTGCAAACGGCTTCAAGACAGGATTGACGCCTGCAGAGTTTTTCTTCGGCTCCATGACGGGCAGAGACTCATTAATGGACACTGCGCTGAGGACTCCAAAAAGCGGCTACCTTTACAGGAGGCTTGCAAATGCAATGCAGGACTTGAAAGTTGAATATGACAATACTGTCAGGGACGCCTCAAGTAAAATCATACAGTTTGAGTACGGGGAAGACGGAGTTGATGTTTCAAAATCCGAAAACGGAATAATAAATGTCAAGAGGATAATACACTCAGCTTAAGAAATGACAAAGAAGACAACATCAGCGGAAATAAAGAAGATGCTCAAGGCAGGTAACCTTATACTTGGCACAGAGAGGTCAATAAGAAGCCTTAAGCTTGGAAAAGCAGATAAGATATTGCTTAGCGCAAACTGCCCCAAAAGGGTCGAGAAGGATGTAAGCCATTACGCCGGCCTTGCAGGCGTTGAATTCCAAAAGTTGGAATACCCAAATGACGAGCTGGGAGTCATATGCAAAAAGCCTTTTTCTATATCCGTGCTGGCGGTTGTTAAGGGTGGAAAATAAGTGACTAGAAAGTATGATTCTGATTTGCTGAAGCTTATGCTGGTTTTCGAGTCAATGAGCGGCGCAAAGGTCAAGGACTGCATATCCAATGACAGGATTTTGTTCATAATCGAGGAGAATGAAATGGGCAAGGCGATTGGGAAAAACGGGGCTAATATAAAAAAATTTGAAAGCAAGGTGAAGAAGAAAGTGAAGCTCGCGGAATTCAGCCAGGATGTTGGGCAGTTTTTAAGGAATCTCGCTTATCCTGCGGAAATACTTGATGTTAAAAATGAGGAGGGCATTGTGACGATACATGGCAAGGACACTAATGCCCGGGCAATGCTCATAGGAAGGGAAAGGCAAAATCTGGCTCATTTGACCTATGCCGTGAAAAGATATTTTGATGTAAAAGAGATAAAAGTTGTTTGAACAAATGCATGCATAACATTTAAAAACCGTCCAAAAATACCAGGCAATATGGGAAGCAAGTCAAAAGGGTTATTTTCAGGAAACAAGCTGAAGAGGAGAAGAAAATTCGGAAAATGGCATTACAAGCCTTATATAAAGAAAACCCTGAGGCTGAAGGAAAAATCCGATCCGCTTGAGGGTGCTTCGCAGGCAAAAGGCATAGTGCTTGAAAAAGTGCAGCTTGAGGCCAAGCAGCCCAACTCTGCAATGAGAAAGTGCGTAAGGGTACAGCTCATCAAGAATGGGAGGCAAGTCACGGCTTTCTGCCCAAAAGACGGCGCAACAAAAATGATAGACGAGCACGACGAGGTTATAATCGAATGCATAGGGGGCGCAATGGGCGGCTCAAAAGGAGACATTCCGGGAGTGAGGTGGCAGGTCATCAAGGTTAATGACCAGAGCTTGGACGCTTTGTTGAAGGGCAGGATAGAAAAGGCAAGGAAATAAATAATAATATTGATACATTACATTCAATAAATAAAATATACAGTAATAAAAAAATAAGTTAAATTCGAAAATCAATTAATTTCAATAATCAAAAATGTCCGAGACAAAAGCGTTCAACAGGTGGAGCATGGAAGGAATCAAGGTGGATGATACTGGGCTGCAGTCCTATATCACCTTAACCCCAAGGATTGTTCCAAAAACCGGCGCAAGGTACGCGCAAAACAAATTCTACAAGAGCAAGGTTTTTATCGTTGAGAGGCTCATCAACAAGCTGATGGTGCCAGGCCATAAGAGCAAGAAGCACTTCAAGACAAGCGGCCATATGACAGGAAAAGCCAACACCTCTTACGGCATTGTCGAGGAAGCATTCAGGCTTATAGAAAAGCAAACCAAGGAAAATCCAATCAAGGTTTTTGTAAAGGCCCTGGAGAATGCGGCTCAGCGGGAAGAAATCATAACCATCGAATACGGCGGAGCAAGGTATCCGAAAGCAGTCGAATGCTCGCCCCAAAGAAGAATTGATTTAGCGCTGAGGCACATGACGCAGGGAGCTTATCACAGGACTTTCAACACAAAGAAGTCAATTGTGAATTCTCTTACAGAAGAGATAATAAATGCTTACAGATTAAGCTCAGCATCAAATGCAATCGCCAAGAAGCTTGAGATTGAGAGGCAGTCTGATAGTTCGAGATAGATCTGCTAAATTTCTTTTTAAACAAAAATTTTATATATCTGCACCCATATTCCATATTGTATGGTGTTGGCATGATTAAACCTTATGCAGTTCCCCTAATCCTTACCCTTGTACCAACACTATCTTCTGGTCAAGAACCTTTTCCTTATGAAAAACCTATTAATTTTTTTAGAAGAGAAGTTGGATTTCATCAAGATGGTGGAAGAAGAGTAATGACTGCATCTATATTTCTTGATCCACGAATACGACAAGATAATATGCCTCAGCAATTATCATTTTTATATCATCCAGGAGAACTTAATGAGAGATACTTTATAGTATGTGAAGGCATATCTGGAATTCCTGAAAGGCCTTATAGACGGGGAGGGAAGATAGGGCCTTTGGACGTTGGCATTACTTCAGCTATATGTTTAATAGATGGTGGAGGATACGGGCCTTTTGATGAGCAGGAGTTAGTAGATGCCATATTAAGCGTTGATACAAGGCGAGTTAATATAGCAGAATCCTTAACGCCATTCGATGGCTTTAAAAAAATCCCACCAGAGGAACAAGGGGCAGCTACACAAAAAGCAAAAGGAATTCTAGAAGACATGATGGCAAATTGGAGTGTAAGACATTTTTAATAAATATATTCAGAAAATCCCAAAAATCCTTGATTTTCATGACATAAGTGGAATTTTGATGTTTAAAAACAAAAAATTTTATTTATATCTTAATAGCATACTTTGTTATTTCTAATGAACAACTGTGATGCGTTCTGCACCATTGCTTGCATTCATTGGCAGTTTTTCTGCCTAGATAAGCAAAGCCGCATTCTTCGCATATAAAGTAAGCTTTATTGTTTTTGTTTAGTTGTTTTACCATAAGTAAAATCCCAAACTCTTAAATATAATAAATTTTTCCTTTATTTTTATGAAAGAACTTTTATTCGGAACTGCAGGAATTCCATTAAGTTCCAACCCCAGAACAACAGCTGACGGAATAAGGCATGTTAAAAAGCTCGGGCTGGGATGCATGGAACTGGAGTTTGTGCACAGCATCAATATTTCAAAAGAAAAAGCTCCGGAAATAAAAAAAGTTGCTGAGGAAAATAATATTGTGCTGACGTGCCATGCGCCTTATTATATTAATTTAAATTCTGCAGAAAAAGCCAAGTGCGACGCGAGCTGCCAAAGAATAATCAATTCTGCGAGAATACTGAAAATGTGCGGCGGCTACAGCTTGTGCTTTCACTCCGGCTTTTACATGGGACAGGAGCCAAAAAAAGTTTATGAAACAATAATGGATAATCTGAAATCAATCATTAAAACATTGAAAAATGAGGGGATTAACATCTGGATAAGGCCGGAGACGACTGGAAAAGAAACGCAATTTGGCAATGTAGACGAGATTCTACAATTGAGCCAGGAATTTGACAATGTAATGCCATGCATCGATTTCGCGCATTTCCATGCGAGGACTAACGGGAAATATAATTCTTACGGCGAATTTGCATCAATACTGGAAAAAATCGAGAAAACACTTGGCAAGACCGGCTTGGAGAACATGCACATCCACATAACTGGAATTGCTTACGGACCAAAAGGAGAGAAAAATCACCTTAACTTGGAGGAATCTGATTTGAAGTATAAGGAACTGCTGAAAGCGCTGAAAGATTTCAAGGTTAAAGGCGTTGTTGTATGCGAGAGCCCTAATATTGAAGGGGATGCGATGCTGATGAAGAAGACTTATGAAAAGTTGTAATGCAATATTTTTATATATAGATATAATAAAATTCTCCTAATAATGAATATTAAAGAATTATTACAAAAGATAGGGGACACTAGTTATTCTTATCAACATTCTAACAAGCCTACTCTCAAACAAATGGGCATTATTGAAGAAAAAATAAGACTGATTGATAAGTGGGCAAAAGAAATGACTACATATGGAATGCTAGCTCTATATATACCTGAATTGAAAAAGGTAGATAAAGATTTAACTTCTATCGCCATTGGAGATTTGCATGGAAACAAAATTGTAGTGGGGAATGGCAGCGAAATCAAAATAAGCGCGCAATCTGTTATAAAACCGTTTCTTTATCTATATGCACTGGAAAAAGGTGCTCCTGCTGAAAAGATTGCTGGCATGGAAGCTACTGCAATGCCATTCCATGCAGATAGGATTTTACAACCTGAACTGGGGCTTAAAGTTCCTGAACATCCTCTTAATAATGCAGGAGCTATATCCGCTGCTGGAGAGATAAAAGATTTCAACAATTTTCTTGGATTTATACACAAATTGACAGGCAACCCAAAAATAAATATTTTATACAAAGTTTTTAAATCAGAATTTGAAGTTAATACAAATAATCGTACAATAGCAAATCGTCTTGTTGCTTCTGGCAGATTTAAAAACACTAAACAAAGTGAAAACGCATATACGAACTATACTAAAGCCTGCTCTTTGGGGTTGA
>JACQSQ010000030.1 GCA_016211245.1 Candidatus Woesearchaeota archaeon
ACCAACGCCATAGCAGAAGGATTCAACACCAAAATAAACATCATCAAAAGAAGAGCATATGGCTTCAGAGATCTTGAGTATTTCATGCTCAAGATATACCAAAGTTCACTGCGGAGACTTGCCTAAAATAGGAGAAGAGCCGAAAATATTAATAAACTGTTCTTCATATCTTAACTTACGGAAAGAGGGGGCGTCTCAAAACGAAAGGTTTAAATTTGTGAATAATGCTGTTTACGAAAAACTAAATAAATTGAGAGCTGGTAAAAATGGAAGTAAATAAAATTCATCTCATGGATTGCATTAAAGGCATGAAAACGGAAATTGATGAGAATAGTGTAGATATTATAATAACATCACCACCTTACAATATAGGAATAAAATACAATTCTCACATGGACAACATGCCTTTTGATGAATATCTGAATTGGATGGAAGAATTTGGTAAAATGTGTGCAATAATTTTGAAAGAAAATGGTTCTTTGTTTTTCAACATAGGCGATAAAGCAAGTGATGAACTTAGGTCTTTTGAAGTTGCAAAAAGAATAGCGAAATCGCTTCAATTACAAAATACGATTCATTGGATTAAGTCTGTGGCTGTACCTGAACATAATATCAATATTGGACATTATAAACCGATAAACAGCACTCGCTTTTTAAATAATCTACACGAATTCATATTTCATTTTACTAAAACAAAGAATGTTGAAATTGATAGATTAGCGATAGGCGTCCCTTATGCTGATAAATCAAATATCAACAGGTGGAAACATGGAAAACATAATGGAGACAAAAGAGATAGAGGAAATATATGGTACATACCTTATGACACCGTTCAATCAGAGAAAGACCACCCCGCATCTTTTCCTAAAAAACTTCCTGAAATGTGCATTAAACTTCATGGTTTGGAAAAAGATAAAGTTGTTTTAGACCCATTTCTCGGTTCCGGAACTACTTGTGTAGTCGCTAAAGAACTGGGTTGTAAATACATAGGATTTGAAAACGATGAAAAATATTATAAGATTGCATTTGAAAAACTATCGCAAAAGAGGTTGGTTCAAAATTCACTATTCTGAATTGGATAATAAATCCTCTTAATTCAAATGAACGACCAGAACCAACCATATAGCTTGCCAGATTACGCCTCTAACATCCGGAAGGCTTATGCCCTGGAATTCCTTATGAGCCTTCAGTTCTTTTCCGGGGTTCTAATCCCCTTTTTTACCGATTGGGCTGGCTTGAGCTTTGCACAGGTGATGATTCTTCAGTCCTGGTTCATGCTGTGCGTCTTCATCCTTGAAATTCCTACTGGCGCTGTTGCAGACAAGATTGGAAGGAAGAAATCCCTTCTGCTCGGAATAATCGCTTTCATTGCGTTTGTTTTTGTTTACCCCAGCACAAAGAGCTTTTATGTTTTCATGGCTGGCGAGTTTTTAGCTGCGACTGCCATGGCTTTTAGTTCAGGAGCCAAGGAAGCTTTCGTTTATGACACTCTAAAAGCGATTGGGCAAAAGGAAAGAATAAGAAAGGTACTTGGCAATCTGAAAACATGTTTCCTGCTGGGGCTTCTTATTGCAGCCCCCATAGGAAGCTTCATGGGATTTTATTTCGGGCTGACAGCGCCATTTTTGTTCATGTCAATTCCTGCTTTCATAGGCCTTATTGTCTGCCTTACATTGAAAGAGCCAAAGGCTTTTTACAACTCCAAAAAAAACTATTTTGGCGTATTAACAAGCGGAGTGAAATATTTTGCACGCCATAAAATTCTCAAGGTTCTTGCACTGGACCTTATCATAATTTCAGCTGTTGGCTATTACATTCTTTGGTTTTACCAGCTAATGCTTAAAGGCGCAGGGCTTGAAATAAAGTATTTTGGCATTGTGACAGCCGCCCTTGTTGGCAGCCAGATATTCTTCATCTGGAGCTTCAGCAAGTTTGAGGCACTGATTGGAAAGAAAAAAATCATTTTTCTGAGCGCTGCAATTGCAGGGATATTCTATATTATCGGAGGCCTGACAACCAGCCTGATAATGATTGTTATAGCAATTATTGCTGGCGGCGGGTTAGCCTTGTCAAGGGAGCCTTACCTGGTCGGCTTCATGAACCACCACATGCCCTCTTCAAAGCGGGCTACAGTGATTTCAACAGTTTCGGCTTTTCAAAGGCTTTTGCTGGTCATTATGAATCCGATAATAGGCTTCATGGCCGGATGGTCCTTGTCATACACGCTTGTAATTATGGGAGCTGCTGCAGTAATATTCTCATTCGTATCCAAGGTTGAGGAAGACCACTTGGTATAAGTTTATAAAAAAGCCAGCAACTCCCTTAATGCATGAATCAGGAGCATTATAACGGTTTTTATCAGGAGCTTATCCCTCTGCTGAAATCAAGCAAGTTCAGCGGTGGGGAGCTTGCTAAGCTCAAGATAAAGCTCTGCCGAAAGTATAATCTGCAGAAGATTCCGACAGACACAGAATTGTTCCTG
>JACQSQ010000028.1 GCA_016211245.1 Candidatus Woesearchaeota archaeon
GCCCGACCAGATTTTCGGTTTGCGAGTCTTGTGATATGCGAGGTTCGCGAGAAACTCGCTCACCATTTCACTACTCGACATTTCGAACTGGTGACCTTCACCTTTCATAAATATTTGTAAGGGTGACGTCATTTGCGTCCAAGCAAACTCAGCAAAACGAAGTTTTGCGTGGTAACCGCTAGACTACGAGCCCAGAGAAGAAATTTGTATAATTGAATTGTATAAAAAGTTTTTGAATATTTAATTATACTGAAAAAAAGACGAACTTGTGTTCTTTGTAGAATAGCATGTGCTTGTATTCCTTTATAATATCGGAGAATTCAAATTTAATATTATCTATTATCTTACGAAACTCTTCCAAAGTCTTGACTTGTATCTCAATCTCAAAATCATCACCGCCAAGAACCTCATTATCGAAAATTATGTTTGGATGTTGCTTTATGTATGCCCTGAATTTTTTCTCCTTATCTTTGGTAACATTATATAAATTAAAGTGTACTTTAAAGTATTGATATCCGAGTTTTTCCAAATCGAATAATGTTCTGTATCCTATGACTACTTTTTTCTTTTCAAGTTCTTTAATTCTGAGGGAAACAGTTTTTGGCGCTAAATTCAATTTTTTTGAAATTTCCAAAACAGAAATTCTTGAATTCGGTGCTATCAGCTTCAATATTTCTATATCTTTTTGATCTATACTAACTTCTACTGGCTCTGTTATAAAAACATATTCGTCAAAATTCTGTTTTTTGTCTAAAAGGTACACTCTTGGGAAATATGAAACTTTGGTAAAAATTGTAAGCCATCTCTTATCAATAAAATTCACGTATTTGTTTAATAATTCCTTCCAGAAATTATTCATTTCTTTTATGGTCTTTGTAAGAATCCACATGCCTATGTCATATTCGCCATCAATTGAAACCATCCAGGTTACTATTTTTTGATTTTTTAAATATGTAATAATATCTTCCTCTTTTTCTGGAGTTGCATTCTGTAATTTCAAATATAATCTAAAAGAGATGAATCCTAACTTTCCAACATCAGTTATCGTATGGAACTGTCTTATTATTCCTTCTTTTTGCAGATTTTTTATTCTGTATATGACTGAATCTTTGCTTAATCCAACTTTCTTCGCGATTTGATGATAAGATTGTCTGCTATTTGTATCCAGTTCATATAGTATTTTCTTATCTTTTAAGTCTAATTTACTCATATTTCCATAGTTTTATTACTTTTTATATATAAATATTTCCTTTTTGGCGGAAAAATTAGTAAAAAGTTTATTATATTAGGCATTATGCCTACTTATTGGTGGTTAAAAATGGCAGATAGTATTGGGCTAATGTGTATGATGGTTTTGGCTCATGACGAGCTGGAATCTAGATTGAAAAATGATTGATTAAAAAACACGGATGTCTTAAACCGTCACCAGCATCCTTGAGCTTCCGCAGTAGAAATAGCTTCTTGCATTTTTCAGGTTAAGTATATTCCTGATTCTGCTTAATTGCTTTTTTGCCTTTAAAATCCTGTAAGAGCACTTAACTTCATATAAGTCAAAGCGATTGCCCTTCTTTGCTATAATATCTATTTCCCCCAAAGAGCGCTTTGAATGCCTGATTGGGACGTTTACAGAAACAGAATCATACTTGTGCTTTATTTTGTTGCTTAACTCAAGGACGTATCTATCATGTTTTGAAAGTCTTTTGAGCTTCATTAATTTTAAATTAATGTTTTTACCTAGTGGAACAACTTTCCAAACTGAATTATCAATGCACTTGCCGGTTTATATACTTTTCGTTTTTCTACTATCAAATGAATAAATTTATATACAATTGAGCCAATAGAATAAGTATGGAGCAGCAGCCAGTTGACCCCCATGACAGAATCTTCAACATTCTATTCTCTAAAGCGGACGAGATAACCTGGCAGGGCATAATCTATGAGCTTGTGAAATCAGAGCAGATGGACCCCTGGGACATTGATGTGAGCTTGCTTACTCAAAGATATATGGGGATGCTTAGGACTCTTAAAGAGCATGATTTCAGGATTTCAGGAAAGGTATTGCTTGCTGCCGCTATCCTGCTGAAAATGAAATCCCACAAGCTTGTAGGTGAAGATTTGACAGAGCTGGATAAGCTGCTTATAGGGGTCGAAGAGCGAATGGACGAGCTTGGCTTTGAAGAAACTGCACAAATACCAAAATTAGGCGAAATCCCGGCTCTTATTCCAAGAACGCCCCAGCCAAGAAAAAGAAAAGTCTCCATATTTGACTTGGTTGAGGCTCTGGAGAGAGCCCTAGAGGTCAAGAAAAGGAGATTGCTGCACTCAATACCTCCTTTAAATTTAGAGGCACCAAAGAAAAAAAAGGAAATAACCGAGATAATAAGGGAAGTTTACCTGAAAATAAGGGTGTTTTTCACGAAAGCCCTGAAGGAAAATCTTACCTTCGCAAAGCTGCTGCCATCAGAGTCTAGAGAAGACAAAGTGCACACTTTTATACCCTTGCTGCATCTCGCACAGCAAAGCAAGATAGAGCTTGTGCAGGACACCCCATTCGGCGAAATCCAGATTTTGCTCAAGTCCGCGGGAAAAGGGACTTTGAATGAACTTGAAAACAAGGGATTTTCAAACAGCAAGGAGGATAAGCCAGTGCCGGAAGCGTAGAAGGATTGCTTGTTATCATGGTATATATTAATATCATACTGCTGTTTTGCTTTGTTTTGATACTTTTTTTTATTTACCTGAACCAGGAAAACATCAAAAAATTCCTTCAGGGCGCAATATTTTCAAATAAGCCAAAAGCCGGAAAATATTTGAAAATATGCCCAAAATGCGGCTCTGCCAAGGTGCAGATTGATTTCTCCAATCCTGTGGTTTGGGCGTATGGCACAACTACTAAATACAGGTGCAAGTCATGCGGACACTTAGGCAGCGTATTTCTTGAAGTTCTGGAGAAAGAGGCAGGGCATTATAAAAAAGAGCTAAAGAATCAAATCAAAGAGGGAAAATTAAGCCCTAAGAAAGAAGAGATGATAGATACTTCCACTGGATTTTCGATTGGCTTGTTCGAAGTTATATTGGGAGTTATTGCATTTTTGCTTATACCTTTAAGTATTTTTATTGAAGGAGAAATAGAATCAGCATCCATCTACCTTTTAATATATTTTTTAATGATTTCATACCTGGTTTTTAGGGTATACAAGAGAAGAAAAGATAAGATTCAAAAACCCAAATCTTTTTAAACACTTGGTCGTTCTATAATTCCATAAATGGGTGGTACTTTTGAAGGATAAATTTCATCTTAAGATTATATCGGGAACTGCAAACAGGAAATTGGCAGAAGAGGTCTCAAGGGTAATGAAAGTGCCGTTAACGCCTGTTGAGATCAAGAGATTTAGTGATGGAGAAATCTACTGCAGGGTTCTTGAAAGCGTCAGGGGCTGCGATGTTTATATCATTCAGCCCACGTCCTCGGATGCCAGCTTAAACCTTATGCAATTGCTTGTTATGGTGGACGCTTTAAAGCGCTCTTCCCCGGAAAGAGTCACTGCAGTCATACCCTACTTTGGCTATGCTAGGCAGGACAAGAAAACCAAAGCAAGAGAGCCAATAACGGCAAAACTTGTTGCAAACATGATCCAGGTGGCGGGAGTTGACAGGGTTATCATGTTCGACCTGCATGTGGCGCAAGTGCAGGGATTTTTTGACATACCAAGCGATAATCTTGACATGATACCCCAATTTGCCGAGTACATATTAAGCAAGAAGCTTGGTGAAATTGTTATGGTCAGCCCTGATGCAGGAGGGGCGGCAAGGGCAAGGACATTTGCGAAGGTTCTTAATGCGCCGATAGCCATAATCGACAAAAGAAGGCCCGAGCCGAATGTAGCCCAAGTCGAGAATGTAATTGGCGACGTCAAGGGAAGGACAGCGGTGATTGTTGATGATATCATAGACACTGCCGGCTCGATAACAGAAGCCGCGAAAATTCTGGTCGAGCACGGCGCAAAAGAAGTTTATGCCTTGGCCACTCACGGAGTTTTGTCGGGACAGTCAGTGGAAAGGATAGCAAAATCGCATTTGAAGGAAGTGATAATCACAAACACAATTGAAATCCCAAAGGAAAAACTAATGCCAAAGTTCAGGGTGCTCTCTGTAGGACCATTGCTGGCAGAAGACATAAGAAGGACTCATGAAGGCTTGCCGATGGGAGTGGTGTATGAGGAAATGTACAGGAAACTGGAGAAAAAGGTAAAAAAATGACTGAAAAGGAAACTAAAGGCCAGGAAATTTACATGGAATACAAGGCAGTTGAAGAGCATATACAGCAGCTGCAGAAGCAATTGGAGGCGCTCACCAGCCATTTGGTTGAGATGCGCTCAACAAGCAACAGCCTGGAGGAGCTTGCCAAAACCCCCAAGGGCAAGGAAATATTTGTTCCGATAAGCTCCGGAATATTCGCAAAAGGGTCTATAAGCGACACATCAGATCTTTTGGTTAATATAGGCGCAAACGTTGTAGTCACCAAAGACATAGCCTCGGCGAAAAAACTCATACAGCACCAAATAGACCAGATGAAGAATGTGCATGGCAAAATGCTTGAAGAGCTTGAGAAAATGGCCCAAAAAGCGGCCGAGCTTGAAGCGCGGCTGCAGGGCGTTATGTCAGAAGCATAAAAATGTTCAAATTCTTAAAAGACAAGCTGAAAAGCGCCATATCCAAGATTTCTGAAGGCGTTGAAAAGGAAGGCAAAGCAGAAGAAACTGCAGCCGAGCCGGCAGCATCCAAGGAAGAGAAAGGATTTTTTGCAAAGCTAAAAGAAAAATTTGTTGGAAAGGAAGAGGAAAATGTTATTGAAGAGAAAAAAGAAATTATAGGGGAAAAAATAACTGAGATTGAAACAAGGAAGGAGATTAGACAGCATGTCGGCAATAAGGAAGAAGAAACACCAAAAGTTTTTGAGCATGAAGAAAAAATACGCAAAAAGCCCAAGGCTGAGGCAAAAACAGAAAAAATAAAAAAAGAGATTCCAGCGGGAAAAGAAAAGGATGCCAAAAAGGCAGAACAAGATATAGAAACCAAAGAAAAAGTGCAGCCAGCAGACGAGGCCGAGCCAAAAGCATTAGAAGAGCCGGGGAAGAAGGGCTTCTTCGCCTCATTAACAGAAAGGATAATAACAACCAAGATAGATGAAGGGCAATTTGAAAAGCTATTCTGGGACTTGGAATTGGCATTGATGGAAAATAACGTCGCTATAGAGGTTATAGAAAAAATAAAAAAAGACCTAAAGGAAGAATTGGTGGAAAAGCCCATAAGAAGGACGAGAGTTGAGGAGACAATAGCGGAAACTTTAAGGAATTCTATTGAGGATTTGTTTGAAAAAAGCGGTTTTGATTTGGCTGCGGAAATAAAAAACAAAAAAGACAAGCCTTATGTTATTGCCTTTTTTGGCATAAACGGAAGCGGAAAAACAACAAGCATTGCTAAATTAGCGAACATGCTGAAAGAAAAAGGAATTACGTGCGTTTTGGCTGCAGGCGACACTTTCCGGGCGGCGTCGATAGAGCAGCTGCAGCTGCACGCCGACAAGGTGGGGGTAAAACTAATCAAGCATACTTATGGCAGCGATCCTGCGGCAGTGGCTTTTGACGCAGTCAAGCATGCGAAATCAAAAAACATTGATGCTGTCTTGATAGACACTGCGGGAAGAATGCACAGCAATGAGAGCCTGCTGGCAGAGATGAAGAAAATAATAAGGGTCGCAAAGCCCGACCTTAGGATTTTTGTCGGAGAAAGCATAACAGGAAATGACTGCGTCGAGCAGGCAAAGACATTCAATGAAGCTGTAGGAATTGACGGGATCATACTTGCTAAAGCCGACATAGATGAAAAGGGAGGGGCTGCTGTTTCTGTTTCTTATGTGACAAAAAAGCCGATATTGTATTTGGGAGTCGGGCAGGATTACAAGGATTTGCAGAAGTTTGAGCCTGAAGTTATAGTTAAGGGGTTGGGGCTCTCTTAATAAAACTCAATCTTGCCCTCATGATAAATTCCCTTGTGCAGTTTCACAGGACGCCAGTCATCAACAACTAAATCAGCGCCAAGCCACTCCGCAAGCTCTTCCGCGTTTCCGATTGTCGCGCTTAATCCTATTATTTGCGGGTTTTTCAGCAGCTTTTTCAGCACAGTCAGCAGAATTTCCAGAGTCGGCCCCCTTTCTGTATCGTTCAGCAGGTGAATTTCATCAACAATTACAGTTTTAATGCCGGACAGCCACGGGGAGTGGTGCCTTATGAGGGAATCCAGCTTTTCAGATGTTGTGATAATCAAATCATATTCCGCCAAATAAGGGTCCGCGGAGTCTGTATCCCCCATGGATAATGCAATTTTAGCCGTTTTTCCGTATCTTCTTTTGAAGCTCTTGTATTTTTCAGAAGCCAGCGCCTTCAAAGGGACGATATAAATCGCCTTTCCCTTTCCCTCAAGCACGGATTTCAAAGCAGCCAGCTCAGCAATCAATGTCTTTCCTGAAGCAGTTGGAGTGCAGACAAGAAGGCTTTTTCCGTCAAGAAGCCCTTTTTTTATCGATTTTTCCTGGGCAGGCCTTAGCTGGATTATTTCCTTCTCTAGAATCCCGTAAAGCTCCTTTGGAACTTTGTTTTTTAATGTTTTTAGGTCCATAAACTTGAATAATAAATCATTGCTTTTAAAAATTTTGCAGTCAGCCCATCACAGGAACTGGCGCAAGATGGTATTTTGTTGTTAAAGAGTCAACATATTTTCTGAATTCATCCGCGCTAAATGGCATTTCTTCGAAATTTGCCATGCCAGCAAGTATTTTTGGCCTATATCCATTTTTGGGAATGAAAAATGAAAGGCTGGCATTTCTAAAAAGCTGGGGAAACCTTGCCAATTCCTGGCGAAACCTAAGATGCTTTTTCGTGAAATATTCATCTTTTGGCAACCTTGCACCTTCTTTTGCATTTTCCCTCGGAAACAATGTATAGTCGCATACACTTGAAATCAGGAGCCGGCCTCCAGACATGTCTATGACGGCTCCGTCCGGAGTATAGAATCCATGGATTTGATTGCCTTTTAGCGGATGCCTTCTTCTCGGGGCGTTAGGGTGGAGCCTTGCATAAAATTCGGCTGTTCTGTCAGGAGACAAAAGAATACTGGCTTGAGGCTGCGCTGCCCCAAGCAATATATAAGCAAGATTCTCATAAACTGCGCCTGCGAAATCACTTTGAAACGAATTAATTTCTCCTTGGCTGCGCTGCCCACCAAGATACGCTTTCGCTTGTTCAATCAACTGGATGAATAATTCATTTCTTTCAAATTTTAGGAAAATTATATCTATGTCATCTTTTAAGCTCGGCCTTTCTGTCATTGCCAGAGTTTCCGACATCTGTTCAGCCAAAATATCATCCAAGACTGCTGACATATTCAACCTCACAAATTCCCCAATTCAAGAGAATAGATATTGCCTGTAGACCTTGCTGTTGATAAATACAGCACAAGCTTGGCAAATTCCTCAACAGCCTCTTTGTCTGTTATGGTATACTTAACTATTGAGCTTTTCCTTATGTTCTTCCAATACTTATCCGTTAACCCCCCTGTTTTCAAAATCGGGCCCGGCGCTACAGAGTTTATGAAAATTCCCCTGCTCCCAAGCTCGACAGCCAGAGCCCTAGTTAAAGAAGCGACTGCGGCTTTTGTCACAATATATGGCAAATAGTTTGGATAGACATTCCCTATGGAAGTCCTGTCGGATATTGTTATTATGCGGCTTCCTTTCGGCATAATCTTAACAGACTCTCTTATCGGCCAGAAAGTGCCTTGAACATGAACATTAAAGTTTTTAATGAAATCCTCTTCTTTTATTTCCATAAGGCTCATTTTCCCGAATACAGAAGCCATCAGCACCAAAATATCTATTTTGCTGAAATATTTTTTTATTTCATTTACGGCTTTTATTACATCCCGCCTTGAGGAAACATCTGCCTGCAAAACCAATGTTTTAATTTTGTATTTTTTTATTTTTTTAGTGGTTTCTTCTGCCTCTTTTTTTGACTTGTTATAGCTTAGAATAATGTTTGCTCCATGCTCCGCGAGCACTTCTGCAACCCTTTGCCCGATTCTTTTGCCGCCTGTAATCCAGGCGGTTTTTCCTTTTAGGCTGAATAAACTGCTCATTTTCATTTAAAACAAATATTCAATTAAAAAACTTTCGCATTGGGCATATCAATTCAAAAACTTTATATAATCCTATCTAAATAAATTTTTTATGGGAATTATAAGAAAAGACTACATTCTTGACAGGTGGGTTTATTACTCCACAAAGAGAGGCAA
>JACQSQ010000031.1 GCA_016211245.1 Candidatus Woesearchaeota archaeon
GAAATACTGAATCAGATAAAGGCAAAAAAGCCCTTTTTTCTTTTCCTGGACCATGATATAATACACACAACTATGAAAGAATTGACAAAAGGGCTTTCCGATATGAATGAGGGATATTACAGCAATAAGGAAGGAAATCTCAAGCTATACCTTAAATTGGTTGAAGAAAACAGAAATTATTTAGAGGCAATGCTCGCAAAAATTAAGGAGCTGGGATTGTACGATAATTCCTTAATACTAATCTTTTCTGATCACGGCTGCAGTGTAGGAGACAAAATTGGGGAGTTTTTTTATGGGGTCTACCTCTATGATTACACTATAAGGTGCTTTTTGTACATGATTGGAAAAGATCTTCCAAAAAATGTGCAGGTTAACAGCTTAGTCAGGTCTATAGACATATTGCCGACTATTTTGGAGATTTTAGGCATAAAGCAGAAAATAGGCTATAAGCCTGTACAGGGAAAATCTTTTCTGCCGTTTGTTTATGGAAAAGTTGAGGAAAGAACTGCTTACTCTGAAACCGGCGGCTTGGGAGGGCCGACGCCCTCGCCGGAAATGCATAATGTTCAAAGCGCAAGAACCAATAAATGGAAGCTGATATACAACAAGACAACCAAGAAAAAAGAGCTTTATAATATTGAAAAAGATCCAAATGAAGAGCATAACCTGATTGGAAAAGAAAAAGAGGCAGAAAAAAAGATTGAGGAAGGATTGTGGAAAAAAATGGAAAAGTTAAGTAAAGGAGATTATAATGTTTGATTGTCTTGCTAAGCAACCAGCCTCTTATAAATTCCCTTTAACTCTTCTAAATCTATTATCTTCAATAAGAATAACAGTGCCAGATAAGCCAATGACGATATCAGCAAGACTATTGCTGTTTCAACCCACACATTTAGTTCAAGCGCTTTCTTCAGCACCCATATTATCAGGGTGAATATTATTCCTGCGAATAATGTCTTAAGCCAGACGGCTATTGGGAACGATACATTGACGAATTTTCTTATGTTCACAAGCCCCATTGACATCATCAGAAGATAGCTCAAAGTTGTTGAAATAGCAGCTCCTTCAATACCTATAATAGGTATCAAAATTATGTTTGCCATAAAATTGACTATTGCAGCCGTATATACTATTTTTGTGGTTATTTGCGGCTTTCCTATGCCTGCAAAAAAATCAATGTTTGTGCCGTATATGACTGCAAATATCATGCCTATGCTTAATATTCTCATTGCAGCAGCAGCCGGAATGTAGCTGCTGCCATACAAAACATTAAGAATAAGTTCTGCAAAGGAAAACATTGTTAGGACAAGAGGAACTATAATGATAAACGGATACTTGTATAATGACTCTATGCCTGCCTTAAGCAAATCTTTCCTGCCCTTAGCCCACAGCTCGGACGTTAATGGAATTAATATGCCGCCTATTGCCCTTGGAAAAAACATGAAAATCTTTACAGTCGGAAGAGCCGCTGCATACAACCCTATCCCTCTCAGATTGGAAAAATATGTAAGCGCCATTATATCAGTGTAATACAGCACAAGACCTGCAGCGCTTGTCTCAACAACAAACAAGCCGTATTTTCCTATTTTTTTGAATAATAAGCTGTCAAATATAAGGCTTGAAGCGGCAAATTCCGGAAATATCTTTTTCAAGAATATTGGCGTAAAAGCAATTATAAGTATTAAGGGCGCTGTAATATAGGCAAAGGCGGCTGTAGGCAATCTGCCATACCCAAGCTTAAACCCTGTCAGCACAACAGCCAGTATCAGAAGCATTCTTGCAACTTCCACAATGGAGAAATAAGCCATTTCCTTGAAGCCCTGGAATGCAAACCTTATAACATAAACAAAGCTGTCAATGAAGAATGCAATAGCCAGCAATTTAAGCAAAATTGTTGCTTGCTCACTATGGAAAAATTTTACGCTCAGATAACTTGACAGCAGATAAACTATAGCTATGACAAGCAGATTTGTAACCAAAAGAATGATTGCTACATAAATAATTGAGCTTTTAATCAAATCATTTCTCTTTTCATGCCTGAACTCGGGAATGAACTTTATTAGGGCTTTGTCAAATCCAAGGCTTTTGAAAAATCCTATTAGCCCCAGGAAGGAAAATACCGAATTAAACAAGCCAAAATCTTCCACAGTAAGGCCTCTTGCCAGAACAAGCCTTACAAGATAGCCCAAAAATCCTGCAAACAGGGATATAACAAGCACTATGGCTGTTCCCCTTATGGCAAGCTTTGTGTAATTAGCCATATTGCTCAAATGTCTGAAGTCTTTATTAAACTTTTCTGGCCTATATTAGGGGTTTTAGAAAATTTTATAAATGAAATTAAAACCATGCCAGGAGGGGTAAATTGGAGTGGCAGATAATCCTATAATAGGCATTCGTTCATTTTTCTCTAGGGCAAATGCTGCGGAACTTGAAATGCAGTTAAGAGGCGCCCGCAAGTATTTTCCGGAAGGCAGGATAATTGTAGCGCTTTGCGGAGAGGAGCTGCCCAAGTCCTTGAAGAGCTACGCCACAAAGATTTTCCATTACAGCAAAAAACCAATTGGATGGACCCAGCCTTGGAAAATACTGACGGAATATGCCAAGTCTATGAAGGCAAAAGAGCTTATTGTTGTTGACGGCGACAGCCAGCACATATTTTCCGAGATAAGAAGGGTTTATGAAAAAAACAGGGGAAAGGTTGCAGTGCCTGAAAGGGAAAGAAGGATAATCTTTCTTTCTGACTCAGAAATAAGCAGGGTCACTTTGGAGGATATAGAGAATACTTTCCTAAGGGTTAAATACGGCTGCAAGCTTAAGGACCCCCAGCCTGGATTGTTTATGATACTGAACAGGCATGCTCTTGGCAAGCTGAATTTTGAGCATGCAAGCCCCTGGATAGGAGACGCTGCATTTCTTGCCCAGATGTATGAGCATAAGATAAGCATAGAATCTCCAAAAGTAGATGTAAGGAGCCAGACAACAACCTCTTTGAATTTGGACATAGTATTCAAAGGCATTGAGGAGCTTGAGAGGTATTTTGGAATAAGCTTCCTGGACGTTATCAATATGCTAAAAAAAAGGCCTGAGCAGTATCTATACCAGGGCAGGCTGGCTGAGATAGATTACATAAAGAAAAAGTTCAATGAATTCCAGAGCAGGATAAAAGTAAAGAGCATGAAAGGGCTCATATTAAGCGGGGGCCATGGCACCAGGCTAAGGCCAATAACCCACACAAAGCAAAAACAGCTCATACCAATCGCGAACAGCCCAATCTTATTCTACGTCATTGAGGACCTTATAAAGGCAGGAATAACAGATATTGGGATAATAACAGGCCCGCATAAAGAGCAGCTTGTCAGCACTGTCGGCGACGGCTCAAGATGGAACGCAAGAATCACTTATATCGAGCAGGAAAGCCCTTTGGGGCTGGCTCATGCAGTCAA
>JACQSQ010000004.1 GCA_016211245.1 Candidatus Woesearchaeota archaeon
AGCTGGGGCCGCTCGATCAGATTCTGAAAATGTTTCCCAGCATCGGCCCCCTGAAGGGTATCAGCAACCTGCAGGTCGACGAGAAGGAGCTCGCCCACATCGAAGCCATCATTAATTCGATGACGCCTCGGGAACGGGATAACTACAAGATTATCAACGGCTCTCGGCGCAAACGAATAGCCCGGGGAAGCGGCTGTACCGTGCAGCAGGTCAACCAGTTGCTCCGGCAGTACGATCAGGCGCGAAAAATGATGCGACAGATCAGCGGCGGGATGCTGGGTAAGAGATTGGGAAAATTAAGTTTTCCGTTTTAGGAATAATCTGCTAAAATTAAGTTTATTGGATAAAAAACTTTTGTACGAATTAGACATTAATGCAAGACAACCTCTAACCCAATTATCCAAGAAAGTAAGGGCAAGCCCTGCAACAATTGAATATAGATTAAAAAGGATGGAAAAATATGGTTTCATTAAAAACTACTTAACATTTCTTGATGCCGGCAAATTGGGGTTGATGATTTGGAATGTTTACTTAGAACTGCAAAACACGACAGAAAAAGAGGAAAATGAAATTGTAACTTACTTGTGCAATCTGCAGAAAACATGGTGGGTCGCAAAATGCTCTGGAAGATGGAATCTAATCTACAGTTTATGCGTTAAAGATGTCAAAGAATTTTATAAAATAGTAAATGATGTTCAGAGCAAATACAGCAAATATATACTTAATCAAACTCTTGCAGCACATGTTGAAGTTGAAATAATATCAAGAGGTTATTTTTTAAAAAAGCCTGGAACTGGAATAACATGGTATAAAAATGTGGAGCAACCAAAATTGGATGATGAGGAAATTAAAATTTTGAAATCAATTGCACTTAATGCAAGGCTTTCCTCAATAGAAATCGCCAAAAAAACAAATCTAACCCAAAGAATAGTCTCTTATAGATTAAAAAGCCTAATTCAAAAAGGAATAATTAACAGATTTAGGTTGTTGCTTGATATAAGTAAGATCGGCTTGAGCTATTATAAAGTAATTATTTATGTTAAAGATTATACAGACCAAAAGAATTTGAGGTTGAAGCAATATTGCATAAATGAAGGAAATATATTCCATTACGAGCAAAAGATGGGGCCTTGGATGCTTGAATTAGAGCTTGATTCTGAGAACTACGAGTCAGCCGACAAACAATTAAAGCAAATGAAAGAACAATTTCCGGATTTTGTAAGAAGTTACGAATTATTGTTAATAAGAAAAGAGCCTAAAGGAGAAATTGACTTGACAAAAATGTTGTATTAAAAGTATTAACTTTCAGCTTCAATAATAATTTTATTTGCTTCCGGATGTATATAAGCTTCCTTCCCCTCTTTTAACTTCAAGAAATTTACAATGTCTTTTGGTATTCTTACAGCTAAAGAATTTCCCGCTTTAGTTATTTTGGTCTTCTTGCCTAATCCCCAAATCCCTTTTTCCTTAGCTAAATTTGTTATTGCTTGTGTAGTCTTCTCGTCAGTAAAGGACTCGTTGCAGTTATTGCAAATTTCCGCAGGAAACTCGCCTAAATAAACTCCAAACATTTCTTCTTTGATTTTCCCTTTTTTTAAAGTTCCCTTTCCACATATAGGGCATTTCATTTTCATCACCTTGGCTTAACAGTTATGACATAAAGATTATTCCCAATTTTTTTGTAAATAACACAAAAGTACTTATAGTACGATAAAATTTTATCTGGTTTTTGAATTGATTTAGAGCCTCGCTTGATTGCCTCTTGAATCTCTTTTTCAGATATCCCTCTCGCGATCATTTGCTCCCTGGCGTGTCTGCTGTACCTAATGACCAAATGTAACACCCGTGAATACTTGTAAGTACTGTATATACGCTTATATTTAAATCTTTCGATTTTGTACACAATAATTTTAAAAACAACCCTTCTACTTATCTTTTTATGTCTATATCATCTTTATTCCGCCAAACTGCTATAAAGCTTCCAGACAAGGTAGCAATCGAATTCGAGGACAAAAGGGCTACTTTCAAAGAAATAGATTTAATAGGAAACAAAGTAGCGAATGCTTTCCAAAATATTGGCATTAAAAAAGGGGACAGGGTTGCTCAGTTCATGCCGAACTGCCTTGAACTTGTTTATTCTATAGTCGGAAATTTCAAGAATGGAAGTGTAATTGTCCCAATGAACATAAGCTTCAAGGAACAGGAAATACTTCATATCTTGAAAGATTGTGCGGCAAAGGCAATAATAACCGACAATGAAAGGCTTCCGATAGTTGAAAAAATTAAAAATAAGCTGCCGGAGTTAAAAAACATAGTTTTGATTGATGGAAAGTGGAAAGAAACATTCAATTTTGACGAATTGATTTCAAGCTCTAATGACAAAAATCCAGGCGTTATTTTGAAGGATAATGATTATTCGATAATATTCTACACTTCAGGCACAACCGGAAAGCCGAAAGGCGCGGCTTTAACCCAAAAAAATGTTATGTCCGGCATCAAGGCTCTTGTGCAGTCATGGAAATGGTCACAAGACGATGTTTTCTTTTTAGCATTGCCATTATACCATATACATGGGATTGGGGTGGCTTTGTGCGGCTCCTTATATGCTGGAAATTTCACAATATTAAGAAAAAAATTTGATGCGGAAGATGTGCTGGAGACAATCCCGAAGAGAAAGGTAACTTTGTTCATGGGCGTTCCTACCATGTATTTCAAGCTGCTTGAAGTTCCTAATTGCGATAAATATGATGTTTCTTCTATGCGCTTGTTTGTTTCCGGCTCAGCCCCGCTGTCAAAAGATATTTTCTTTCAGCTGAAGAAAGTGCTGAAACATGAAATACTTGAAAGGGCAGGCATGTCAGAGACAATGATGAATTTCTCCAATCCTTATGAAGGAGTCAGGGTTCCGGGGTCTGTTGGTCCTTGTTTGCCTGGTGTAAAGGCAAGAATTACAGATTCAAGTTACAGGGACGTTCCAATCAATACCGAGGGGGAAATCTTGATTAAAGGCCCAAACGTTTTCCATGGCTATTGGAACAAGCCTGAGTTGAATAATGAGATATTTGCTGACGGCTGGTTTGTTACTGGCGATGTTGGCAAGGTTGATGAAAACGGCTATGTCTACATTTTAGGCAGGTCAAAAGACATCATAATCTCTGGCGGCATTAATATTTATCCTCGGGAAATTGAGGAACTAATAGAATCAATGCCTCAAGTCAGGGAATGCGCGGTTGTCGGCATTCCAGACAGGGAATTTGGCGAGTCTGTAAAGGCTTACGTTGTTTTGAACGAAGGCGCAAAATTAAAAGAAGATGAGGTAATTGATTATTGCAAGGAAAAAATCGCTTCTTTCAAAAAGCCAAAGTTTGTTGAATTCATTGATATATTGCCGAAAAATACAATGGGCAAGATAATAAAGGAAGAGCTGAGAAGGATGCATAAGGGGAAGTGAAAAATTACTTCGGAGTATAACCACTTCTTTCTTGATTTTCCGTTGCTATTCATACCTCAGCGCATCCACAGGCTTCAGTTTGGATGCCCTTCTCGCAGGCAAGTATCCTGCTGCAGCCCCGACCAAAAATGAGAAAATTAAACAGCCAACTATCAAAAACAGCGGATAAGCCGGCTTCAGCAATGCGAATCCGGACGCAGCCGCTATGTTCCCTCCAATGCTTGAAATTATATATCCAAGCAAGACTCCAAGCAATCCGCCAATCAATCCTATTAAACCAGCCTCGACTACAAAAATAATAAGTATGTCGCTGTTCTTCGCGCCTATTGCCTTCATCACTCCAATTTCCTTCGTTCTTTCTATTATAGAAGTATACATTGTGTTCATTATGTTGACAAAAGCCACAACTAAAGATACAAGCGCAATAAGCACCAGCATGCCGTTTATGACGTTGATTATTGTTGTGAAAGTCGCAAGGGCATCCTCAAAGGTTTGCACGAAAAATGTTTCCTTGCCTTTTTCCTCATTCTTGAATTTCCTCAGCTTTTCTTCTATTCTCTCGGCAAGCTCTGACGGCTTGACTTCTTTCTGGGAGCTTAATATGACAAACCCGAACTTGTCTTTTGAATCTGGAAAAAGTGCCTCAAATGACTTGTCAGTAAGGTACAGATTAGTGTCGTCTTGCGGGTTTCCCACCTCTTCATAAAATCCTACAGCCTCGTAGCGGTTGCCATTCAGCTCTATTTTATCCCCAAGCCTGACGGTTTTCCTGAAAACTTTATCCGGAAACTGAAAATTGTAGCCAAGCGCAACCTTATCAGAGTCCACTTCCTTCAGCTTCCTGCCTTTTATTACTTTTATTGAAAAGCTTTCCTCCATGAAGCCTATCTTGCTTGTGTCGGTGCCTGATACGAAAAGAAATCTTTTTTGGTCGTTGAACTTCACTTCAACCACTTTGAAGTACATCCCCAAAATTTCATTGACGCCTTTTATCTTGCTTACAAAATCAACATCTTCCTTTGCGAGAAAGAAATTCTCGTCTGTTCCTGGCGCCCCAATGCCCTTGCCTTGTATGAAAAGCTTGTCCCTTCCTGCCTCATCTGCCAATGTATCCACATACCTTTGAATTCCAATCCCGAAGCTCAGCAATGCGAATATCGCAGTTATGCCGATTAGTATGGAAAGTATCGTAAGCCCGCTCCTTAATTTTCTCTTCCTTAAATTCTGGAAGGCATATTTTATCTCGTATATGTTCATTTTGCGCTCCTTAGCGAATCAACAGGGTTGAGCTTTGAAGCCCGGTATGCAGGCAGCACTCCAAACAAGGTGCCAAGCCCGAATGAAAAAATCAAGGCCCCAATAATCAGGAAAGGGCTCACGCTTGCCTGTATAATCTCAGAGCCCAATAAATAGCGTCCGGCAAATGAAATGCCGTATGCAAATGACATTCCAAGCGCAATGCCTATAATGCCCCCTACTGTTCCCAAAAGCCCTGACTCAACAAAAAATATTGTGAATATCGCGGAATTTCTTGCGCCGATTGATTTCATTATCCCGATTTCCTTGGTCCTTTCAAGGACAGAGGTGTACATTGTATTCATTATTCCTATCCCCCCGACAGCAATCGAAATTCCTGCAATAATATAGACAAAAAGAGTTACAGCGAATAGTGTTGAGTTCAGCGTCTCAAGGGTCTGCTGCGGGCTTTCAACCTGAAAATCCTCCTCGCCTTTCTCTACATTTCTTTCGCGCCTCATCAGCTTTTCTATGTCCTCTTTCACCTGTACAATCCTATTCTGGTCTTTAACCTTGACAGCCACCACATCAACTTTTTTTTTGTCGATTCCAAGCACATCTATCATGGATTTTTCATTTATCATTACTATCCTGTCGAATATGAAGCTGCCTTTCTTCTCAAGAATACCAACAACCTCGAAAAAAATGTCATTGACAAGAATTTTGTCCCCAATCTTGATTCCTTTTCCAAATGCATCCTCTTTTTTGAAATCATTGCCGACAACAGCCTTTTTTGTGTCGCCATCTTTGAGAAGCCTTCCTTCGTCTGCCCTAAGGTTGAGCATTCTCTCGAATATTTTCCTGTTTTCACCCTCGGGCGCAGAGCCCGCAATCCCAATATCCTGCTTATTATTGAATTCCAGGGTGCTTGATTCTATGTACCTGTTGAACGCCGCTTCTACCCCATTTATCTTTTCTATCTTGCCTGCTAGCTCATCGCTTAATGGAGTTGCTACCATGCTTCCTGGCGGCCCTGCAAAAGCGATGCCAGATGCCTGTACTCCAAGCACGTCAGGACCAAGAAATCCAAACTGAGACATTATCGCCAGCCTGAGCCCTTCGCCAAGCCCTATTAGGGATATAACTGCGGCTATCCCTATGAATATCCCTATCATGGTAAGCCATGACCTAAGCTTTCTGTTTCTTAGGTTCTTAAGCGAAAAAATTGCATAATCTTTTAGCATTTTAGTTATGCTTTTTGCGCTTTTTCCACACCCTATATCCAAAGAATCCAGCTACTGCAAGTACAGCCAAGAAAACCCAAGTAATATTTCCATTTCCTTTCACTAAACCAAGTTTCTTTGCCTCAGGGGAAGTATAAAGCGGCAGCTCAAGGTTCACAACATTCTTGTAATCCTTGTTGTTTGCATCTTTGTACTCAACAGCTAAAGGCATGACTACCTTTTTATCTGAAGTTTTCTCAACAAACAGCTTAAACTCAGCAGTTTCATAATCATCAGAGTCAATGTTTCCGATATACACTTCAGCAGGCGATATAATTCTGTATTTGTCGCTTCTCTCGAGCTTTACGTTCACAAACTTCATGTCCGGCAGGCCTTTATTGACTATCTTTACCGTGATTTCTCCCGCATTTCCAGCATTATAGATTGTTGCGCTGTCTATTCCGACCGAAACATCCGGCTCGTCGCCGACAATTACTGTGATTATGTTGGATTTGGAGTAATTCTTGTTGGTCGCGTCAGAATACCTTATGCTCATCGGGATCTTATAAGATTTTGATACGGCATCTGCATCTGCAAGAAGCTCAAATTCTATAGATTTTGTTGACTGCGGCTCTATGTAAGCCAACACTTTTTCATTTGTCGAGCCTATTGGAGAAAATGGGGTTATTTCATCTCCGCTTTTTCCCAGGTCCAAGACCAGTTTTATATCCTTAAGCAGTGATGTAGCGTAATTCTTGAGCAATATAGTCAGCTTGGCTTTTGAGCCCGGCGCCACAATATTCGGCTCTGTAACAAATTTATCCACTGCAATTATGGCATCATGGCTCTGGACTTTTATCATCAGTTTTTCTATTATCACCCAGGAATCAAAATCTTCGCTTTTGTACCTGACCTTTATTTCGTGGTTTCCATCTATAGCGTCTTGCGCAACTTTTAATTTATATCTTATAATCACGTTTTGCTTGCCGTTTTGCGATGTTCCTATTGTCCCTATCGATTTGGCAGCGCTTTCTCCTGGCACTAATGAAAAAGGATGTTCCGGGGCAACTTCAAACACGACATTGTCGGCAGTAGTTCCATTGTTTTCTATCTTGAAGCTTATTTCAACTTCCTTGCCCGGCTCGACTGGATCCGGATCCTGCATTGATATGCTGACCCTTAAATCTGGAGCTTTGCCTATGTACTGGGTGTTGACTGCTCCAAACACGGCCCCAGCTGCCAAAATAAAAACCGCCAGTAAAATACACTTCTTCATTTTAACCACTCCTTCTGTTATTTGATGTTCTGACTATTTTCCCGTCCTTCAAAAATTCTGTCCGCTCTGCGGCCTTTGCAAGATTGGCGTCATGCGTGACCATGATTATTGTTTTCTTTTCTTCACTGTGAAGCTTGTCCAAAAAGTCAAGGACATTTGCCCCTGTCTTGCTGTCAAGGTTTCCTGTTGGCTCGTCAGCCAGTATCACCTCAGGATTATTAGCCAGGCTTCTTGCGATAGCAACCCTTTGCTGCTGCCCCCCGCTCAACTCTGACGGCCTGTGGCGCATCCTATCCTCAAGCTCCACAAGCTCCAGAAGCTCTTTTGCTTTTTTAAGCCTTGCCTCTTCAGGAATTCCCTGGAATATCATTGGCAGCATGACATTTTCAATTGCAGCCAACGTTGGCACAAGGTTAAACTGCTGGAATATGAATCCTATTTTTCTTCCCCTTATCTGGGCAAGCTCTGACTCGGAAAGCTTTGATATGTCATGCTGCTCTAAAAAAACCTTCCCTTTTGTGGGCACGTCCAAACATCCAATCATATTTACTGCAGTTGACTTGCCGCTGCCTGAAGGGCCCATGAGGGCTACAAATTCCCCCTCCTTTATGTCAAGGTTTAACCCCTGAAGCGCGTTTACCTCTACATGCCCCATCCTGTAAATTTTCCAGACATTGTCCAGCTTGATTATGCTTCTTTTCATTTATTTCAATGACTTGAGTTTTCTTATTGCATCTTTCAATACCGCTTTGATTTTTTTCCTGTCTTTTCCTGTTGAATAAAGCTCAAATATGGTAGCTCTGAATTCATTCAATTCTGGATTCAGTTCTTTGAATGGAAGCTGGCCTTTCTTCAGGCTGTTGAAAACCTCCATCATGAAATTTACCTCTCTTTTATCTGTGATTCTGCCGAAAGCCTTCCACGTTGTTATCAGCCTGTCTATCAGAAAATTCTTGCTCTTGTCAATCACCTTAAGGTGCTTTTTGCCCTCGCTTGTCAGAAAATACACTTTTTTCCTGCCTTCAACTTCAAAATCGACAAGTCTTTCCTTCAATAGCTTTTCAAGCAAAGGATAGATGGAGCCGAAGCTCGGCTTCCACGTCCCTGTGGATTTCTCTATCTCTTTTATCAAGTCGTAGCCTGACAGCCTCCTGTTTGCAATGGTTTTCATAACTATGTGCCTTAAATATCCGGACATCATATTAATCACTCAAATATATCGGTATCGATATAGCGGTAACGATATATTATTATTTAAATGTTTTGGTATGCGGCTAGCATCAGTATTAAGTTTTTTCCAGCTGCTTAGTTAGGGAAAATGGAGATAGCAAAGTAATTTTTTGGGCTAAAGGTTCGTTTCAATGAGCGAAACGGTACATCAAGAACGTGAATCAATGCGAGAAAACTTTTTATAGTAATGGAATATTATCAAGAATATGGATTCAAAATTAACGAAGAAAATCCTAAAAGAGTGGACAGGAAACTCCCCAATAAATAAGAAAATCGTATTGTTGTTTGAGAAAGTCAGGGACATTCCTTATGGTGATATTGGCTCAAGAAATCCGGAGGAAGTTTTTAAAAACAATAAAGGAACTTGTTCTGGAAAACATGAATTGTTAAAAGGATTGTATCAAGAATTAGGTTTGAGTATTAAGGATTTTATTGTTATGCACAAATTTAATGATTTGAAAGTAGATTTTCCAGATGAAATAAAGCAAATTCTAAAAAGAACAGAAATATTAGACCCTCACAATTTTTTAAAGATTTTTATTAATGACAAATGGATAACTGTTGATGTAACGTGGGACAAATCGTTGAAAAAATTAGGTTTTATTGTAAATGAAGAATGGGATGGAAAATCTGATATGAAACTGTGTGTTATTCCTGTCGAGATTATTGAAACTGATAACCCAATCAAATCTAAAAAACAAATGATAGCTAAACTTCCTGACCAAGTCCAACAAGACAGAAAATTATTTCTTCAAAAGATGACTGAGTGGTTAAATAGAGTACGTTAAAAGTTTTCTCACCCTTCTCCATTTTAGCCACTGCAACTTATTTAGCTTAACAATACTTTTAAATATCCTTATTTATTCACGATTCCAATGAAAGAAAAAAAGCAAAAGAAAAGATGGGGGCTTATGTTTTTCATAGTTATTATTATGATTGGAACTTCGTTCAGCGTTTTTTTGTACGGCGGTTCTCCTGCAAAGGAAGTTGTGAGGTACAACGGCATAAAGTTTGTGGGCAATGGCCAGATGTGGTTTGCGAAGATAAATGATAAAAAAGCGGCTTTCAGTTTCCTGCCCATTGAAGTGGAGGATATAGCTGCCGGGGGAAATATAGCCGGCCTTTTGCAGAACAAGATTGAAATTGATATAACCTCTGACTTTAACAGTACTTTCAATGAGTCGATAGCCTTGGCCCAGCACCAGATGGGGCTTACTTTGAATGAATATGGCATTTACGCGAGGCAGGGCTTCACAAGGAACAACACTTATAATTTCCCGATAATCACGTGCAAAGACTCCACTACAAGCATTCCCGTGGTTTATTTCAAGCAGGGAAATTCCACAGCCGTCTATTCTGACGGCAACTGCGTAATTGCGGAATCGCCATCTGGCCAGGACTTTATAAGGGTAAAAGACAGGCTTTTGTACATGCTCTTCGGTGTTATGAAATGACAGATTCAAGAAAAAAAATTGAGATATTGAAGGGCAGCTTTGAATCAGGCATCATTGGCAAGGACCAATACGACAAGGAAAAAGAAAAGCTTGAATCGGAAATGAAAAAATTTGACGGGAAGGTTGAGCAGGCCAACAAGCCGGAGCCTGAGGAGCCAAAATCTTCCGACAAGCCGCTGATTATAGGCATTGCTTTGATAATAATCGCGCTGATA
>JACQSQ010000033.1 GCA_016211245.1 Candidatus Woesearchaeota archaeon
CAGGTTTACGTTTATGATGGAGAGATAGATGTAGCAAAACTAAAGGAATTGGGGGATGTGGAAGCAAAAGAAGGCACAATAATTTTTACTAATCCAAGAACCGGAGAAGCCTCAGTATTTGCCAGGAAAGGAGCAACTCCTAAGCCTATTGAGGGAGATTTTGTTGATTCTGCCCAGATAAGAGACACAGTACAAGCTCAGGCAAGATTGGAGGAGGGTAATGCGCATCTACAAGCTACACCAATTGCCGATCTCCCAAAACTCAAGCTTAATGATGTTAATACAGTGTCTAGTTTTAATGATTTATATACATACATTAGACATCAGGCGTCACAAAGTCCTAACGGAGAAATTTATGACATATGGCAATCTTATGAGCCAGAGCAGGTTATAGAAGCAATTGAGCGTCTACGAAAATATCATGAAGGAAAAGAAATAGATTCAGAAAGGTTGGAACTAGCATATAGCGGCGTTCCAAGAGCCGCAGGAATTCAAAGAAAAGTTGAAGATTTGTTATTGGGCAGAGGTTTGCCGGATGTTCTTAAGAAAGTAGACTATGTCGATAGGGCTCACAGTGGAGACAGATTTAAGGAGGTAATCCCGGGCAAGCCCGTGTTTGTAGGAGACAAGCCTTTAATAAATTCGTGGCCATCTGCACAAGAGAACATGGTTATAGATATGAGCCCCGGCTCTAACTTATGGAAGGCTTATCAATCTATCAGGTTATTTTCAGAGAAATTCCAGCCCAGAAATGAGGAAGAACAATTGATGGTAGTTTTTGATTATATGAGAGCTAATGTTCCATATAGTTGGGAGATAGGTGCATCAATGGTCACTCAGGAATATTCTGGTTATAGTCTGGAAGGAATTTTGTCTGCAAAATCTGCTGAAGATTTTCAAGCAAGAGATTTCACAACAATGAAGCAGACAATAGATATAGGAGAAACTTGCATGTTTAGAGGTGGTGTATGCAGGCATCAAGGATTTTTGACTGCACCAATACTTGGAAGAATGAGAATGGATGATATTCTCAAGGGCTATGGAACTTATAATATAGGGGTTCAGCATGGGTGGTCTGAATACATAACACCTGATGGCAGAAGAGTAGTCATAGATATTGCCCAGGGTTACATGGGACCTGTGCGACTTGCTCCAGGTGAAACCTCGTTGAGAAGCGGAGAAATAATTCCAGTCGACAGTCAGGGGTACGTTATGTATGTTGGAAATGTTGATGCTGATGGAAAACCTACATATTTTAGATATGCTAATTCTCAGATAGAAGGCGCGATAAACTTTCCGAGCTTGCCAGGGTCACAAGTCTTAGATGCAGAACCTAAACCACTTGTTGAAATTGATGAGGACGAACCACCACCTCCACTGGAATCAAGTCCCTATCTGCCTATTTTACAATCTGGACCGGAAACTACCAAATCTTACATAGACGCCGAAAGTGTCACTCTTCTCTCTCCGCAATTTGACAGACTTGATATAGCAAAAGTTCAGAATTTTGACCAGCTTCGAGGATAAATACAAAGCATTGGATCATTAGACCCTGAAGGAAAAGTAAGAAGCAATGTTAAAGATTATGAGCCAAATGAAGTTATCAATATTATTGATGGAATAGTGCAAGATGTTCGTAACGGCAGATTAACTCAGGAAAAATTAAACGAAAGGCTAAGGAATGTGCCCAGGGCTCATGGAATAAGGGAAAAAGTTAAAGATTTATTAGGGGGGCAATCAACTTCAGAAGGAATTGTCTATTACAAAATCCCATTAAAAGACAGGCTGTTTGGCAAGACTTTTGATGAAGTTAAAAGAGGGGAGCCAGTTTTTCCTGGCAAAAATCCATTAGTGCAAAAAGGCCCATCGAGCCAAGAGCATATGGTGGTAGATATGAGCCAAGGCTCTAATCTTTATAGGGCTTTTAGGGAGATAGCTGAAGACATAAACGAGCAAGGAAAATACACCGAAGAAGAAAGATTAACACAGATATATGATTATATCGGCAGGAACACTCCCTATAGTCTTGCTTTGCACGAATCAATGACTGCCAGCGCCTTAGGAAAAAAAGAGTTTATCGATATAGGAGAAACATGCTTGTATAGAGGTGGGGTTTGCAGACATACCGGATTTGTTACTGCACCAATTCTAGGAAAAATGCGCATGACTGGTTTCTTAAAAGGTTATGGTGTGTATAATTCTGGCCCATTTCATGCCTGGTCAGAATATATAACTCCAGAAGGCAAACGCATAATAATGGATAATGCGCAGGGGTATATGGGCCCGATTAGAATCAAGTCTAATCAGGAAGCAATGAGGCTTCCTGCTAAGGGTGTACGGACTGACAAAGACGGATATGTATTATTCTATGGGGGAAATGACAAGGCAGGCAATAAATTGTATTATAGATATGCAGACCTTAAAATAAAAGGAGCAGTCAACGAATAATTTAAATATAATCAACATTTAGATAAAAAAATGGATAAACAAGAGCTTGCACTTGCCATATTCAGGCTGGACTTGCAGCTAAATGCTTACATTGAAATGCTTAACAGGGATGGGATTATGCACCAATTATTCCCGCAGATGTGGAAAGAGCTTCAAGATCCAATGAGGCATAGGCCTGTGGGAGATATACGGGTAAAATATGAAGACAGAGTTTTTGTCCAAAAATTGCTCGAGTTCTTTGAGAAGTATAACAATCACTTAATAAAAGATGTCCGGGTGGAAAGACATGACCATCATGGGCTCCACTTAATCCTTGAAGAGGCTGTAGAACTTACCAAGCAGCTGTTAAGATCCCTAGGCTGACAAAATTAAATGCCGATGGGAAGATTTGAGCTCCATTTACGGGATTTTTCCCAGCAGCCATCTCCAAACAGGCTTTACAATTACTCTCTTAGACTCTGCCCTTATTTCATCGTCTTGATTGTAAGTTAAAATCAGCCCTTCCTTCAAATTGAACTTGTTTAGCGCTTCCATTAATCCTTTTATTTCTCTATCTTTATTATCTTCATCTAATGAGTAGCAGACTTGTATCGCTTTAGTAATTTTTGTGCCTTCTTTCGCGACAAAATCGCATTCATTTTTGCCTTGAAAATAAAAAATATCTTTGAACAGCTTCCTTAAATTGATAAATACCATATTCTCAAGCATTTTTCCCTTATCTTCGGAAAAAGAGGCAGAATTAACATTCGACATTCCATTGTCTATAGAGTAGACCTTTTTTGGATTTACAATTTGCTTCCTTAACGAATAATCAAATTTAGGCACAGTGAATAGCAGATAGCTGTCCTCAAAATACGAAACAAATGATATTGCGCTGTTGGCCGAACCCAGGCCAAAAGTTTTTTTGAGTGAGTTGTACGAGAATTCTTTCCCGACATTAGTTAACATGTACAAGGACATTTCCCTCAATGTTTTTACGCTTCTAATCTTGTGCCTTATGGCAATATCTCTTGAGATTATATCATTGAGCAGTTCCTGCAAAATCTCTGCTTTGCCAGCCTTAAGGTACTCCGGAAACCCTCCTTTAATGAAATATTCTTGAAAAGCACCCATACTGGGCTCTTTATCAGCAAATGTAAGAAATTCCCTGAATGAAAACGGAAATAACTCGTATCTGATATACCGTCCTGTAAGCCTTGTGCCCAATTCCCTGCTTAGCAGCGACGCATTCGAGCCTGTTATAATGACACGCTTATCATTATCAAGGACAGATCTTACAAAAAGCTCCCATCTCTGCACATTTTGGATTTCATCAAAAAAATAATATTTTTGAATACCATACTCTTCCGTAAAAATAGAATCCAGCTTTTGGAAGTCCTCAAGTTCGAAATTCACAGCTCTAGGGTCCTCAAAATTAAAATAAGAAAATCCCTTTGTTTTTTTCATAATTTGGCGGAGCAAGGTGCTTTTTCCGCATCTCCTTACGCCGGATATAACTGATGCATGAGATACATCTAAATCAATTTGGCCAAATTTCCCCCTTTCTACAGTTTTATCCAATAACAAAATGCTTTCTGCTTGGGATTTTACAATGGCTTTCAAAGTGTCTTTGAGTATCATTTTGATATAGCTTATTTTACCAATATATAAATCTTTTCATGACTAATGCACAAATTTGTTCATCACCAATGCACACTTTTAGAATAAGGATAAATGCCGATGGGAGACTTTCATTTGGATTTACAATTTTGAACTCCCAAAATGCCTTTCCAAACCATAACATTTATATATTAAAGGATATGTTTATATCCTAAAATGCCAAACCAGCAATTGATCAGGAAACTTGCAGATTCTGAAGAATTGGTAGTTCCAACCCTATTCAAGCCGGTGCAGTTCAACATTATCAAAAAAATTAGCGCAGGCAGAAAGCTTACGGATAATGAAAAAAGATATTTGAGGGGAAAAATGGGGGAAAAACTTATTGCGCTTGAAAAGCTTGAAGGCAGACAGGAAGCAAACGAAAGCCTAAACATTCTTCTTGGCAGCATTGGCTCTTATTATATTACTGGGCTGGAAGCGCTGAAGCATAATGGCTATGGGTGGTATTTTGAAGCAAAAACAATAGAAGTCATAAGCACAAGAATAGAAGGGACAATTAGGATAGCCGGCAATATCTTTAAATTCATACGCGTAAAATCCATAGAAAAAAGCGAATACCTAATTGACAAGAATACTGGCTTGAAGTATGCTGCAAACGAGCAGATTTTTAATGACGCAAAGCTGACAAAGAATGAATATGTTAAAAATGTCTGGGTCCAAATGCTTTCAAGATACGGCAAAATGTTTGCCAAAAATTATAAAAATTTCAGGCAGTTGATTCCGAAAGAAAAAATAACAGATTATGCTAAATTTGGAGTTTAAATGGCTAAAATACTCGACATATTGCAGGAATTCCTGCACGAAATAGAGCAAGACAATCCGTACAAGCTGATAGGCAAAGGCGGAACAATTCTGTCATTGTTTTATTTGGATAGGCACAGGGAATCAGAAGACTTGGATTTTGATACAACATTGGAAAGAAGCCAATACCAAAACATAGAATCTTATTTCATCTCTATACTTGAGCAGCTCAAGAGCAGGAAGCTTATAAAAAGCTACATCAAAGGCAAAAGCGGACTAGCTGCAACTAACAGGTATCACATGAACATTGCCTTGGAGACTTACAAAACATTTCATACAAAAATAGACGTTGATTTTGTTGAAACTGCAAAATCTCCTGAGAAAAAAGGCGAACTACTTTATTATCCGATAGAAAGACTTTTTATCGGCAAGCTGATAACTTTCATTGCGAGAAAAGAATTTAAAGATATCGTAAATTGCGCTAATTTTGTTGCATAATTTGGCGCAATTTTCGAGATAGATAATTGCGGCAATATTAACATAAATACCGCAATTATCTATATTTACGATGTAGCATGGATGATTCCAAAACTTGATTCGAAAGCTTTCATTGGCAATCCAAATGTTTCCAGATTAATAGGCGATGCAATCAAAACCATTGAACAGGAAGAAATTGTTTCCTTGTACAAAAGAGCGTTCCGCAACGCAGACTTGCGTTTTAAATCCATAAAGGAGCCGAAAATTAAAAATTTTGTTGATAAGCTGGTTAGAGATTTGAGAATTCTTAATAATAGAATAAAATAAATATTTTGATGATGATGAAATGCCGGTGAGGAGATTTGAACTCCCGACGGACACCTTATGAGAGTGTCACTCTGCCAGGCTGAGTTACACCGGCGCACCCAGAAAGAATAAGATAATGTTTTATAAAAGTTACGATAGAGACTCAAAAATCGAAAAATATTTAAATATGTCAAATATGTATAATATGTATGGCGCATATAACCTTAAGCGTACCGGACGAATTGTACGAGGAAATGAAGAAGCACCCCGAAATAAAATGGAGCGAAGCTGCAAGGCAGGGAATTAGGCAGCAGATGTCCTATACAATGGGGGTCGTAAGCGGGAAAGAATTGTTAAGCAGACTTAGCCCTGATGCTAGAGCTGCGTTGGAAAGAATCTCAAATTTGCCCAAAGGTGTTTTGAGAAAACAGTATAACAAAATGAAGGAGAGTGAAAAAAGACGAATGAAATTATTGACACGAACCTCCTCATAGAAAAGGAAACAGGCACTACGACTTTATTCAATATAATTGAACACCCTCCTGCAGCCAAAAATTGTGAAGTTTTGTATCCGGAGCGAGCAGATTATGATTTAGCTTTTCAGATATCAATTAAACTAAGAGATATAGGGCTGTCTCTGCAGGCCGTTGACATTCTGATAGCCAGCATGTGCATTAACCGCTGCTTGAAATTAAAGACAAAAGACAATGATTTCAATGCTGTAAAGCAGGCTTTTCCGGAATTCGATCTCCAATTGCTCAAATAAACTTCCTTATCTTCTCAGCATATTCCTTAATCTCGTTGTCTTCGTACTTCAAATGGCTCCATTTAATCCTCAGCCTGTCCTTTTGAAATCTTGGAATCAGATGAATATGTGAATGATTTACTATTTGGCCCGCTTCCTTCCCGTTGTTCATTACCATGTTAAAGCCAGCATTTCCAAAACTTAGGGACATTGCTTTTGCCACTTTTTTAGCTGCCAAGATTGTTGCTGCCAAGTCCTTGTCGTCCATCTCAGCCAAAGTCTGCGTATGCTTCTTTGGCACTATTAGGCAATGCCCCTTGTTGGCCGGCATTATGTCGAGAAAGCTGATGACATAGGAGTCTTCATAGACTTTTGCTGCCGGTATTCTTCCCTCAACGATCTTGCAGAAAATGCAATCGTCCATTTTATCGCCTCTTTATGTCAACAAACTCTAATTTGTCTTTGCTAACATCCAATAATGCTATTGTGTAGGGAAATGCCATGAACAAAGCGCCGGGGTTTATAACCCTTGTCTTGCCTATTTTCTCATCCCTTTTTAGATGGGTGTGCCCGGTCAAAACATAGTCATATTTATTGCTTTTGATTGCAGCATCAAGTTTATTGGCGCTGGTGCCATGATACACATAAAATTTTTTGCCCTTATGCCGGAATTCTAGCTCGTCTCTTATCTCCCCAAATCCGAATTCCTCGCATTTCTTAATCAAGCCATTTCTTTCGCCGTCATTGTTGCCGAACACCAGCTTCATCTTAAGGACTTTAAAGTTCTCCAGAACAGGCGGGCTTATAATGTCGCCGCAGTGCACGACAAAGTCCACATTTTTTTCCAGAAAAATTTCAGCAGCCTTTTTCATCGCTGCTTCGTTTTCGTGGGTATCGGAGATTATGCCTATCATTTTAACTCAAAATATTGAATGTTATTCAAATCATTTGCATCAATTATCACGCAATTTAATTTATCTTCAGGATAGCTGCTTCCGACATTTATGCACCTTGTTTTTCCAATTTTGTCATGCCAAGAGCCGCTCATCCTCGGGCTTTCATGTATATGCCCATGCAAAGTCAAAAGAGGCTGCTCCCCCTCTATAAATTCCCTTGCCGCCTTGCTTCCTACATGGGCTCTTGCAGCGACTATATCGAGATTTGTATTGAATGGCGGAGCGTGAATGACGTAAATGGTTTTCTTTGGATCTGACAACTTTTTTAATTGTCTTAAGTCTTCGCTTATTGTCCCATTTTCCCTTTCAGCGCTTCTGAGCTCCTCAATGAATAATTGCTGCGGCATGTCATCATTTTCGAAATCCGGCTTTTCCCAGTCCTTCAGGCGAAAGGGCGTCGGATTAACAAAGCTGTATCCCGCAATATTAAGGCTTTTGCCCAATTCCGCCGATTTCATGTGGATCGATCTTATTATTTTGTTTTGTTCTGCAATTTCCAAAGCCGGCATATTAATCCTGAAGTCGTCGTTACCCATAATAGCGCAGATTTCGCATTTATTGTTTCTTTTTTTAAAATCCTTGAACAGCGGAAACAGGAAGTCTTCAAGAAATAACCTTTGGTTATGGATTTTTTGCTGGATTGTTTCCCCTATTCTTGGGCACAAATCCCCCCCTATAACAATTGCGTCGCATTTTTCGCCTTCTGCTTTGCCCAGCAATCTCCTGTATAATTCCCCATTTCCGTGTAAGTCCGCGGTGTAGATTAGCTTTGACATTTTGGATAAAAAATGGACCAGCCGGGATTTGAACCCGGAGTCTAAAGGGCTTGTCTATTTCAACAAGTTTCCCTAGCCAAGGGAACACGATACCAGATTTCGCCACTGGCCCATTAAATGAATCAGAATTACAGTCAATTTAAAAGATTTTCTTAATAACCTTACTTGGCAGCAAGCTTGATGTCCCCTTCATGTATTGTCTTCCTGCCGGCATGTTTTGAGATATCATTTGCTTTTTTGGCAATGTTTATAGCTATGTCGGTAAGCTTCTCAGTAAGCTCGGAAACAGCATCATCAGATACTCTTTTGGCTCCTGCTTTCATTAAAATCCTGGCCACAGATGCCTTAGGAATAGTAGTGCCTTTTCTCCCCATGTAATCCCCCGTAAAATTCAGAGGGGAAAACCAAAAAGAACCCCTTAGCCTTTGTGTTACTGCTTTTTAGGCATGAAGTTATTTAAATAGTTTTCGATTTTAGCTTGAAAATGAATTATTTTCCTAGTACCACTCAGGAAAGAAATCAAGTTTCATTTCATTGGATATTATAACAGATTCTGTCTTTTTGATTATATCAGCATAATTATTTCTTATTTCATGAGTCAGGTTATAGAAATCTTCCAAAGTTTCTGTCTCTATTTCTAATTCAACTTCCCAAGGGCCTAATGATTCTATGATATGAATTATATTTGGTAATTCCATGCAGTACCTTAAAAATCCATTAAACTTTGATTCATAATTCTGAAGATAGATACACAATTTGAAGAAATTGTAGCCGATTTTTTGGACATCTAAGAAGGTAAGATAACATTGTATAACTCCTTTCCTCTCCAAATCCTTTATTCTTCGCTGTATTGTTTTTATATTCATGCTCAATTTCTGAGCTAAATCCAGATAATTGAATCTTGCATTGTTTGCAATCAACCTGACTATTTGCTTATCTTTATCGTCAAGTTCAACTTTTTCCTTTCCGATGAATTTTTCTATTTTTTTGGGAATGCTTTTTTTATTTAACAAATACATTCTTTGCGATGTGTGCCCTTCAACCAGAAAAACAACATCATAGGAGGTGATATACTTCTCATATTTCTTAAAAAAATCCTGTTTTATCTCGTTTAATTGCTTTAAGCTTTCAACATAGCATCCAATCATCAAGTCCCATCTACCCTCGCATTTTGCTATCCAGCTTATTCTTTTGTCTTTCATTAGGTAATCATATATTTTATTTTCCTTTTCTTTGCCGAATCCGGACAATTGAAGATAAAATTTTCCCAAAGACAGTCCAAGAGTTCCTAATGAAAACTGGGTTACAAATTTCTTAATAACCCCATCTTCTAATAGTCTTTTTACCCTGTACTGAACATTGTTTTTTCCGATTCCTAGTTTTTTTCCTATTTCTAAAAAGCCAGCATATCCGAGAGGAGATGAAGTAAGATATTCTGATGATTTTTTAGCAAGAATCAATGATTTGTATTCTTTGGACGAGTTGCTTGGCTCACATATAGAAGGCATAAAAGCTGGTAATTGGACTGACTTAAATCAGTTTACTACGGATTCACCTTTAGGAAATTCTGAAGGAGAACTAATACTAACTGGTATTTTGTATAATAGTGCACATGCGGGTTTATGGCAACCTAAAATTATAGATGTCAGTGCACTAACAGACACACAAATTAAATCAGCAGAAGAATATTTAGAAGATGTTGCAAGAATAAGTCCAAGGTACAATAAAGGAATGATAGATGGAGGAACTTTATTTGGAATTAGTAATGCGCAAAGAGGAGGATTTGTTCTTCCAACAAAACTAGAGAATAAAGTGATTGTTCTTCCATCCCAAGCATTTATTGAGTATGTTGCTCAACAGAGATAACCTTTCTTTTTAGTCAAAGCCCCCTTTCTCGTTTTTAGGACTCCAAATTTATTGAATATAATCGGTGTTAAACTCCTTTTGTCACAACAAAAGTTGCGTAAGCAAAGTAAATTTGAAGTCCTCGTTTCTATCACCTGAGCGAAGCGAGAGTGCAACGTGGTCGACTGAGCCTTGCGAAGGAGAAGTTTTTTTCTTTAGTTCTTTTGGCAAATGCAGCAAGCACGAAGTGCAA
>JACQSQ010000036.1 GCA_016211245.1 Candidatus Woesearchaeota archaeon
AAGTAATATTTATAAACTTTGCGTTTTTAGAAAAATTTAAATAGGGGCATTTGTTTTCTCCCCCTATGAAGAATTTTATTTTGAGTGAATTAAATGAATTTGCTGCAGCATCAACTACTTCTATAACTACTACAACAGCGTAAAGCTGCCCATTGTCTTAATTTATCTTTAAATTTTGATTTGATAAAATATATAAATTAGCCAAAAATCAAACCTAAAAATGACACACATCAAAATAACACTGACGGACGGAAGCATCAAGGATTTTCCTAAAGGCACTACTGCTTATGAAATAGCCAAAAGCATAGGTAAAAGACTTGCAGAGGATGCTGTTGCTGCGAAGGTAAATGAAAGCATAAAAGATTTGGATGCGCCTATTAATGAAGATGCATCATTGCATTTGATAACACTTGAAAGCAAAGGGGGTTTGGATTGTTTAAGACACAGTTTAGCGCATCTTCTTGCTGCCGCTGTCATGGAACTTTGGCCGGATACGAAAAGGACTATTGGTCCTCCAATAGAGAATGGCTTTTATTACGATTTTGAGTTCTCAAAGCCAATAACTGAGGAGGATTTGCCCAAGATAGAGGCAAAGATGCGAGAAATTCTGCCGGGATGGGACAAGTTTGAGAGAAGCGAACATACTGCTGCAGAAGCGAAGAAAGAATATCCAAATAATCCTTATAAGCATGAATTGATTTATGAATTCACAAAAGACGGCAAGAAAGTAAGCTTCTACAAGTCAGGAAACTATACGGACCTGTGCAAAGGAGGCCATCTTTCTTCAATGAAAAAAGTGAAGCCGGATGCTTTCAAAATTACACATGTTGCGGGCGCTTATTGGAAAGGCTCTGAAAAGAATCCGATGCTTACAAGGATATATGCGGTTGCATTCCCAACAAAAAAAGAGCTTGATGATTATCTGAAACAACAAGAGGAAGCGCAGAAAAGAGACCATAGGAAAATCGGAAAGGAATTGGATTTGTTCAGTTTCAGCGAAATAAGTCCAGGAAGCCCATTCTTCCATCCAAAAGGCGCTTTCATGTTTATAGCGCTTCAAAACTTCCTGAGAGAATTGTATCCCTCATGGGGCTATCAGGAAGTTATCACTCCATTGATTTATGGCTCTGACTTGTGGAAAACCTCGGGCCATTGGGATCATTTCAGGGAGCACATGTTTGAAGTGGAGATGGATCACAAAGAAGCTGCTTTGAAGCCGATGAATTGCCCCAGCCATATACTCATTTTTAAGACACAGACAAGAAGCTACCGGGACCTGCCGATAAGAATTGTTGATTTTGCGCCTTTGCACAGGAATGAACTAAAAGGTACTCTCGGTGGGCTGATGAGAGTCAGGAAATTTTCACAGGATGACTGCCATGTATTCTGCACGCCTGAGCAAGTCAAGGACGAGATAAAATCATTAATCAAGAATGCAACATATGTTTACAAAGATGTGTTTGGCTTTGATTTCAGGGTAGAATTAAGCACAAAGCCTGAGAAAGCGATGGGCGATCCAAAACTTTGGGAAATCGCAGAAAATTCATTGAAGAAAGCATTGGAAGAGAATGGAATCAAATATAAATTGAATCCCCGGGAAGGTGCATTTTATGGCCCCAAGATAGATTTCCACATAAAAGATGCCTTGGGAAGAAGCTGGCAATGCGGTACTGAGCAGCTTGATTTCCAGCAGCCGCAAAGATTTAATGTAGAATATACTGGCGCTGACAATACAGGGCATACTGCGGTTATGCTGCACAGAACTGTGCTTGGCTCGATAGAAAGATTTTTAGGAATATTGATAGAGCATTTTGCAGGAAAATTTCCGTTGTGGATTTCTCCAGTCCAAATCAGGATTTTGACTGTTGCCGACAGGTTCAATGGCTATGCGAATAAGCTAAAAGAAAAATTTGAAGAGTACAATTTAAGGGTTGAAGTGGATTCAAGGACAGAAAGCATTGGCAAGAAAGTAAGGGAAGCCCAATTGGAAAAAGTGCCTTTGATACTGACTGTGGGGGAGAAAGAAGAAAATGCAAATACGGTTGCAGTCAGAACTCTTGATGGAGATGTTCGTTTTGGAATTAAAGCAGACGAATTCTTGGAGAAAGTATTAAACAATATTAGAGAGAAGAAGATTAAGGTTGAGATTTAATTTTTTATATTACTTCGCTCCACAGAAGGAAAATCCTCAACCGGAACTAAATCCATTTCTTTATTTGGTAAATGGTCAAAATATAGGATTCCGTTTAAATGATCAATTTCATGCTGCAACAACATGGCAAAATTGTCTTTTCCTTCGACAGTATATTCCTCACCTTTTTCATTATAGGCTTGGACTTTCACCCAATCATACCTGTTTACAAATGCCCGATATTGGAGAAAGCTGATACATCCTTCTTTTATTGGCTTTTTGACATTAGACGTTTCAACAATTTTTGGATTAATCAAAACATATCTTTTCCCTTGGGCAGATTCAGCTACAGTAATTTGAACATTTTTTCCAATTTGCGGAGCTGCCAACCCAATGCCTCTTTTATATTCGTGTGTCGTCTTAAGATAGTCAATTGTATCATTTAAATCCTCAATAATAGTTTGAATTTCAGCAAAATTAGTTACTGGAACATTTTTCTTTCTTAGAATTGGTGACCCTTTCTTTATAACATCTTTAATCATAATCATTAATAATTTTCAAGTCAATAAAAATATTACGTTTTCTGGGCATTCAAAACAAAAATCTTATTCCATCATCCTTGTTACTAAAACACCGCCTTATACGGAATAGGATATACCTAATCAGGGATTTTCATAAGGCAACCTTATTTCCTTATTTATTGTTATTAAAATCATTTGCCTTTACTTTTTCTCTTCCTGAAAAACTTAACAGCAAACCACAAAACAGTTGCCGCAACCGCATAAGGAGCTGCAACAAAAATCAAAGTCAGTAAGCTGTTTATGCTTGCAACTAATCTACTCACCAATTCTGAAAATTTCACAAACACGATTTTGGCATATTCCGATTGCTTTTCATTCAGCGTGACGTATATTGATGAGTAGTCAACCTGCAAGTTTACATTTTTTAGCGAGTCTTCAATGTATTTTATTGTACGCTCTTGGTTAAATATGCTGTCGCTTAGCTGTATTTTGTCTGCTATCAAAGTGGCTTCCTCATACATTTTTTGGTATCTCAAAAGCCTCTGCTTTTCAGCAGCAAGCTCTATCTCAAGATTCTTGTAGGATGCTGTTATATCTTCTGCACTTTCGCTGAAAGACTTGACTTCTCCAATTCCTTTTAATTGGGATATTATATCATTATACTTTTTGCTATCTACTTTTATCTGGTAAGTGCCGCTGTAGTAGGTTTTCCATCCGGAATCATATTTATTTACATTTTCATTCAGGAGATAGGAATTACTCGACTTTACAATAGATTTTAGCCTTGATTCGGCATCCTTGAAGCTGCCTGTTTCAGTTTCTATTGACATACTTGCAGATTTTGTTATTTTTCTGTCTGTTACATCTGGGGCAAAATCGCCGTATGAAGGCATAATTCCATAGCCTCTTGAGTATGCAATGTCCTGGACTGCCCCTTTCTCAAAGCTGGCTCCTCTTGAGATTGAAGAAATGCCGAGATTCCCTATGCCGCCGAAATTCAGAAATGCGAGCACAATCAGAACTATTACAGCCAACAACCAGTTTTCCTTTATTTTAATTAATTGGTCTTTTAATGTCACTTTTTATCACCTATTTTTCCATCAAAAACAACTTTGTCTTCAAAGTTTATTATATATTTTGTGTTTTCCGATACTCCTTCTATTACTTTATTTATTTCCTGCGGCTCGGCAACAACCTGTATGCAAACAATGTCCTTATTTTTATTCTCATCATAGATATTAATATTGACTTGTGAAATTGGCAGGTCTTTTGTTGTTATTACATCAACTTTCCACGAAACGCAAGGAGTGCCTCTAAACAGCTCGCCGCTTAAAACTGCTTGGCTATTTTCGTATTTCAATGTAAGCTCGCCTTTTCCTGTGTCTATTTCTCGAGTTAATGTTTTTTGTGTTTCTGCTGGATTGCAGGCTGAAAATAACAATATTGAAATAATTGCTGCAATCATAAATATATTTTTTCGAATCATTTTTGTTCATTTATGCAAAGCTAATCAAGTATAAATATGTTGGCATAAATTTGAATTGGTTTGAAGTAACATCTCACGAAACCATAACCTTTATATATGAGCACCCACTATGAGTACCTATGGTCAATATATCCATAAAGGAAGAAGCATACAACTTTTTGAAGGCGTTTAAGTCAAAGGACAAGAGCTTTTCAGATGTTATTCTGGATTTTAAGGAAAAAAGGGGCAATTTTATGGATTTCTTCGGGGCTTTAAAAGATACTGACTGGAATGACAGGGAAAATTCTATGAAGGACTTTAGAAGATCATTTAGCAAGAGGCTGCAATGATTGGGATTGACACTTCAGCAATTATAGACATTTTTAAAGGGAAAGAAAAGGTAAAGGCAATCTTGCTTGATGTAAAAGAACCGCTTGCGTTAACTACAATAAGTTATCTTGAGTTGATGTTTGGAATTGATCCCGGGAATCAAAAACATAAATTAGAGGAGCAGTATTATGATGAATTCTTTAAATCATTTCTTACACTCAATTTGGATAACAACTCCTGCAAAAAAGCATCAGAAATATTCTGGAAATTAAAAAGGCAGGGAAAAACCATTGAGCAATTTGATTGCGTGATTGCGGGAATTTTCCAAGCCAACGGCATAAACAAATTAATAAGTAAAAATTCCAAACATTTTGAAAATATTCCTAATTTGAATGTTATTGCATATTAAATAACAACAAAGGTTTATAAAAGAATTCAGCCTTTTCTTAATTATGATCCTCGAAAAACTCAGCGACTCATTGAAAAACACCTTATCCAAAATAGCAAAATCCCTTTTTGTAGATGAGAAGTTAATTAACGAGCTGATTAAAGACATTCAAAGAGCTTTATTGCAGTCAGACGTGAATGTAAAATTAGTTTTTGACCTGACTGAAAAGATAAAAAACAGGGCTTTGAATGAAGAATCTCCGACAGGATTGACAAAAAAAGAGCAGATAATAAACATAGTTTACGAAGAACTTGTCAATTTCCTCGGAAAAGAGCAGCACAGGATAGATATAAAACAGAAGCCCTTCAAGGTTATGCTTGTTGGCTTGTTTGGAAGCGGAAAAACAACGACAGCAGGAAAACTGGCGAAATTTTACACAAAAAGGGGGTTTAAAGTCACTTTAGTCGGCTTGGACGTCCACAGGCCAGCTGCCATGGACCAGATTGAGCAGGTTGGAAAGCATGCAAATGTAAAAGTATTCTCTGACAGGAAAATAAAAGATGCGGTTGAAATATGGGAAAAATACAAAAACGAATTTGGCAATTACGATGTTTTGATTATTGATACTTCTGGAAGAGACGCGCTGTCGCAAGACCTTATCCTTGAAATTGAGGAGGTAAACAAAAGAATAAAACCTAATGAAAACCTTCTTGTCATTTCTGCTGATATTGGACAGACTGCCCAAAAACAAGCAGAGCAGTTCCACAAGAGCTGCGGCATCACAGGCGTGATAGTCTCGAAGATGGACGGGACTGCACGAGGCGGAGGCGCTTTGACAGCATGCGCTGTTTCAGGCGCGCCCATAAAATTCATTGGAGTCGGAGAAAAAATTGACGATTTGGAGCAGTTTAATCCCGAAGGATTTGTAGGCAGGATTCTTGGAATGGGCGATTTAGAGGCGCTGCTTGAAAAAGCCAAGGAAGTGATTAAGGTTGAGGAAGCAGAAGATTTAGGAAAAAGATTCCTGAAAGGCGAATTTAATTTGATTGACCTGTACGAGCAAATGGAAGCGATGTCTAAAATGGGGCCTTTATCCTCTATTGTTGAAATGATCCCCGGGTTTTCTTCTTTAAAATTGCCAAAAGAGATGCTGCAGGTTCAGGAAGGGAAACTGAAGAAATGGAAAATTGCAATGAGCAGCTTTACTAAAAAAGAATTAGAAGACCCAGAAATTGTTGATTTCGGCAGGATTGAGAGAATTTCAAAAGGCTCCGGAATTCCCGCCAGCGAGGTAAGGGAATTGATAAAGCAGTACAGGCAGTCAAAAAAAATGGTCAAGATGTTCAAGGGCAGCAAGGGGGACATGTCAAAATTCATGAAGAAATTCGGGGGCAGGCTGCCGACGGGAATGTGACAAAAATCATTCTAGAAACCTAGGATTAAACCTGTCAAACCACTCCCTTTTTTCCATCTCGTCAAGCAGGTTTGAAAAGCCGAAAGCGCTTGCATCCCCGTAAATATCTATTTTTTTGTCAAAGCCGCCTTTCATTGCATAATACGCGCATATCTTGAACGCCGCGGAATTTTCATTAATGATATCTGCAGGGCTCGCTATTATCTCAATCATCCTTTCCTTCCTGTCGAAAGCGGCAACAAAGGTGCTTGTCCCGCTTTCGGGATTTACATACGACAAATAGGCCTTGTCCAACATAGAATCAAGAAATTTTGCGAATTTATCAGTGTCATTGACTTCAACCTGGCTGAAATTAGTCTTGCCGACGGCTTTTAGCCCCGGTATTCTTGCGGCAGCTTCAGCGAAAAACTCCCTAACGTCCTTCGGCTTGATAAATATCCTGACTTTGTAATACTCGATTGTTTTTTTAGCCTTTATCTTTATCCATTTGTATTTCCTGTTAAATTTTTCCGCAAGCTTCTCGAATTTTGGTATAAATATATCCAGGTCATGCTGGTATTCTTCCCAATACCTGTCGATTTCAGCGCCTACTTTAATCATCTGGATGAAGTCTTTCTTGAAGTGCTTTAAGGCAGAATCATCAAATTCCTCAAGAAGCCCGTTGGGTGCCATAATTAAATTGTTTTAAAGGGGTTATATAAAACTTATGAAAAATTTATATAAATGCCGGTTATTCTTTCCTTTCATGAGAATATTCGCCGACTTGCAGATACACTCGAGGTTCAGCAGGGCTACAAGCAATGCCATAACAATCAAGAATCTTGAGAAATATGCAAGGCTCAAGGGAATCAATCTTTTGGGCACCGGAGATTTCACGCACCCAAAATGGCTGGCCGAATTAAAATCCGAATTAAAGGAGGATGGTAGCGGAATATTGACGTCAAGCTCTGGCTTTAAGTTTGTTTTACAGGGAGAAATTTCCAACATTTACACGCAAGACGGCAAAGGCAGGAAAGTGCATACTCTTCTTTTGGCAAGGAATTTTGAGATTGTTGAGCAGATAAACCAAGCTTTGCTGAAAAAAGGAAGGCTTGATTATGACGGCAGGCCGATTTTCGGGTTTTCATGCATTGAATTAGTTGAAATGATGAGAAAAATAAGCGATGACATAGAGATAATTCCGGCTCATGCATGGACACCCTGGTTTGGGATTTTCGGCAGCATGTCTGGCTTTGATTCTGTTGAAGAGTGTTTCAAGGATCAGGCAAAGCATATTTATGCCATAGAAACTGGGCTTTCCAGCGATCCGGCTATGAACTGGCGCATTTCAAAGCTTGATAAATATACTCTGCTCAGCAGCTCTGATGCCCACAGTTTCTGGCCATGGCGTCTTGGAAGGGAATGCAACGTTTTTGAATTTGATGAAAGCTACAGTTATGATGATGTATTAAATGCAATAAGAACAAGAAAAAATTTTGTTGAGACAATCGAGATGTGGCCCCATGAGGGCAAATACCATTATACTGGGCATAGGAATTGCAATGTTTGCCTGTCCCCAAAAGACTCCATAAAATTAAAAGATATCTGCCCGAGATGCGGCAGCAAAATGACGGTCGGAGTTGCGCAAAGAGTTGAAATGCTGGCTGACAGGGAAGAAGGATTTATGCCAAAAAATGCCGTCCCGTTCAGGAAGATCATACCCCTTTCTGAGGTTATTAGCGTGGCTACAGGCGAAAAAGTCGAGTCAAGAAAAACATGGGAAGAATATTATAAACTGACCAGTGCTTTTGAAAATGAGTTTGAAGCTGTATTGAATGCGGAAGAGAAAGAATTGAAAAAAATAACATCAGGAAAAATTGCGGAAAATGTACTTAGAAACAGAAACCAGGACATTCGTTTTAAGCCGGGCTATGACGGTGTTTATGGCATTCCGATATTTGAAGAAAAAGAACAATTTAAAAACAATCCAGGTTGCGAATTAAAAACAAGGCAGAAAGGGCTTTCTGATTTTATGTAAGCTGAAGATTTTCTGCAAATCTCTTAAAAAATGATTGCATTTTCGATAATTTATATATGCATTTTAAAAAGGCTAACCTAAAAAAATGAGGCGATTATATTGGATAAGAAGGTGACTTATAGGCTAACGGGATTTGTGGTTCTGGTGCTTGGTATATTATTTTTCTTGAGGGATATTGATGAGCAAAATCTTAATTTTATCGGCAAAACCAGCGGATGGACCATAGCCATAGTGTTGATTGGAGCTGGATTGCTGGCAGGAGAAGTTTCCTTACCCGCCACATCTTCAAAAACCGGCAAGTCAAAATAGAATCAATTTAATTTTATTTTTGATTTATTTTCCTTAATTCATCTGGATAATAAGTCCCCACGGCCGGAATTTCTTAACCGCATATTTTGCCTGATGCAGCTATTTTGAACCAGCGACCTCCCGGGAACTGCTTGCTGTCTTATCTTCATCCGGTGCAAATACACAGTCGATAAACGCCATTAAGCTACAGCCGAGCGCTCCACCAGGTTGAGCTACGTGGGGATAAGAATTCAGGATAAGATTTTGATTTATAAAGATTGTGTAATCAGGCTTGAAGAAACTTGGAATTCAAAAATTTTGAATCTCGAATTTTTAAGAGAGATATATCTTTTGAGCCTGGCTTAAATGAATTATTAACCAATCACAGTTACCCTGTTGGAATTGTTGATTATCACCTTGTTGCCGATTTTGGCCCTTGCTGATGCAGCAGGCAGGTTGAACTCGCCCAATATCGGCAGCCTGGATTTCATCCTGTATGAAAGCACTCTCTCGTCTCCCGGCTCAAGCGCTTCCAAAGCCCATTTTATTATGAGGCCTCTCTTTGGGTGCTGCAAAATTGCATGGGGCTGCATTGAGCCGATTGAAAGCTCCTTCTCAACATGGGCTATGTGCGGCAAATAGTCCATAACCTCTATGTTTGCAAGCTGGCTTCCGCTCCTGTTTTTTATCCTTATGACTACTTTGGCGTCGGATATGCCGCCTTCGCTCATGCCTACATTGGCAATGCCCTTTCTTATAACTATGGGGCTCCTGAAAACAAAGTACAACACTATTGAGGCGATAGCAAGCATGGCTATAACCACCAATGGCCTGTAATTCTCATTAACGAACACAACCATTGTCTTGTTTTTGTCAAGATTGGCTTGCCATACAAAGTAGCTCTTTCCGCTTTCATCCGTGACTATCTCAGTCCTCGGATGGGTGCTTAAGAATAAATTTTTTAACGAGGTGGTCTCGATTTTTACAGAGCCCTTATAATCGGGATTGTTGGAGAACAACCTTATTGTTCTTTTTATTTTCAGGAACGACTGCTCTTTCGGCAGCTCTTCAATTGTGGCGTATTCCCTGATGACAAACTCTTTTGCAGTAGGATTTACTATCAGCCTCTCATCCTTGAAAACTGCAATAACCAGCTTTTCCGTTTGCGGCGGAGTGGATGGGTCAAGATTCTTTGTTATTTCAACGGTCTTGTCCTCTTTTGGGGAAAGAGGAAAGTGAATCTCGTCCTTTATAAGGGAGCCTTCAACCTTGAGTGTAAGGTTCGAGTAATTTATTACATTTTGATTATTGAGGGTTACTGTTATTTTAAATTCATCTCTTGGGTCAACCTGCTCTGGGCTGACGCTTACTGTGGCAAGTACTGTGGGTATGTAACCTTGGATTAACGGGTCGGTGGATTTTATGCCTATTGTAATAGGGGCTTTTTGCTCAAAGGCTGTCCGGTCAAGCACGACACCAATATCGAGGGTGTAAGTGTCAACTGATGTTATATACAATGGGTCTACAAAAAGCCTTATGGTTTCTGAGCCTTGCGCCGGCACCTTTACCTTTATTGGATTCTGGAGCGGCTTTGTGTACATGTCCCAAAATGGAAATCCTGCCTTTTTAATAGTAAATTCCTCTTCCGTCTCGAGGTTGTTCTGGATGGCCACATCAAACTCAGCCACCTCGTCAACAACTATCCTGTCTTTTATGGCAGTAACCTTGACATCAAAGGAAGCTGCAAGGGCAGAATTTAGCAGCATTGCGAATGCGATAATCAAAATGAAGAATATTCGGATTTTTCCCATAACGCACCTTTTTTGGTGTTTTCATTTAAATTACTTATATATAAATCTTTGTCTTATGCGCAAAATTGCCGGATTATAGAAAGTTTTATATATACTTATCCTCAAAAAACCTTCATGAAACCTGACGACTTTCTACATAATCTTGAGGCCCCAGCCTATATGGTTTACCTGCAATACAAGGGAATTCTGGACATGCAGGACTTATACGAGACAATAGCGGATTTTTTTCACCAGAAGAAATTCAAGTTTTATGAAACGCAGCAAAGGCACAGAAGGCCAGGGCCTTTCGGACCTGAAGTCCTGCACCAGTTTGAAGCCAAGCGAGAGGTGGAGGATTACTATGAGTGGCAGGTTAAACTGAGCATAGAGACGTTTGACATGCATGATGTTGAAGTCGTGCTGAAAGACGGCACTAAGAAAAAACTGACAAAGGGCAGGATTTGGATGCAGCTTTCCGGAAGATGCGTCACTGATTATGAAAAAATTTGGGAGAAAAGCGCCTTTCTTGCCCACCTCAAAAGCTTTTATAATAAATACATAATAAGAAAAAAATTAGAGGCAGTCTGGTGGGACGAGTTTTACTACAACATAATCCTCAGGCTTCACGCCTTGATAAAAGAGCGCTTGAGAATGCTGTCGGAGGGGTATGAAACCAGGCACCATTCAAGGGTGCACTGAGCGAAAATGGGGCATTTAAAGATAGTGGTCGACCACGACAGGATAGAGTATAACGGCCCTTTTGAGGCAAACAATCTCTTCAGGCTTATAGAGAATTTCTTGTGGGAAAGGGGCTTCGACAAAAAGCAGGAGAAGGATTTTGAAATCCACAGCCAGGGGGAAAAATTCGTTGAATGGCAATACGCCCCGTGGAAGAAAATAACAGACTACATCAGGTACATAGTCAAGGTCAGGATTCTTGGCTACCATCTCGTAAAAACGGACTTGAATGTCAACGGCAGGAAAACAAGAACTGACACGGGCAGGGTGGTGGTGTTTATAGACGGTTACATGGAGTATGATTATGACAGCTACTGGGACAACCACCCATTCCTGTTTTTCCTGAGGACAATATATGATTATTTTGTATTCAAGGCTTACACAGAAAGATTCGAGCAAAGACTCGTCCATGACATAAACACCCTGCATGACAGCATCGAGAAATTTTTCAACATGCATAGGCATTATTCGCTGGTTTCCAGGCCCGCTTGACCAAGATGACCGAGAAAAAGCAAGTACTTTATGACCTGAGGATTGCATACAACAGCCCTTTCCTAATCGAAGATTTCTATGCAGAAATAGACGGCTGGATAAAGGAAAAAGGCTTCACCAAGGAGCACAAGAAGAAAATGGAAAGCGTCACTAATAACGGCAAGAGAATACAGTGGTTTATCGAGATTCAGGGGCATTTGGACGATTTGCATCATGGGATCATAATGCTCAGGGTGTTCATGGAGAATATCAAGGAGATAGTTATAAAGAAAGACGGCAAAAAGACAAGGATTAACATCGGTGATGTTCTTGTGAATATAGATGCCTTTGTGGTGTCGGAAATACACGGCAGCTTTTACCAAGCCAAGCCCATATTCTATTTCATAAGGGCGCTGATAGACAAGTATATCTACAATTTCTGGTCATTCAAATGGGACGGCAAGGTTAACTCTGACGGAAGAGATCTGTACAAGAGGCTGCAGTCATTTTTTAATGTGCAGAAATACAAGTATGAATAATTTTTAGTGATTTTTTATATTATTTATTTTTTGATTTTTATTATTGGGTTGTTCGTTAATGTTCGTGCGCCTATCATCAAAAATTAAGAATTTTTTGAGTGTGCTCGAAAATCGTAAGTATTACTATTAATTTTTGCGATTTTCGACATGGCAAGCGCAAGTAAGAAATGATGAGATTAAGTGCGTAGAAAAATTAAATAAAAATAAATAAATATGTCTCGCTTCGCTCGACAAAATCTTGTGCTAGGGCTTGCTCTCTACACATACGCTCGCCCTCGCCAATATATTGAAAATTCATTGGATTTTCAAGATCCCAAAAAGCGTAGCTTTTTGTGACATAACAATAAATTTATATAATGTTTTCTAATTCAAAAGTCTTAGCCGGGCAATTTGCGGGGGTTATTCCTAAGCAAATGCTTTTGAATCCTTAGAGCGAAGCCTGGCCAAACGCGCAGGACTTAAGTTTCACGATGGAACACCCAGTGAAATGGCGAGCGAGGCGAACCTCGCATGTCACTGTAGATGGGATAAGTTATCCTGTTCCTTAGTGGATCCGAGGGTTCAAAAGCAACAATTGCTGAAAGTCCCTTCCCCCGCATTTATTTTAATAACTTTTAAAAAGAACTCTTTTTTCTAATCACTTGCGCCTCTGTAGCATAGCAGCCATTGCGTTGCCTTGGTATATTGTAATATTCTAGACAATCAGGCAAAGGTCGGGAGTGCAAATGGTGGCAAGCGAGCAATGCTTGCGCATTGCAAGTCTCCCCAGAGGCTTTGTTTCTTAAGAAATTGGAGTAACATCGCTGTCCTGCACTCCGTTAGGGGCAAGCTGCTCAAACCTGTAGGTTTTCCCGTTTGCCTCTGCTTTTAACGGAACGCCATAAAAAGTATCAACCCAAATCGTGCCTTTATCAGTTTCTATCTTCCAGGTGCTTCTGCTTTCTATAACCTCTTCGCCGATTTTTGTTGCCTGGCTAACATCAATCCAGTCAAAAACAGTCGGGATATATACTTTATCATAGTCCAAGTCTTGCTTTTTGCCTTTGTATGTGCAGTAAGCAGCTTCACAATACGATGCTGCAGTTTTGGAGGATGTGTCTATAAATATTGAGTCATAGGAATCTTTTTGGTCTAAAGTCTTTATCTCAAGGTAAGGCTTGTACTTTATTTTGTTCCCTTTTATGTAGAACTCGTGGAAATTGGCCCATGTTTCAGGGCCCCTGTACTTGTAGTACACATCGGCTACTCTTGTTTTTGATTTTTCAAGCAATTCCTTTATTTCAATGGGAATACTTTGCTTTGCCGTTGTCTTTTGTGGAGCTGATTCTTGCTCGGCTGGCTTTGCAGTTTCCTGCTTTCTGTCATCCAAGGTCACAACATTTTCTGAAGCGCAGGCAGAAATTAGAATGATTAACATGACAAACAATGCCAAAAGGTGCTTGTTGCCCATTCTCCTTAATATCTATTTATTCTATTTAAATTTTACTATTAGAAAACTTTTTATATAACTAATCTAAAAAGAATTCAGATGGCCAGAGTGAGCAGGATAATGTTGGCCGATGTTCCAACATTGAAAAAAGAGGCGAAGATAGAGGAAGCAGCTAAATTGTTGTCCAAGACGGAAAATGGCTGCGTGATAATAGTCGATGATAACAGGCCAGTCGGGATAGTGACCGAGCTGGACTTGGTGAGGAAAATAGCCACGGGAAGAATGAATATGAAATCCCGGCTGAGCGAAATAATGACTTCTCCTGTTGTCTGCATGACCCCAGATATGAAGCTTGACGAGGCCCTAAAGATGATAGACACCAAGCGGTTCAGAAAATACCCGGTCATAGGCAACGGCACTCTAGTAGGCTTAGTGACAAAAAATGACATTGTTCATGCAATCAGCGACAATGTCAGGCTCCACAGGGCAATACAAAATATTGTCCTCATCCTTTTTGTGGTATTTGAACTGTTTGTCTTCCTGCTTTACAAGCCGCTAATTAATTACCTAGGTGCTTAAAAATGATAAAAGCAAAAAATATGATGACCAAGGAGGTAATAACTATAAGCCCGAATTCGAGCGTGCTTGAGGCTTCAAAGCTTTCCACATCAAAATCCGTAAGCAGCTTAATAGTGCTTGAGGCTAACAAGCCAGTGGCTGTTGTCAGCGAGAGGGATATAATAAAAGCCGTGCTTTCAAAAAAGACAAAAGTGAGGGACATCATGAACAAAAATTTCCTTACTATCTCCCCAAATACAACCTTTTATGAGATAACCAGGACGCTCAGGGAGAAAAATATAAAGAGGTTTCCGGTAGTTGATGGCAACAAGCTTATCGGAATAATCACAGAAACTGATATAGTTGAGGCTACAAGGGATTTTACCAGACTGCACCAGATAATACAGGATGCAATACTGGCAATTTTTGGGATAGCAACAGCATTCTTTTTATTTTATTTCAGCCCTTTGAGAGCTGCAGTTTTCGGTTAGCCCCAGCAGAAAAATATAAATACACTTCGGGCACCTCATGAAGTGAGGGCCTGTGGTCTAGCGGTATGACATCACCTCGACAAACGGCAAAGCCCGTTTAAGCCTTGTGAAAACAATTTCACAGGGATCGAACCGGTGAAGGTCACCAGTTCGAATCTGGTCAGGCCCATAATATCGTTCCGTGGCATTGAAAATGCCACATTGCATGGTTTTGGTCAATCTTTCCCAAAAGGTTGGTGGGAATCTGGTCAGGCCCATTTATTAATTTGTCAAAAAAAGCGGTGAGAATCATCAAACAGAGGATTTATTCAAGAGTATTCTTTTTCCTGCTTCTGATTGCAGCCATAATCCTTGCCTACTACATGACAAGGCCTTTCCTGCCCGCGATTATAACCGGCTCCATAATAGCTTACTTGTCTTATCCATTTTACCGAAAAACCTTGAAATACATAAAGAACAGGAACTTTGCCGCTTTTCTTTTTTCCACGCTGATAGTTCTTTTGTTTACAGTCCCTTTTATGATAGTGGTGGGGATGGTTTCAACAGAGGCTTATTACACATACACTACATTAAACCAGCAAAACCTTGGCTCGAACCTTGTGAGGACTGCCTGCAAGCAGGAGGAATGGCTCTTGTGCAAGACTGTAAAAGCAGTGTCAGAGGTCTTGCCCGAAAGCGAAGGCGTAAAAACATTTGAAAGCCCGGAAGCGAAGCTTGACTATTACTTGAGGGTCACCATCAAAAGGATTGTTGAATTCATAATCATCAATTTTTCCAGGTACGTATCTTCTATACCCTCATTCCTGCTGAACTTTTTTATAATGATATTCATAGTTTACTACCTGCTTAAGGACGGTGAATTCGTTGCTGAAAGGCTGGCCAATATAGTGCCATTGGACAAGGCAGGTAAGCAAAGGGTTATACAGCGATTTCACGACATAACCTTTGGGGCTTTTTACGGCAATGTGCTTGTTGCAATAATACAAGGCGTTGTGGGAGCCATAGGCTTTGTTGTTTTTGGAGTCCCTTCCCCTATATTATGGGGCTTTGTAATGATGTTTTTCGCGTTGATACCCTATTTTGGCACCGGGGTTATATGGGTGCCTGCATCCCTAAATCTGCTGTTTTTGGGCTACCTCCAAAATGACAGCTATTACACAATAAATGGCATTGCTCTTTTGGCGTACGGCATTTTGATAATAAGCAGCATTGATAACTTCCTCAAGCCAAGGCTCATAGGCACTAAGGCAAAAGTCCATCCTGTATTGGTGCTTCTGGGCGTTTTAGGGGGCTTAAACCTCTTTGGCTTCATTGGATTGATCCTGGGGCCTGTGATGCTTGCCCTCCTCATGACTTTTATTGAGCTTTATGAAAAAGAGAAGAATGAAATAGACAATCATTTTTGACCAAACAAATTATTTTTATACTAGCTTGAAAAATTCTGTTATTGGAAGATGACCTAAAATGAAGCTAAGAGCAAAAGACCTAGATATCTCCAGCGGCGGGCCCCTAATTGCGGTCCTTAACGGCAAAGATGCGGCTTTGCTGGATTTGCACGTAATGGACAGGATTAAAATAAAAAAAGGCGCCAAAATAGAAACAGTAGTTGTCGATATAGCCCAAGGGAAGATAGTGCCTCAGGGAAAAGTAGGGATTTTCGAGGAAGTTATAGGTTCGCTAAAATTAAGGAACAATGATGAAGTTGAAATTTCAATAGCCAGAAAGCCCTTGTCCCTTGACTACATAAAGAAAAAACTTGATGGTATAAAGCTTTCAAAAAAGGAAATAGACCAGATTGTATGGGACATAGTCCATAACAAGCTAAGCCAGGTTGAATTGGCATATTTCGTGGCAGCATGCTATACAAACGTGATGAGCACCGAAGAGACAATATTGCTTACAAAATCCATGGTTGAGCACGGAGACATGCTCAAGCTCAAGAGATATCCTGTGATAGACAAGCATTCTATCGGAGGTATTCCGGGCAACAGGACAACCCTTGTTATAGTTCCCATAATAGCGGCTGCCGGTTTTACAATGCCAAAAACAAGTTCCCGCTCAATCACCAGCCCGGCAGGCACAGCGGACACAATGGAAGTTTTGGCAAATGTAGTTTTTCCGATTAAGAAGATGAAAGAAATAATCATGAAAACAAACGGGTGCATCATCTGGGGAGGGGCATTGAATCTTGCACCTGCCGATGACAAGATAATAGCGGTTGAAAGGCCGCTTGAGATAGACGCGGAAAGCCAGCTGCTTGCCTCAATCATGGCAAAAAAACACTCTGTTTCAAGCACGCATATACTAATAGACATACCTTCCGGAAAAGATGCAAAGGTGAAGAACAAGATTGAGGCGCTGAGGCTGAAAAAGGAATTCGAGAAAATCGGAAAAAGGCTAAAAAAGCACGTGAGAGTCTTGATTACCGATGGCAGCCAGCCCATTGGGAATGGTATAGGGCCGGCTTTGGAGGCAAGGGATGTGCTTTGGCTTTTGAAAAGAGACCCCAGAAGACCTGTGGATTTGGAGAAAAAATGCCTGGTCATGTGCTCTGAAATTTTTGACCTGCTTGGCGTTAAAGGCGGGTATAAAAAAGCGCTTGACATTTTGAATTCCGGAAATGCCTATAGAAAAATGGTTGAGATAATAAAGGCGCAGAATGGAAGAGAAGTTGCCGCTGAAGACATCAAGATCGGAAAATACAGCTTCGATGCCGTTTCGGCTAAAAGCGGCAGGGTTATAGACATTGATAACATTATCATTTCAAGGATTGCAAGAATTGCCGGCGCTCCCCATGACAAGGGCTCCGGGTTGTATCTTTATAAGCATATAGGGGACCAAGTCAGGAAAGGAGATAAATTATTTACGATTTATTCTGAAAGCGAGCACGAGTTTGAATACGCAAGAGATTTCGCAAAAAAGAATAAGGGGTTTTTGGTGAGGTGAAAAATAAAAATAAAAAAATAAATTATTATTTCTGCGTTCCAGTTATAGACAATAAGTTCCCACTCCCCAAAGCAAGCGGCATTTTCCCGTCCCATTTTTGGATTGTAAGGTAATTTATATATTGTGGGCTTTTTAACAATTCTTCATTAACTATTCTGATTGCTTCTGCCTCTCCTTTTGCCTGCTCTATTTTTTGCTGCGCCTGGAATTTTATAACCTGAAGATTGTTTTGTTCTTTCAAGGCATTTTGCTCAGCGGTAACCTTCGCCTCAATTGCTTTATTAAACTCATCACTAAAATCAAAATTGGTTATGGATAAATCGTCCAATATTACATAGCTTTTTGCAAGCCTGTCTTTTAAACTATTCTTGATTTCCTCTTTTATTATTTCCCTCTTTGTAATCAATTCTTCAGCAATATGCTTTGCAGTTATAGATTTAACTATTTCCTGAATAGATGGGTCTATTATTCTTTCTTCGTAATTTGCCCCAATATTTTTGAACAGATCATTCACATTCTCTTTGTTTATATGGTAGTTTAAAGCAACTTCTGTAGATACAACTTGCAAATCTTTAGAGGCGGCTGAGGCCTCGTCCCTGAATATTCTTGTTCTAACCTCAAACCTATACTGTGTTTCAAAAAATGGCAATTTAAAGTGCAAACCTTCGTCATATGTTTTATCTTTTATTCCTATGAAGCTGTTGAATATGACTCCCTTTTCACCAGGACCGACTACAAAAAAAGAACCCCATAACACAATCAATATAATCAAACTGATTATTATATTTCTTGCTATCTTTATAGCACTTGACGAATTAAATTTTTTTCCGCTTGAAGATACTTTCTCTTCTGTCTTCTTATCGCTCGGCATTTAGCAACCCCCAAAAAGCAAATATACTTGTGAATACTATTTAAACTTTTGTATTTTTTTATTTGATTTTTCCATTAATGTTAAAAACAATAATATGCCGGCTAATAATACAAAAATTAACAATCCAATCTTCAAATTATTCTCATTGAAACTTTTTGTTGAGTCAGCTTTCCCATAACTATTATCTCTTAAATTATCAGAATTTGATATTGCCGGATTTGATATAACCGGCAATCTTTCATTATTTACTTTCTTTACAGTTATTTTCTTTCCTCTGAATGAGGAACTGAAATGTCCATACATTCCAAGAACTTGTGCGGCATTCGCAGTGTCATTTGGCGAATAACCAGTAACCACTACAGAAACTTTGCCATTTGGAAATTCGTAAGCCTCAATAGAGCCAATGCCCTCTTCATAACCCACTCTGCAATCATTATCAGATTCTCTTACTTTCATTATAAGTGGGTTACCGCACGCATGTCCTATAAGTATGGAATTAACAGATTTTAGGTCATCTATTTCACTGGCAAGTTTTGCACTGCTCATCTCTACTGCCGTTTTCTTCAATTTTATATTTTCCCTCCCGAAAAAAATAAATGCACTATATCTTCCATTTTCAAAAAATATATCCGCTAAAGTGATTCTCATGCCATCCACTAATGTTTCGCCTTCCCCGATGGATAACCTAGCGGTCGTCATTCCGTTAACTATAAATTGAGCTAAATCATCCTTAATGAAGTTTAAAGTAACTTCATAGTAAACTCCGCTAATAGCATAGGTCTTAGTTTGCCTTTCTGTTAATGTATCAAATGCGCTAACTGATTCAGGGTCAGAGCCTAAGACAGGGTACTGTAATGTCAAAATTAAATCTGATAAAGCTATCACATCTCCAGATGGCGCATTATCGCCAACGGCGATTACACCATTAAATCTCCCATCTTCTATAAAAGGTGACGGATACTCACTTAAATCATACGCATTAGCCAGATTCGATAAAAGCACGAATATCAGCAAGATGAAAACAGAATTGCAGAATACTTTCAAAATGGCACCCCCAACATTTTATTTATAGCGTTACTATTTAAATTTATTGCCGAACTAAAGAATAAATTTCACTCGTATTTTTCCGCAACCTTTATAAATCTGCCAAATTTCCCAAGTAGGCTGAAAATAGGGTAAAAACTATTTCACGATTAACAATAAAAACTCGGAGGAAATTTAAAAATGGCTAAGGGAAAACCACACATGAACATCGTTTTTATCGGTCACGTAGACCACGGAAAATCCACAACAGTTGGAAGACTGCTATACGACACGGGAAACATAGATGAGCAGACAATGAGGAAGCTCAAGGACACTGCAAAAGAG
>JACQSQ010000037.1 GCA_016211245.1 Candidatus Woesearchaeota archaeon
AAAAATATAACAAAGATAAATTAAACAAATCAGTAAAGGCTTATAATAATAAAAAAATCCTGGAAGATGCAATCAAGCAAATCAGAAAATTATAATATATGCTTCAGAATCTCCCTCAAATCCTTTTTGTCTATGACGACATCAGCCACTTGCTTCAGCTCATCATATTCGCAGTTAAATGCTATGCCCAAGCCTGCTTCCTCTATTATTTTCAAGTCATTCAAATAATCTCCAACAAAAACGCATTCCTGTAGGCTGATGCCTTCCCTCTCAGCTATTTTCTTTAACGCCAGTGCCTTTCCATCCAAATCATATTCTGTCGCTTCAACTTTATCTATATTACCATCTCCATCAAAATAAATCCTGCTTAAGAATACGTCATCAAAGAAATCTTCATAATTGGGTATGAATTTTTCCAGTATTATGTTCAAAGAGCCGGAAATTACCGCTAATTTTATGCCTCTTTTTTTAAGCTCGTTTAAGGTTTCCATTGCCCCTTCCATCAGGCTCAAGCCATTTAGCGCCAATAAGAAGTCTTCCCTGGTTGCATTTCTTTCCCGCCACAAATTTATATCATGCTCCGCCCACTCCTTATAGGTTATCTCTCCGTTAAAAAACTTTCTTTTGGCATCTTCCCTCCTGTGCCCGTCAGTCTGAAAATGGTCATGAAAAACCTGCCATGAGAATTTCACGTTGTCTATCAAAGTACCGTCAACATCAAAGCAGACCAGTTTATATTTGGGCATTTTAAAGCGGATTATTCATAAAAATCACCGGCAGCATTTGTGAAAATCATCTTCCATGTCATAAAATATTTCGCAGAATTTTTTAGTGGCTGCTGCTATTTCTTTTTTGCCCTTTTTTGTCAGCCTGTATTTCTTGGCTTTGCCGGGGCTTTTGACCTCTTCTATAAAGCCGCTTTGGCTCAATGATTTAAGGACAGGATAGATTGTCCCGGGGCTTGGTTTTGAACCTCGCCTGCTCTTCAGCTCTTCCCGTATCTCGTCTCCAGACATGTTGCCCTTGCTAATCAGCTTCAGGACTATAAAGCTCAGGAATCCCTTCATTTCGCAACATTCTTTCATATATAAGCCAAATACCGCAAAGGGTATTTATAATTTTCCATTATATCGTATAACCGATACATTTATATATTAGTATCGTATATCCGATATTGGATTTTAAAAGGCAAAAGGAGGCTGAAAATGGAAGGCAAGGGAAAAGGCGGATGCTGTCGAATAATTTTTTAATTTTTAGTGTGATAGAAATTTTTTGAGTTCGGAGGCGACAAAATGTGCGAATGCGAAGAAGGAAAATGCAATTGCTCAAATGAGTGCAATGAGCAAAGTTGTGGTTGCGAAAGTGAATGTAGATGCTGTGAAGGAGAATGCAGTAAGCTTGATATGCTCCTTTACATGGCAAAAGGTGCCAAGATGGAGCTTTTGAAGGAGAAGATGAAAGAAAGGCTTGAAGCTGCAGCCGGCAAAAATCTTGATAAGGCTGCAGATCTGATTGTTGAGGCTTTATTGGAACAGTATAAGGCGGAGGGCGACCTTTCAAAGAAAAAACTGGAATTGAGCGAAAAGCTGGATAAAATATTCAGCGAGGATTAATTATATTTAGTTAGCTATGTGCGGCCAGCTTCCCCTCTTTGCCGGCCCATATAGTTTTTAAAGTGGGAATATGGACTACGATTCAAAAATAGCCAAGGCAAGAAATTTTTCCGACATATTTGAAATAGTGAAAGAGGCCGTTTATGAATATCTCGGGGCAGAGCAGGCTGGCCTGATGGTAGGGGTCACTGACCTGGGCTCATACCAGAACGGGTTTATAGGGGCTTTTTATTCCTTTAATTCAAATTCAATCATTATAAACAAAAGACCCTTGGCCAGGATACTTCAAACAAACCCTTCCATTTACAATTACTACCTGTTTCACGTGATGCTGCACGAGTATATTCATTCCATAGGATCTTACGATGAGGCGCAGACAAGGCTGCTGGTGCACGAGATAAGCGGCCATTATTTTGGCAATGGGCATGTGGTTACACAGCTTGCTTCAAATATAGAAAAGTTTATACCAAACTTAACATTCCCTGAAGGGCTCATAGAGCCAACCGACATCAATATAGAATTTGTGAAGGGGATTGACAGGAAGAATATCAATTATATAAATTAAAGGAGGGAGAAAAATGAATGCTGAATCAAAATACGAAACAATACCAGATGACCATATAGTGGAAAAAACTGCAGAAGCGCTTAAGAAAAATGGAATAAACACAATTATAACAAGAAATTCTGCAGAAGCAAAAAAAATAATTCTTGAATTGATACCACAAGGCGCTGAAGTAATGACAATGACTTCTACAACATCGGACTCAATAGACATAATAAACGAGCTAAACTCCGGAAATTATAATTCTGTCAGGAATAAGATTATGAAAATGGACAGGAATACCCAAAGCTTGGAGATGCAAAAGCTCGGAGCTGCTCCAGAATATGTTGTTGGAAGCGTTCATGCAGTCACTCAGGACGGAAAAGCAATGATTGCTTCAGCAACAGGAAGCCAACTGCCAGCTTACGCTTACGGCTCAAGCAAAGTAATATGGGCTGTTGGGGCCCAAAAGATAGTGAAGAATTTTGAGGAAGGGCTAAAGAGAATATATGATTACACCCTTCCTTTGGAAAGCGAGAGGGCAAGAAAGGCGTATGGAGTCCCGGGAAGCGCAGTCAACAAGCTGCTTGTAATAAACAATGAAGCTAAGCCCGGCAGAATCACAATGATAATCATAAAAGAAAAACTTGGGTTTTGAGGTGTTGGCATGGCAAAAGTGAAGTTTATAACGATTGAGCAATTATTGGAGATGATTGAAAACAAAGAGGAATTCAAGCTCGTTGATGTCCTCAGGGAAGGCGACTTCAAAGAAGGGCATATTCCCGGAGCAATAAACATACCAGTCGGTAATCTGAAGAATGAAGCTCCGAAGCAGTTAAATAAAACAGACAGGATTGTTGTATACTGCGGAAGCTACCAGTGCCACGCAAGCACAAATGCGGCAAGGATATTGCTTGAGATGGGATACGGGAATACTGTGGATTTCAAGGGCGGCAAGAAGACCTGGACGGATGAAGGGTTTGAACTGGAAAAATGATTTGTTTATAATGAAAAAAACAAAATCAAATGAACCTATACATCCAAAAACAGTGGTTGGACATGTACACCTTAAAGTTGCAGATTTAGAGCGTTCTGTAAAGTTCTATACAAAAGTTTTAGGATTTAAGGTTATGACAAGATATGGAGTTCAGGCTGCGTTTTTATCTGCAGACAGCTATCATCACCATATTGGATTGAACACATGGGAAAGTCTTGGAGGAAAGCAGCCTCCTCAAGGAAGCACAGGGTTGTATCATTTTGCCATTTTGGTTCCAAACAGAAAAGAGCTTGCAAAGATGTTCAAGAAGTTGATGGATCACAATTATCCGATTGAAGGCGCATCCGATCATGGCGTAAGTGAAGCAATATATTTGAAAGACCCTGATGGAAATGGGATTGAGATTTACGCTGACAGGCCAAGAAAAAAATGGAAATATGATTCAAAGGGAAATTTAATTATGTGTACAAAAAGGATTGATATTGAGGATTTGATGAAAGAATTGGAGAAATAATAATTAAGATATGGAGCCAGATGAACCCCGTTGCTGCGCCTGAAACAAAATAACTAAAGTATTTTACTTTCCCCATGCGAGATAATTAACCAAGTCTATTTATAAATGGTTCTATTTCTTGGAGATGTATCTATCCCGAAAATCATATGCCCCTGCGGGGAATTGAACCCCGATCTTAAGGTAAATGCCTGAAGCAAAATTGCCTGCAGACCGCAACCTCACGTTCTGGTCCGTTATACTACAGGGACATAAATCAAAGTTATAAAATGTCTTTTATAAAGGTTGTTGAATATTAGATTTACTACTTTTATATAGTAACAATAGAAAAATTTATATATGATTAAATATGATTAAGGTATATGCCAAAATCTATAGATGAACTGATTGGCGGAGTGTGGATTAGGAGCAACATCACTACTGAAGGGATTGATAGAGACTTATCAGAACTGGAAGATCCTTTTGATAGATTACGTTATTTATCTGAAGTTCTATCATTAGTGAATTTAGGACTTACAAAAACCAATGTAGTTAGAGTAGACCAAGATATAGGCCCTTATCTGATCAATCTTCAGAGAGCGGCTATAGTGGGTGTTATGGAAACAACCGTCACAGATGTGTTGACGGGTATGCACACCAGAAATCACATTGATGCTCCCAAAAGAGAACCAAAAGACAAATATGTTGTTTTAATGGTAGATATTGACAATTTCAAGAGAATAAATGATGCCTACGGCCATACTGTTGGGGATATTGTGATTAAGAACGTGGCACGAGTGATATTAAGAAATTTAAGGGAATCGTACGTAGGCAGGTATGGTGGTGAGGAATTTTATGTAGAATTGGAGAGAACAGACAAAGAAGGGGGAAGGGTTGCTGCAGAGAGATTAAGAAGGGCTGTGGAAAATGAAGTTTTACCCTATGTATTAGAGGAACTTCAAAAAAGAGGCATTGTAACAAACGAATATATAAAGTCAGAAAAGATAACTGTAAGCATAGGAATAGCAGACGAAAGGCAAGGAGAAAAACCATTTAACGTAAGGGAACGGGCAGACAACGCACTATATTTTGCTAAAAGATTTGGAAGAAACAGGGTAGTCGCAGACGGAGATGACACCCTAAAATCGTTTAATTGGAGACAGATTGCAGTCTACCATATTGCTGATGAAATAGGAACTTTAGGAAAACTGCTTACTGACGCTGCAATAAGAATGAAAACTTACCTTAGATAATATAAATTTATCCATCCCAGTCCCTCAGGCTAATCTGCCCCTTTCTCTTGTTTTCCGGAACTTCTGGCTCTTCCTGCCCCAATTGTTTTTTCACGCCTAATGCGATTTTCTCGCCCAATAACTGGGTCAGGGTAGACAAATCGGCATTTTTGGCATCTTTGATATCCCTGATCCTGTTCCTGAACAATATCCTTGCCCTAACCCTTCCTATATTCTCAAGCCTTACAAGCGGCAATAATTCCTCTTTTACTCCGTACTTCAGTCTCAGCCTCAATTTAACTATCTCCTTTACCAGATACTGGTAGTGCATTATCTTGCTTATTTCCTCAGCCGAGTAAAGAAGCCAGTCAGCTATGTCTATTTTTGCCCTTAATTCGCCGGGCCTTATGTTGTATTCCTCCAATAAAAACTGCTCGTCCTGCTCGTTAATCCATGAATTGAACATGATTGCGGTTTTCACAGAATTCAGGAACTCCTCGTACTCGGGCTCGTACATTGAAGGCTCGTTCTCCAGGATAAAATCGCTGAACTCCAGCATAGACTCCTGGATTTTGTCGTGCTCCCTGAGGCCGACTTTAAGCATCGGGCGTATTTCCAGGGTGTGCGAGGCCATCTGCAGGAATGAAAATGCATCAAGCTTCTTGTCAGAAGCATTTCTCAGGCACGTTATCATGAAATTTGCCGTTAAAGGGTCTATGTAAAGCTCTGCAACCCTTTTTCCTATCAAAGTAGCCTTAAATTTCTGCTCTTTCAGCTCATTTGCGCTTGCAAAATCGCCATCCCCGGAAACCATTATGAATTCCCACTCTTCCAGCATATCTATTACCTTGCTGATTATTGAATGTAGCCTTCTCAGGTCCTTGAACTGATGGGCGTAAAAGGTTTTGTCAAAAAAATCAAACAAGTCTTTTTTTGCTGTGATGAAATTTGCGGCGATTAATGAAAGCACGTATGTTCGCAAAACGGGCTCAACTGCGAGCTTTGAATATATTTCCTCAGGAGCCCCATTAACATACCTTTCTTCTATTTTCTCTTTCTCAGAATTAGATATTGCGATTGTAATTGATTGGCCTTCATTGTCGTAATTTGGCCTGCCGGCTCTGCCGGACATCTGCATGTAATCCAGGACGGGAATCCAGCTTAGGCCATGGACCGTATACCTTTTCAGGTCCTTTATTATCGCGCGGAAAGCTGGCAAGTCAACGCCGTACGCAAGCGTTGGGGTGCAGCAAATTATTTTTATAATGCCATTCCTGAAATTGTCTTCTATAATGTCCTTCTGCTTTTGCACCAGACCAGCGTGATGGAAGGCTATTCCTTTTTTTAGGCAATAAGCCAGCCTCTCGCATTGCTTTGTCGGCTTTGAGAGGGAGCTTAACGCGCTCTCTGACAGCGAGTCCAGAACTTCATTTTCGCTTTTCAGCTTTTTTGATATCTCCTCTGCTGTCTTTTCAGCGGATTTTTTCGTGTTCACGAAGATTAGGGCCTGTTTCCCTATTCTTATTGTGTCAATGGCAATGTTGAGGACTGCGCTGTCAAAATCTTCATCAATGCCTAATGGTTTCATAAGGGGAATCAGGAAGAGGTGGTTTATAAAGTTTTTTGAAAAAAATATTAGAATTAATTATGATGAATTTATTTCAAAAGTTTTGCTATTGATTTCCCTATTTTAACAGCCGTTACTGTCAAAACTCCGTATGTGAAGGGAAGCCAAAGCGGAGCCTCAAGTATAGTTGGGTTTCCATACTTCCAGATGCCGGCTGGAACAAGGATTAAATCAATAATAGGGCCAAGAATAAAACTTGCAAAGTACACTACTCTTTCTTCTTGATCGGCCCATTTAAGTAAAACAAAAGCGGATATAACTATAAGGGTTAGGGTTAATGCAATATTTTTTTGCCATAGATAATAAAGCAATAAAATATTTAATGCGTAAATTAAAAATCCTATAAAAATATCTTTTTTAATTTTATCCATATTTTTTAATATAAACTTAGAGTTTATAAATATTATACAACAGTGACTGTTATTATATGCTCAACCAAATAGGTTCCGTCGCTAACCGTCACTTTTATAGTTTTTGTTCCCTTGCTTGTAAAGGTTCTTTGATGATAAGCGTTTCCATCATGCTTGTCCAAAAATCCGAAGTCCCATGTGTAGGCAAGCTTGTCTCCATTGTCGTCGACAGCCTTGACAAAAAGCAATACTGGCTGGTTTAGCCTTGCAACAACGTAATCGCTTGAGTCTACAATCCTTGGCGGGGTATTTTTGGAGTTTAGAGCGCCTGATGTGACGGATTTTTCGGAAATCCTTGTCTCTTTTTTGACGGTTATGTTGAACTTCCTTGTGGATGTGTAGGTTTCATTCAAATAAGGGATGGCACTTGCATTTTGCTTTATGAAAACGCTTATGCCGTGCTCTGCCTTTTCAATTCCGTCGCTTACTGTAACCTTGACCTGCTTTTCACCAGGAGTTGAGAAAGTCCTTTGGTGCTTGTCGCTTGCAACATACTTTTCAAAAAGCCCAAAATCCCATACGTAGCTTAGCGCATCTCCGTCAGGATCCATGGCGCTCACAAACATAAATACCGGGACATTCGCATCGGCGAAAACTGTGCTCGTGCCATTAATGATTTTTGGAGCCCTGTTCCTGTCTTCAACCTGTATTACTGCGATTTGCTTTGCTGCAAGCCTTCCATCCCCCACAACAAATATTATTTCAAGATTTTTTAATTCCCCCCTGGCTGCTGTTGAATAGGAAGGCGTCCATGTAAACACATTGCCTTCAAGCGCGTAATTTTCCGGCGGATTTTCAATAGAATACCTCAAACTGTCGCCGTCAGGATCGTAAGAGTCAAGCAGTATAACCACTTCTTCCCCTTCTTTCACTTTTCTGTCCGGTACTTTTTCGAAAACAGGGGCCCTGTTGGTGTTGTTTATCACTATCTGCGCTATTTTTGTGGTCTCGAGGGAGCCGTCATTTGCGGTCACTTTAACTTCATAAGCGCCCGCATCGTCAAAATCTGTGGCGTAAGTGTCGCTTGTCATGAATCCAGAGTAGGTTATTTTTATTGAATCGCCGTCCAGGTCGTATGCATTCGGCAATATCCTGATTGTGTCGCCTTCCCTTACATTTATCGGGCTAAAGTCTTCCACGACAGGCGCCCTGTTTACATCACGGACAGTAATTACTACATTATTCACAACGCTTTTGTCATTTGAGGAAGCTACAAACTGAACATAGAAATTCTTGTTCAGGGCTTTTAGCTTGTCAATCATGTAATCGACGAAATTATCCTTCTTTACCGTATCAAAGCCAGGCGCCCATGTGAACTTATTGGCTTCCAATTTAGCGCCTTCCGGCATGCTTTTTGCGGAATAAACAACTTCATCGCCGTCAGCATCTGTGGCTTTCAGGACAATTGCCGCTTCCTGCCCTTCATTCACGACAACATTGTCAATTTTCTCAAAAACAGGGGGTCTGTCAACATTATTCACAACAACTTCCACATCAGCTGAGCCTTTAAAGCCGCTGCCTTGGGCATTAATCATCACATTGTACGAGCCTGCATCGTCAAAACCTGTTTGCCATTCATTGTCATTTCCAACAGGCTCTGAAATTGAATAATCAATCCCATAAGACTCAAAATCCGGCAACTTCAGGATTATTTTTTCTCCCTCATCCACTTGGGCATCTGGAATGGAGTCAAGAAGCCCCTGAACGTTAAAATCATGGACTATGACGCGCCATGCCATGCCTACAACATACAGGCCGTCAGAGACTTTAATCTCGACCTTATGCGTGCCAGCATCGCCAAATCCGGTTGAATAAGTAAAGCCTTGGCCGTCAGCCTTTTCTTGCCCGTCCACAAACCACTTATAAGACAATTCGTCATTGTTCAGGTCGCTCGCGGAAACATTAAAGAAAACGGATTTGCCTTCTTCTATGCTGACCGGGTCTTCAGGCGCACGCAAATCTATAGTTGGCTGCTCCTCTTTCCTTTTGACAGTTATTTGCACATACTCTGAAACAGACGCCTGGCCGTCAGAGACTATTATTTCGGTGTCGTAAGTGCCCGCATCCCCATATGTTGTCTGCCATTCGCCGTTATCGTCCAATGGCGGGGCATAGCTAACATCCAATTTATCATTATCGGGATCGAATGCCCTGGGCTCCACCTTTAGCTTTTCCGTTTCCTGTATCACAAAAGTGCTCACGGAACTTACAATATAAGGAAAGAACATCAAAAAGATTACTAAAAGTATCAGGATGCTTCTTCTCATTATTCCCCCAACAATAAAAAAATAAAAATAAATTTATGATTTCTGCAGGACATCTACTATGACTGGAGGCCTGTTCACATTTTCAACCGTCAAGGTCAGTGTTTCCTCTGTTATGTCAGTGCCGTCGCTCACTCCGACAATCAATTCGTATTCGCCTGCGCTGTCGTAGTCTGTCTGCCACTCAAATACATTTTCGTCTTGCGTGAATCTTGAGTCGCTTATCGAATAGGCCAAATCGTCGCCATCCTCATCGGTGGCCCTTACAGTGATAGCCACAGTATCAGTTTCCTTTGACTTTAGGTTGCCTATTTGCTCCATCACAGGATACCTGTTGACATTCAACACTTCAACAGACCATATTCTGGACGCGCTTGACAAACCGTCTGAGACGTCAACCTTCACGGTGTGCGTTTCGGCGCTGTCGTAGTCGCTTTGGTAAGTGTACTCTGAACCGGAGCCAACTTCCTCCCCGTCAAACTTCCAGGAGTATGCCAAAGGATCCTTGTTCAGGTCGCTTGATTCGACCCTGAAATCAATCGATTCGGTTTCGCTTATCACCAAAGAGCTTTCTATAGGCCATGAGTTATCAATTGTTGGAGTCTCTTCCTTCTTGTTAACTATTATCAAAATGTCTCTTGAGTCTGTGGCTTTGCCGTCAGAGACTGTTATAGCGACTGTGTACTCGCCTGCATCGCCGTATGTTGTCTGCCATTCTCCTTTTTCACTCAATGGCGAAGTAAATGTAAAAACAAGCTTGTCAGCGTCAGGGTCCTCTGCCTTAGGCACCAAGTCAACCAAGTCGGTTTCCTGAACTACAACAACAAATGGAGTCTCTTTTGGGGTTTCATCAACCATGACTTCTTCTTCAATCTCTTCTTCTGTCAAGCCTTCAGCAGGCTCTTCCTCTGTCACTTCCGGAACTTCTTCTGCCGGGGCCGGCTCCATTGACTCGTTATCTGGAGGAGCTGCAACTTGCCCTGTAGTGCCGTAAAGGGTTTGGTAAACCTCGCAGCTGCTTAGCAAGAACATAGAAACAACCAAAAACACAATCAGTGAGCTTGTTTTAAAATTCATTATCAACCCCTCCTATGCATATTTTTTAGCAAAAATTAAAGTGTTGCCATTATAGAATAGCAACCTATATTTAAACTTTGTGGTGGTGAACAAAAAATTTTTAGTGGGTCCGGACGGATTTGAACCGTCGACCTCTGCCTCTCGGAATTAATTCTTTATCAGAGCAGCGCTCTAATTGCCCAGCATTGAATGCTACCAGGCTGAGCTACGAACCCGCAATTAGAATTGAAAAATAAGTTTATTTATAAAGTTTTATCCGATTGACTCAAGAATAATCTCCTTTATTTTCTGCAATTCCTCTTTCTTTACTTCCTTGAACCATAGCTGGTCGGGATAAATAACTATTGTTGCACCGACATTATTGCAGAATCCCAGGCAGCCGGTTCTTGTGACCCAGACTTTTGATGCCAAGCCATTTGATTTTGTCCAGTCTTTTAATTCTTTAAATATTTCGTACCCTTTTACATGGGAGCAGCAGTCTTTCCCAGCTTCTCTTTCATTTGTGCAGATAAGGATGTGCTTTATTGGCTTGTACGGGATTTGCTGCATTTTTTATTTCTCCAGGGCGTATTCAAGCGCTTTTCTTGCCAATAATCTGGTTGTATCAATAAACGGCAGAGGAGAATTTTCTTCGCTTATTACCAATGGGAGCTCTGTGCATCCAAGAATAACGGCATCGCATCCCTGCTTTTTTAAGGAATTTATAACTTTGATTATTTTTTGTGGCGTGTCTTTTGCAGTTTTTGCCGGGACTATTTCGTTATAAATAGTGTCATTGACTATTTTCTGCTCGTGCTGATTTGGAGTGACAGGAATTAAATGATATTTCTCTAAAGACTCATTGAACAATCCACCGCTCATTGTCATTCCGACCCCAAGAATCCCGACCTTTTTGAAGTTTTTTTGCTTGCATTCTTTTGCCGCAATTTCTACTATGCTTAAAACAGGTATGGGGGATATCCGTTTTATATCGTCAAATGCGAAATGAACGGAATTTGCAGGGATGATTGCAAAGTCAGCCCCGCATGAATCAAGTTTTTTTATTGAGTCATTTATTAATTCTGCGAGCGCTCTCCAATCTTTTTTGTTAAAAGGCCCGATGAATTTATGGAAAGACCGGTTATGCAGGGAAATCTCGGGATGATGGTTCAATCCCATTATTTTTGAAGCCTCGGAGCAGATAGTCTTGTAGCACAGAGAAGTCCCTTCCGAGGTTATGCCTACAATGCCGATGTGCTTTGCCATTTAGGGAAGGTTGATATGAGGGTTAATAAACTTTATCAGAGAAAAGAAACGCCTCCGGTCACTGGACAAAAAAGCACTGGACATTCGCTGACGCAGGGTATTTAAAGTAGAATTTCTTGAAAACTGAAAAAGAGAACACGCAAAACTGCTAAATAATGATTTTCGGTCTTCAACACAAAAAATCAATTATGCAGTTTCGCTTATAATTCTCTTTTTCTTAGATTCCAAAGGTTTTGTATAAATAAAAACTTTGGAGGTAGGTTGAGATGGAATTTGATAATACGAATATTAGGTTTAGCAAGACTGATGTTTATAGAGGAATAACTCTGCCTAAAGAACTTGATGAAAACTTAGCATATCTCATAGGATTTCACTTAGGAGATGGGCATATGAGACAATACATAAG
>JACQSQ010000032.1 GCA_016211245.1 Candidatus Woesearchaeota archaeon
CAAAACCTTTATATATACAAATGTATATCATTTGTAATACAATGGTAATGCAAATGACGCAAGTCAGGCTAACTAAAGGACTGATTGACAGAATAGATGAATTGGTGCAGAGAGGATATTATCCAAATAAATCTGATGCTATTCGGGATGCTGTTAGAAGGTTAGTCTGGGAAAAAGAGATAGGCACAATTCCAAATACCGGCGATTCTGTGCAAGAAATCAGGGAAATAAGAAAGAAACTTTCAAAAGAAAAGTTTGATTTGAAAGGGATTAACAGCTTATAAGAAATTTTCTGGCTTACCGCACTTTACGCCTTCATTTATTGCAAACTTCAAAAGCAAAGCGTCTCTTGTAACAAGAACTAAATTTAATCTTTTGCAGACAGAGATATGCAAACAATCATAAAAGCTAATCTCAAAATTGCTTTTTGATTCCAGCTTTCTAGCGTTTTTGTAATCTTCTTCGGTGACCTCAACTTTTTCATATGTTGAATTTAGCAAATTTTCTTTTTCTTTGTATTGTTCCTCTGTCAGTTTATATCTCAATTCTTTTAAAATGAGCCCAGAGAAAAGGATAATAGAATTTTCTCTTTCAGCTTTATCGAGAAAATCTTTTGCCAGCTTCCAGTAAGGGATGCCTTTAGTTTCATCGCCCTCTTTCTTCCAAAAATTTAGGTAGATATTTGTATCAATATAAAATTTCATAGAATAGTTATGGCTTATTAACTATATAATGATTTCTAAATCAAAATTTTAGCTTTTTCTCAGCATCTTGACAACAGAATCAACAGCCCTTATCGCATACTCCTCAATTCTTTTTTCTGATTGCTGCCATGTTATGTTCGGGCCTGAGATGCCCAAAGAGACCGGTTTATTGTACTCGCATGACAAGTCAAGAAGCTTTCTGGCAACGGTATGCGCAACTACAGTGTCGTGGTCTGTCCCTCCTTTAATGATTGTGCCGATTGTCACAACGCCTTCTATATTCTTGTCTTCAAGCAGCTCTTTTGCAGCCAATGGTATCTCAAATGAGCCCGGCACTTCAACAACTTTTGCTATTCTTGCCCCTACTTCTTTTGCCCTTTGCTGGGCTTTTTTTGCCATCTCGCCTGTTATTTCATAGTTGAATGTCGAAACAACCATGCCTAGTCTTTCAGCCATTAGTTCACCTCCGAGTTATACGAGGAGGTTCCGAAAATTTTATTTTCAATACCCTTATAGTGCCTTCATCTTGTTTGCCCTGCCTTCTTCCCGTGCCCGCATATTTTGCAAGCGAAGTTTTTGACTTCAGCAATTCCAAGGCATTCAAAGCGTGCTTTTCAGTCCTATTTTTTGCAATATCGTATATTTCTTTTTCTGTTTTTGCCTCGTCCATGTGGACAAAAACTTCCAGAATATGCCGGTTGGTCATCAATTGAGCTTGCTGCAGCCCAAGGGACGCTTCATGAGCGCATTGCTTGTCTATCGGCTTAGGGCCTGCCATTCCCAATGCAATTACAATATCGCACTTGTATTTTTCAATCAAAATCTTGCATGCAACCGGCAAATCCTTGAAGCCCGGAACTGTATATCTTTCTATATCTGCTTTTGAGTTTTTCCTGATTACTTCAATGGCAAAAGACGCCATGTCAACCCTTGCAAATGTCGTGTCTGCTATTCCTATTTTCATTTTTTATGATTGATTATTGACAACAGGTATATACATATATCTCCCCAGCCAAGGGAATCCTCCGCCCCAGTCGCGAAGAACCTCTTCAAATTTTCTCTTTGTATTTCCAATTGGAATTTTCTTGTCATGCCTTTTCAATGGGACACAAGAGTCGTAAACATAAAAAACTTTTTCTCTATCGTTATAGCCCCATATGCTTATCCAATGACTAAACAAGTTTCTTCTTATTTTAGAATATGTTCCCCACGGGGAATAGCCGTTTCCAATCAATAGTATAATTGGATGATTTTTATTTAGTTCTTTTTTTATTTGTTGTATTTTGTTTTCATCTGGCAAGGTTTTTGCGCTCTTTAATGTAGTGCCAAACCCGTGAGATTGTAGAATTTGTTGCATTAGTTTTGGTGTAGTAACTCCTAAAAACCTGATTGGCAGATATTTCTTAGGATGCCCTCCACCATCCATTGAATATGCGCTAAGAATGGCTTTTACTGTGTAGCCACCGCAATACCTCAATCCTTGTTTTAGGTATTCCTTTGGCGCTCTGGATACAATAAATTTTGCTGGAAGTTTTTTCATAAAAATTCAATCTCAATTTCTTCATTATCGTTTAGTCTTAATGCGGATTTCACATGAACAGGCGCAATGAATTCTATTACATTTTTTGGATTTTTGTTGATATCCGGAATTATGACTGCACCATTTATGTTTTTTATTTTTGCCCTGTAGCAGGATGCGCCTCCAAATTTTTTGTTGCTTGAAATGTATCCCATGAGCTGTATTGGCTTTGTGTTTTTCAGCAGCTCGTCGCGATTTTCTTTTATTTTAATGTTTAAAGTTCCTGGATATGCCTCAAAGCCCAGTTTTTTATTTATTTCCTGCTTGTAATGCTCCATTGACATGAAATAAGAGCCTTCCCCAAGGCCGCTGGCTATGGTGCCTTTCACAGATTTCATACGGCAAGTAGAGTAATTTTGCTTATAAAGGTATTGGGATTTAGTTAGGAGGCAGGTCTTCGCTTCTTACCCTGATTTTCTTTCCTGTTTTCAATTCCAATGCAAAGATTCTTCTGCCTACTTGGAGCAGCTTGACCTTGTCCCCTCTTACAGCAACTATGTCGCCTCTTTTGTATTTTGCAGGCCTGTAAAGCACATTAACCCTGTACAAGTCTCTTCCTGTTTTGCTTCTTGTGTGGAGCTTTGAGCTTGTTGTGATTTGCCCGCCAAAGCTTTCCTTCAGCTTTTTGCCCAAAATAGTTATGAACTTCTGCGAGGTTATGTACAAATCCTTGCCGTTCGGCAGATTCATTGTTTTTGTTACAGCAACATCGCCTCTTTTTTTTATTTGATTGTACACAAAACTAAGCATTTCCTCATTTACGTCCCTAAGCTGGAGAATTCCCTGGTAGTAATTTGACCTCGCAAATTTCAGTTGTTTTGTTGGATATTTCATTTTGAAAGATTAATTTCAGTTGTTTATTGTTATTTATAAGTTTCTAATCTAGCTTAAAAGCAAACCTTTTTATTTCTTGCGCAGGAACCGGATTTATGGACTGGAAGAGGGCATTAAGGCAATTATGGCATTTTATCTGGGAGGACAACAGCATCTGGAGCTGGGCTGTGAATGTGGCCCTTGCATTTGTGCTTATTAAGTTTATTGTCTATCCCGGGCTGGGCTATCTGCTCAGCACGAGCCACCCTGTTGTTGCTGTAGTCAGCGAGAGCATGGAGCATAATGTAAATTTTGGTGACTGGTGGGAAAAATCACAAAACTGGTATGCTTCAAATAATATAAAGAAAGAGGATTTTATTGGATTCCCGTTAAAAAACGGCTTCAGCAAGGGAGACATAATTGTGCTTAGGGGCAAGCCTCCCGAGAAAATTGAAATTGGCGACATAATTGTATTCTGGAGCGCAAAAAAAGACCCCATAATCCACAGGGTAGTCAAGAAATGGAAGGAAAATGAAGATTATTATTTCCAGACAAAAGGCGACAACTACAAAACAAATCCAGCTTCCATAAAGAGCCCATTTCTTGATGAAACCAGGATAAACGAGGAGCAGATAGTGGGAAATGCTGCCATTAAAATACCATTTTTGGGTTATATAAAAATATGGTTTGTTGAGTCTGTTAATTTCTTAGGTAATTTCATCCAAAAAGGTTAAATTTATATATGATTTGGATAAAGTCCAGCTTATGTTTTGCCCGAAATGCGGCTCTATACTTGTGCCGAGGAAAGAGGACAGCAAAAAGCTGATGGCATGCTCGTGCGGCTATAAGACTTCTCAAATAGCTGGAGCCACTGTCAAGGAGAGCGTGCCAAAATACGAGAAGCCAGTTGAGGTAGTTGATAAGGGAGAACTGCAAACATTGCCCAAAACAACTGTGGAATGCCCTAAATGCGGCCACAAGACAGCTTATTTCTGGCTTGTCCAGACAAGAGCAGGAGACGAGCCTGAAACCAAGTTCCTAAAATGCGAGAAGTGCGGCCATACCTGGAGAGATTATGATTAAATATTTGGAATAATTGGCCGATATTCCGAAGGTTGAAGCTTAAAAGTAGGTACCTGCAGTCTCGTAGCCCTCACATAATCAACCATGCTCAAAACATATGTAAAATCATCACGGGAAATTGGTTTTTGCAAAATTGCATCTGGATCAGCCTGCTGCACAGTTTCCATTAATCTTTTATATCGGGCATCATCTTGGCCTCCAGTTATAAATATTACTTGGGTTTGAGGAGTAACTCTTTTAACAATCTCTACAATTAAATCTCCACCTGATGGAAGTTCATCCTTGCGCGGCATGCTTAAATCTGTAATAATGGCATCATAAGGTTTACCTTGCTTTAATCTTTCAAAATAGCTTGCTAAGGCTTCTATGCCATCACGAACTGCTGTGACATTTGCGCCGTAGTCTCTTGCAAACTCTTCAAATATCTCCCTATTCATATCATGATCTTCAACTATTAATAATTCCAATGGTTTAATTTCAGACATATATATTAATAAAATATACACCTATATAAACCTTTCTCTTTTTATTATTTTGAAGTAGTGAAAATAATACTTAAATAAGCTGGATTAACCTAAGTCATGATTAACTCAAATAAATTCAAAATCATTGTAAAGCCCAATGCAAGAGAAAACCGAATAGAAGGCTTTGATAATCAAAGGAACGCCTACATTGTTCATGTAAAGGCAAAGCCTGAAGATAATAAAGCCAATATTGAGATTATCAAGTTCTTATTAAAACACTTCAAGAAAAGAGTGAGAATAGCATCCGGCTTTAAGTCAAAGGAAAAGATAATTGAAATAATTGATTAAAATAACAAATTATTTAAAATAAATAACAAACAATATGTAAAAAGAGGTTAAAATGCTCAAATCGCTGTTCTTCAAGCCAAAGGCCAATACTGATGAGCTACTGCCACCGCCGCCCCCATTTCCGAGCATGGAATTTGAAGAGCAGGCTGTTTCTGAAAATAGATTCCAAGAATTGTTTGAAGATGCGGAAAAGGATGCCGATATAAAAAAAGATTCTGCTCGTGAGGCGAAGACAAAGGTGCCTAAGAAGTTATTAGAGGAAGAGCCTAAAAAAATAAATGCTATTGGCAAGGCTAAGAAACAACAGAAAAAAGAAAAAGAAGTTGAGCCAGAAGATGAATTTTTCAATTTAGGCGAGGAGTTTGGATTGGATGTGGAAGAAGAGCCCAAATCCAAAGAATTTGATGAATTGGGCATTAGCAACGCTGATTTTGAGGAGGAGATTGGAGCTGAAAAGGATGAGGCAGGGCAGGAAATAAAAAATGCGATAGATGATGCTAAAAGACCGGACAAAAAATCGTTTTTGGGCGGCCTGTTCAGGAAAAAAGAAGCTAAAATTGCGCCTGAGCTTCTGGACAATTTTGATGCAATAAAAAGCAGGATGGCTCATGCAAGACAAGCTTTGATGAATCTGGACCTAAAAGGGGCCAAGTGGGATTATATTGAAATAATGAGAATATACAACAAGCTAAAACCCGAAGAGCAGGCAAAGGTCTATCATGAAATACAGGATTTTTATTATGAGAGAAAAAACGCAGAAGAGCTGAAGATTTGAACTTCTTTCACAAATTTAATAAATCAAGCGGAATTCTCAGACAGCCATGAAAAAAGGCTTGTTCATAGTCATTGACGGCATTGATGGAAGCGGGAAAAGCGAGATAGTAAAAATGCTCCATAACTACCTTTTCTCCAAAAACAAGAAATACAGGATATTGACAACAAGAGAGCCGACTAATGGCAAATACGGAAATAGGATAAGGGAGATGCTCAGAAAAGAAAATGATCCTGAAAGCAGCGGGAAAAAGATAACCGAACTTTTTATAAAAGACAGGAAAGATCACCTAAAAAACACTATCGTGCCTTTTCTTAACAAATCCGATAAGAACGAGCTGAATATAGTGATTTGCGACAGGTATTACTATTCAACAATAGCCTTCCAAGGAGCCCAAGGCCTGGATATCAAAGCCTTAATCCGCAAAAACAGGAAATTCAAAAAGCCGGATATTACATTTGTACTTGATGTCAAGCCTTCGCTGGCCTTGAAAAGGATAGCAAGCAGGCAAAAAGAGAAATTTGAGCAGCTCGAATTCATGAAAAAAATAAGGAAGAACTTCTTGCTTTTGCCAAGTCTATTGAAAGACAACTTGATTATAGTAAATTCAAATGAAAGCCTTGAAAATGTTTTTGAGAATGTAAAAAAGGAGGTTGATAGGATATTGGAGGGTACGGCTTGAGCTTCTTTCTTAATGACCGCTATTTTGGGCTTTGCGCTTTATTATTACTGCAGCCGCTATAATTGCAACGCCTATTATCAAAGACGGAATTACAAGATTGTATTCAACAACTGTTTTTTGTATATTTGGGTATTGGTGGCAGCTAAAATCTGAGCCGCAGTAGGATTCTGAATCGCAATCTTTGTTGCTCCTACATTCCCGCTGATTAATGTTTATAAGCCACCAAATAAAGAAAATTGCAATTATGACCACTAATAGGATAGTCAGCCCTGCATCAGCCTTATTCGAAACCCCCATATCAAGAAGTAATGATTATGCCTATTTAAATTTTTTCTACTTGAAAGTAAAGATAAAATTATTCATCTTCTTTTTCATCAAGCTCTTTTTCTTCCGCAAATTCTGCCAGCTTGGTATTCTTCTGAACTGTCTTAAAGCTTATCGGCTTGCTAGTATCTTTTCCCATAAAACACCTCTTTACTCCAGCCCTGTGCTTCCAAAGCCATTGTCATTTCTTGTTGTTTGGCCTAAATCGTCAGTCTCCTCCATAACAGCTTCTTCAATTTTGGCAAAAACCATCTGGCCTATTTTTTTCCCCTTTTCCACCTTGTACGGCTTGTCGCTCAGGTTTATCAAAGGAACTTTTATCTCTCCCCTGTAGCCTGAATCAATTGTGCCAACGCAATTCACGTGGCTTATGCCATGCTCTATAGCCAAGCCGCTTTTCGGCCTGACCTGAGCTTCGTAGCCATATGGAATTGCTATCCTAATTCCAGTGCCGATTAATTTTCTTTCCATCGGCTTCAGCAAATTGTCTTCTGCAGCGTACAAGTCCATTCCAGAATCGCCCTTATGGGCATAAGAAGGCATTTTGACATCTGCAGTTTTTTTTATTTTTATTCTAAGCATTTTAATCACAGAAATTACATTCAAGCGCAATGATCTTTAGTGCGCTGTTTTTTTAGATGCACCTAATATATAAACAAATCGCAAATAAAATATATACATTTTAAAGGTATAGTTTGATTGGGTATGTCATAAATCAATGATTTATGGGATGCTGGGAAATAGCTGGTTTTCTTTGCCCTAAAGAAGCAAAGCGTAAGCCTTAATGGATTTCGGCATATTGGCTGGAATATTGCAGCTTGCTGTATTTTGCTATTCTTTCCTGAAAGAAAACACTGATGAAAGATTATGCTCAAGAATTTTGCCTGTGGAAGCGTCTATTTTCATGTTTAATGTATTGAAAGACTGCGTTACATAGGTTATGTTCCAGATAGTCCCGTATTCCTGAACGTTCTGTAATATGGCTATTGTCTTGACGCTCTTGTCATTCGGGTAATTCTTTTGCTGAAATTCATTTGCTTTGCCCATTACATTGTCGAAGGTCAGCATTACTTTTTCAACTTTTATTTCTTTTACTTTTGTTTCGTCCCTCTTAAATACGTCTTCCTCTGCCCTTATGCTGACTGCATCGTCCTTCATGACAAAAGTTGTTATTTTGTCTTTTTTGGCGTTATAAAAACCCAGCTGCCACTCATTAGGCATTTCCTGGGGAATCCTGAAAGCATAGGAAAAATAGGTGCTTTTGTTCTTTTTTTGCCAATCCTTGAAGCTCGTGCTTTCTTCGAGCTTTTTCAGTGCCGGCTTCAGATCCATGAAATATTCAAAAACCTCAAAATTTATATATATTTGGGTTTAACAACAGCATATTTAGCATTGGTAAGTTACACAAAAACAAAAATTGGGTGCAATAACGATAAACTCAATAGATTATTAAGCTAAATAATAAGTAAAATTGAAAATTGATAATTAACAAACAAAATGATTGAGCCAAACGTAAAATTGTTGCTTAAAAACCAAGGGTACGAGACTGTTGGAAATCATACTAGGGTCAAGACGTGCCACTGGACCAAAAGCGACTTGAGAGGTGAGGGGGGATGCTACAAGCACAAGTTTTACGGCATAAACTCGCACCAGTGCATACAGATGACTCCTACATTTGTGTGCAACAACGCATGCGTTTTTTGCTGGCGCGACTTGAGATACCATACACAGCCAGCGATGGAAGGCGGCATCGATGCTCCGGAAGACATAGTTGATGGCACTATTGAGGCCCAAAAAAAATTGCTTTCAGGCTTTGGTGGCAACCCTAAAACAGAAGAAGCAAAGTTTGAAAGGGCGATGAATCCGCAGCATGTTGCCATTTCGCTTGACGGCGAGCCGACTTTGTATCCAAAACTGCCTGAGCTGGTAAGGGAATACCATAAGAAGGGATTTTCAACTTTTGTTGTCAGCAATGGATTATTGCCAGAGAGAATTGCTAAATTGCTTCAAGAGCCGCCAACCCAGTTGTATATCTCTGTTGACGCGCCAAACGAGGAATTGTTCACAATTATTGACAGGCCGATAATTAAAAACGCATGGCAAGGCTTGATGAAAACATTAAGCATGCTGCCTGAAATAAGGGAAAAATCCAGAACCGTTTTAAGATTTACTTTAATCAAGGGCTTGAACATGGATTATGCTGAGCAATGGGCCGAAATAATAAGATTAAGCAACCCTATGTTTGTCGAAGTGAAGGCGTACATGTGGGTTGGGATGTCTAGGGAAAGATTGGAGCAGGCAAATATGCCATTGCATGATGAAGTAAAAGAATTTGCGAAAGAGATTGCAAAATATGTTGATTACAAATTGATAGACGAGCACGAGCCTTCAAGAGTTGTTTTGCTTATGAAAGAGGACTTTGAAGGAAGGGTCATGAAGTTTGAGTGAAGGTTCGTATAACGTACAGAGCAAGGCGACCTTCGGCTCGAGGCGAGAAATTTTTTCCTCGAATTTTGAGGCAACCCGCAAAATTCAGAGTTGAAAAAATTTTGAAGCACTCGAGACTTTTTTGAGCGAAGC
>JACQSQ010000040.1 GCA_016211245.1 Candidatus Woesearchaeota archaeon
AAATAAATCAGGCGTTTAAACGCATTAACTAAAACTCATTAACGAAAATCCAATAACGGTTGAACATTAAATAAAAAACAATTAACGAAAAAAATCAATAAAACTAAACTCATTAACATAAAAATAAAAACTCTTAATAAAATCAATACACTTAAAAATAAAATAAACTTTCAGCAAATAAAATGATAGAATATTCTTATGAATTAAAAGTGCCTAAAAACAGAGTTGCTGTAATAATAGGCAAGGAAGGCAGCATAAAGAAAGATATTGAAGAATCTACGAATACAAAATTAAATATTGACTCAAAGGAAGGAGACATCTTCGTTTCAGGAGAAGACGCATTGGGGTTGTACACCGCAAGGGAAATAATAAAGGCTATCGGCAGGGGATTCAACCCGGATATAGCAAGGCTATTGCTTAAGCCGGATTATGTTTTTGAGGCAGTCGACTTGAGAGAGTATGTGGGAAAATCAAAAGAAGCAATGCTAAGGCTTAAGGGGAGGGTGATAGGAAAAGAGGGCAAGTCAAGAAGGATCATAGAAGAGCTTACTGAATGCGACATATCTGTATTCGGGAAAACTATAAGCATAATCGGATTGCCAGAGTCAGTTGCAATAGCAAGGCAGGCGATTGAGTCGCTATTAAGAGGATCGACCCATGCAAATGTATACAAATTTCTTGAGAAAAAAAGAAGGGAAATCAAGAGGAAAGCAATGACGGAGCTGTAATCAAATTCTAAAAAGATTAACAATTAAATATAAATACCAGTTCTCTTAAATTTTTACTAAAATGGCAAAACAGGAGGCAAAGGCAGAAATAACTGAGACCAAAGAAACCCCAATAGCTTATGAGCTTGCTAAAAGGCAAAAAGAAATTTCAGTAGCTGAATTCTTCACCAAAAACAGGCACCTTCTTGGTTTTGACAACAAGAGGAAAGCACTTTTGATGACTGTCAAGGAGGCAGTGGACAATTCCCTGGACGCATGCGAAGAAGCGAGGGTACTGCCGGAGATAAGTGTTGAGATAATTGAAATGAGTGAATTCAAGTACAAGGCTATTATCGAGGACAATGGGCCAGGCATAGTAAAAAAGCAGATACCAAACATTTTCGCAAAGCTGCTTTACGGCAGCAAATTCCACACTTTGAAGCAAGCGCGAGGCCAGCAGGGCATAGGAATTTCTGCCGCAGTTTTGTACGGGCAATTGACAACCGGAAGAGCTGCAAAAATCACGTCTAGAGTTTCAAAAAAGGAGCCTGCCCATTATTATGAATTGACAATAGACACCCAAAACAACAAGCCCCTGATTGGAAAAGAAGGGGAGCTAGAGTGGGCAAAAGAGCATGGAACAAGAGTGGAGATTGATCTGGAAGCTGAGTATATCAAGGGAAACCAATCGGTTGATGAGTACCTTAAACAGACAGCAGTCATTAACCCGCATGTCACAATTATTTACACAAATCCGAAATCTGAGCAGGTTATTTATGCAAGAGCAACAGACAAGCTGCCGGATCAAGCACAGGAGATAAAGCCCCATCCTTATGGTATAGAGCTTGGAATGCTCATAGACAAGCTGAGATGGACAGAATCCAGGACTTTGCAGAGCTTCCTGACATCGGAATTTTCAAGAGTAGGGCCAGGAACTGCAAAGGAGATATGCCAGCATGCCGCTATTTTGCCCAATACAAAGCCAAGCGAGGTAAGCAGGGATATGGCCGAAAAAATTCTGCAGGGAATACAAAAAACAAAAATTATAGCCCCCCCTACAGACTGCCTAAGCCCGATTGGACAAGAGCTTCTGGAGAAGGGATTAAGAAAAGAAATAAGGGCGGAATTTTATTGCTCCACATCAAGGCCGCCAGCAGTTTATCGTGGAAATCCTTTTGTCATAGAATCGGCAATCGCATACGGAGGGGAAATCCCAAAAGACGAAAAGGCGAATATATTAAGATTTGCAAATAGAGTTCCACTGCTCTATCAGGAAGGCGCCTGCTCAATGGCCAAGTCCATAATGGAAACCAACTGGAAGCCTTATGGCCTGCAGCAATCAGGAGATTCTGTGCCTGTAGGCCCGGCAGTTTTGGTTGTGCACATGTCATCTGTATGGGTGCCTTTCACATCAGAGTCAAAAGAGGCAATTGCCCACTATTCTGAAATAATAAAGGAGATAAAGCTGGCCCTGCAGGAATGCGGAAGGCTTCTGGGGTCTTATGTCAGGAAAAAGACAATGATTTCAAGCCAGATTGAGAGGGCAAACATGTTTGAGAGATATATTCCGGAAGTTGCAGATTCCTTATCCGTACTTACAGGGGAGAACAAGGAAAAGATAATGCAAGGCCTGCAGAAGATGCTTGTCAAGCCCGAGATAAAGCAGGAGATCCTGCAAGAAGACGAGGATGATAAATTATACAGAATGGAATTTAAGAAATCAAAATCAGGGGAGTCAGATGAAGAAGCAGGAAAAGAAACCAGTTAAGGAACTTGAGGACTTGGGGAGAAAGCTTGTTGTTGACATCGAGAAAGGCAGGAATCCGACTATTGAGTTTTCTTTAAGGAGCCTCTCAAATGTAGTTTTTGACACCAAGACAAAAACCCTTGGACTTGGAAGCAAGCAGCAGCAGAGGACTTTTTTTAATGTAGGCCACGCAAAGAAATTTCTCCAGACTTTGGAAGTAGCAAAAGTCAGCAAGACCCTCCTGAATGTAGGAAAGCATGCAAGCTTGAGAGACGTATTTTACATGGCAAAAAGGACACTTCCAAATTCAAACACAAATATAGTTGATGACCAAAGCGAAAGCGACAAGGCATTGGAGGATTTGGAGTTGATAACTGATTGCTCGAGGGAACAGCTGCACATAAATGCAAACAAGATGGGCTCTGTGGCCGGAAATGTCATTATCGAGGACGCAGGAGATACGATAAACTGGGCAAAGCTCGGTTCAGGAGGATGGAGCATCCCGTCAAATGTAGAGGACATTGAGTTTAAAAGCGTAAAGGCAAAATATGTAATTTACATGGAGAAGCAGGCTGTCTGGGAAAGACTGCACGAGGATAAATTTTGGGACAAGCAGAATTGCCTGATTGTGACGTCACAAGGCCAGACAACAAGGGGAATAAGGAGATTATTGCAAAGGCTTTCGCAAGAGCATGACTTGCCGATTTATGTCTTGGCTGACTTTGATCCATGGGGATTTTATATTTATTCAGTCTTGAAGTTTGGCTCGATAAATCTTGCACACATGTCTGAGACAATGACCCTCCAGAACGCTAGATTCCTGGGCATAACTGCGGATGATGCTGTAAATTATGACTTGAAGAAGCATTTCATCAAGTTCAAGGATGTTGATTTGACAAGGATTAAGCAGCTGTCAGACTATGACTGGTTCAAGAAAAACAAGGAGTGGCAAAGGCAATTCAAGATGATGAAGGATTTCGGGGCAAAGCTTGAAATACAGGCATTGTCATCAAAAGGCATAACATTTATATCTGACAAGTACTTGCCGGATAAGATTAAGAAAGGGGAGTTTTTGGATTGAAAGTTTTAAGTTACTATTATCAAAAACAATGAATCCGTCGCCTTTGAGGCGACAATAGTTTCACTCGGCGTTGCTCCTATTGCCAAATCGCAACGCCTCGAATAATAACAATAAAAAATGAATGAAAACCAAAAATGTCAGATATTAATTTAGAAAACGATAAATGTATAATTGTTCATTCAACATCACTACCTTACTTCAAAGATAAAAAAGTTTATTTATTTACATTAGAATTTGGAGAAATGATTATTAATGAAGATAAATTTATTGATTTGACAGCAGAAGGAGGAATATTTCATCAATATTATACATATAAAGTAAAAAGTAAAAATGCCAGAACAACAAACTGAACCTCAAAAAAAACAAGTAAAAAGCAATGCTCCTCCCGTATGCCAAGGGTGTGTTCGCTGGGAGAAATTCGGCAAGAACTGCTTCTATTACTGGGAAGGCAAGAAGCACTGCACAATGTGGGCTGGAAGCTGGGAA
>JACQSQ010000005.1 GCA_016211245.1 Candidatus Woesearchaeota archaeon
ATCAAAATTTTTGTCTTTCTATTTTCAAAAATTAAAACTCATCAGGAAGTGCATTCATCCGGAAGCGTGTTCAATTGCCGCAGAACGGGAACGGAACTGCTACTAGCTGCTTTGCCCATAAAATAGTCAAAACGACTCCCAAAATAAAGGCTATCGCAAACATAAAACCAGGGTGTGTAATTATTCCGCTCTTATTTTTCAAAAACTTCATTAAAATCACCTTTTTGATTTGATATGCCCATTCTGAATAGCCATATATTTAAAGATTTCTATTTTTGAAAGTCATTTGCTGATAGCGTGCAATCAACAACTTTTATAAACAATCAATTTCAACTTGCTCTTTATGCGCCAGTAGCTCAGCTTGGATAGAGCGACATATTAAAAATACGCTAAAGCCTTCTAAGCTGTAGGTCGGGGGCGTGACTGAGTGAATGCTCTTTCACCTCGAATTCAAATCCTCCCTGGCGCGCTTTATTTTTAAAAATAGAAATCTTTAAATATAAGGATTGCCAAAATTCGGTTATCAATAGAAAAAGGTGATTTTAATGGATTTTTTAAAGAATAAGAAAGGCATTGTGACGCACCCTGTCGTGCTGTTTGTTTTTGGCGTTGTGCTTGGCCTAGTGCTGGCTTATGTATGGGTTAATTATATTGATATAGCAAATCCTTTCTGCACAACTTAGGGCTTATTTTGTCCAGAATTCTTTTATTATAATTATTTTTATAATTCCATGGCAAAAGTGGCTATAGCCAAGAAAACGCCTTCTACAATAAAGGCTATTTTATATATAATATCGCCAATCCAGCTGAATTCTGCCCAAGCTCCAAATAAGCCAATGCTATTAAGGGCAGGCAGTAAAGAAATTACTAATACTATTCCTGCGATAATTATAGATACTGTCCCCATCACATTGCTATTTGTGATTTCTATGATAGAAGCATAAAAAAGCAAAACCCCCCCTATTGCGGAAGTCCATACCAATACATTTCTTGGCAATTCAAAAGGCAAAATTCCAATTAGAGATAACAACCCAATAGCACCTATTATTATTCCTGGGACGAAACCTACAATCCAGTCGCGCATTTGCATCATTTTAATACCCTCTTTTTTAAGGATTACCGATTCATTTCCTCATATTCTTCAAGAGCAAGCTTTTCTATGTTATTTATGGAATGGATTATAATTCTAAATCCCTGTGCGATAGGCTGGAAATGCTTTGCAATATCCTCTTCAAGCGCCATAATCTTATTTATCAAACCCCCTACATTACTCCTAGGTAAGTCGTTGTCTTTCGTCCACCTTTCCAAGAATTGCCTTAAATTATGCAAATTGAATAATATTTTTAAAAACATAAGTAAATCTCTTTTTTTAATCAAATAAGACTCATAAAATGCGTCTTTTAAGGCATCAGTAAGCAGTTTATAATCGTTTTCCAAAGATTCGTCAATCCTCTCTGCTTTGCCTTTAGTCCATGGCTGATTCTTTACTTTGACGGCAAGTGATTTTATATCTTTAGCAATTTTTCTAAGCGCTTGTATGTCTCTTTTTTCTCGTGATATCTCAGCTCTGATAATCCATCTTGCAAGAAGATTTTGAGCATCTTTAACCTGAAACATCGTTCTTATTTTTTCCATCCAATCTTTATGGTGTTTGTGCACTTCATCCAGTACTTCCATTACAATTTTGTACTCATCCCTGTCCCCACCCTCAGCATCCTTAGTTCCCTGATAGATATAGATTGCTAAACTTCTTTCTATTTTTCTTAATACCTGATTTTTTGGATTTTTTCTTACTTCCTGTGAAAGTTCTTTTAGTGCATCTAAAATGCATTGTTCGGCTTTTATAATCTGCTGGTCTTGAGTTATTGCATTGAATATAAACTCTTCAGCTATTTTGGCAGATTTTCTCACTTTTTTTATGAAATTTTCTAATTCATGTAAAGCACTAGTAACCCGATGCTCCGCCACTTTGTCACGTATTTCAACGTATAATTCATGGTCTTCCTTATGAAGTCCTTTGACAAGTTTACTTATTTCTCTCTTTTCTTTCCAAGAAGTTGCTGTGAGACCTTTAAATATAGTTGAATAATATTTTGCCCAAAATCCTGCCATATTCATTTCACCTTTTTATTGCTCAAGGTTGAATTCCTTAACTTTCTTTATTTAAACTTTTCCTTTTTGTTGAGTTTTTGGGAGTGGTAAAATAATATTGATAAACAGCAAACAGCAATCAAAAACTATTTATAGAATCAAATATACCAGTTAACAATAGTTAATTGGAGGTGGATTAAAATGCATGAATTGCCGAAATTGCCCTATGAGTACGACGCTCTTGAGCCATACATAGATGCCAAGACGATGGAGATACACCATACAAAGCATCACCAGACTTATGTTGACAAGCTAAACGCCGCAATAAAAGGGACAAAGTTTGAGAGTATGGGAGTAAACGAGCTTCTTAAAAAGATAAATGAGGTTCCTGACAACATAAAGACTGCCGTGAGAAACCATGGAGGAGGGCATTCAAACCATACTTTATTCTGGCAGATAATGGGGCCGAATGCCGGCGGAGAGCCAAGCGAAAAAATAGCAGATGGCATGAATGAAACTTTTGGAAGTTTTGAAAAATTCAAGGAAGAGCTGACAAATGCCGGACTCAATAGATTTGGGAGTGGATGGGCGTGGCTTGTGTTGAATAACGAAAAGTTAGAAGTGTATAGCACAGCGAATCAAGACTCTCCCTTGATGGAAGGAAAAATTCCAATTTTAGGAGTGGATGTATGGGAACATGCCATGTATCTAAAATATCAAAATCGGAAGAACGAGTATATCGCAGCTTGGTGGAACGTAGTTAATTGGAATAAAGTAAATGAATTGTTAGAGAAAGCAAAGAAATAAATTATTTTTTTCTTTTATCCAATTTCTTATCCCCTGTCTTCACAACAAAATAATAAATTATTGCTCCAATGATATTCAAAAAACCAGCACAATTACCCATACAATCTTGTCGTTTTCTTTTTTAAAATCTCTCTTTAGGCAGTCAATAAGCATCCAAATCCAGAAAATAAAAACTAGCAGCCCAAATATTACCATCAATAAAATAAAAAATATCATGCCACCGATTATTGCGCCCAGCATTTTATCTTATTCCTTATCTAAATCTTTTTCAGCATCCCCTGATTTTTTCTTTTTCGATTCCTTTAATTTTTTGGTCAATCCGATTTTCTTTTTGCACTTCTGGCATTCAAAGACATAAGAAGGAACTCCTTCGAATGATTTCCGCTTATATTCAGTTGCAGTTTCCCCTTCATTGCCGCAATGAGGGCATTTGTATTCGACATTAATAACCAGGCTGTTTTCAACCTGCTCATTCATTTCGGTGTAGCCGCAAGAATAGCAAACATAATGATCTGCTTTTTTATCAATTTTTCCGGATTTTTTTTGAGGCTTGCCCATCACTGCTTTTTTGCATTTGGGGCACTGCTTTCGGAAAACCCAGGCCATTGCCCGGCCATCACCGATCGTCCGATTGGTGAAATAAATGCACTCTTCTATGCTCTTTGGTTTTTTCAATGCCATTATTCAAATCCCCTCAGTTTCTTCCATATGGCGGTTGCCGTCTCATAATTCAGGTTATTTATATAATCTTCGCTGTAATCGGTTTTTTTCCTGAACTCTTCCTGATACAACTCAAGAACCCTGCTTTTCTGGCATAATCTGCTTATTGTACTGCTGTCTTTTTTTGCCTCTGAATATGCCAAATAAAAAGTTGCATTAAGGAACAAGGCGTCTTTTTCGGACAAGCCTGCTGATTTTGCTTCTTCAGGGTATTTGCTTATGAATTCCCTCAGCAAGCTTACAGCTTCGAAACCCACCATAGCCGATCTGTTCCTAAGCTGCGCAGATTCTATTACAATTGGGCTTTGCTTGCACCCAAATCCAAACTTTGTTGTGCCAAAATCACCATATTTATTGCCTTTTATCAAGAGTTCTTCAGCCTCAAGATTAAGCATCCTGTATTTTACCAAATAGCCAAAGGGCTCCTGCCCTGTGTCAAGCCTGAGGCCCTTAAGCTCAGAGAACTCGGAAAGCATTAATTTTATCTGCTCTGTGTTATTGGGATAAGTGCTCATAGAGGTGTTATATTTGGAATTTAACTGGCTTATGTGGGCCAAGCCAAAGCTGAAATCCCTTTTCTGCGCGCATCCCGCCAGCAAAAAAATTGCCAGGAATGCCATCAACGTTTTTTTCATCAAACCACCAATGAAAAATATTTAAATAAAGCCCGCTTTTTAAAGCTTATGCCTTATTATGATTTTATAGCGCCGGCTTATAACGAGCTTTATGGTAAAGAGCAGCTAAGCAAGATTTCATTAATCAAAAAAAATATAAAAATAAGCAGAGAAGCTAATCTTCTTGATGTAGGTTGCGGCAGCGGCATTTCCTCTGATTTTGACTGCTTTGTTGTGGGCATAGACCCCAGCTTCAATCTTTTGAAGATCAGCAAAAAGCCAAAAGCCATGGCTTTGGCGGAAAAAATTCCTTTCAAGGAAAATTCGTTTGACTACGTGATTTCCATAACTTCCATTCATAATTTTGAAGATGTCAACAAATCAATAAGCGAGATGAAAAGAGTCGGCAAGCGGCATTTTGTTTTTAGTGTCCTTAAAAAATCCAGCAAATTCAGCCAAATAAAAGAACTGATAGTAAAAAATTTTAAAGTGATAAAGGAGATTGTGGAAGAGAAAGATACAATATTGTTCTGTGAAAAAATATTTTGATTTATATAAGATTGAACTTTTTAAGCTTCCAATTGCGCATCGATACTTTTCCATTCCAAAGGAACTCTTAACAGAATTTCTTCACCATATTTTTTAACAAGATCTTCTATCATCTTCCTGCCTTTTTTGTGAAATGGCAAATCCCATTTATGATCAATCTTATATCCTTGAGGATACAAAGAAGAAAATAAATATTCATCGCAATAGCTTGCAAAACCTTCCTCAAACAGATTTCCTCTTCGACTAAATCTATCATCTTCATCTGACCATGAGTCTTGTCCAGCAAGCACTTCCCAAAGCCGGTGAGATAATTCGTGTACTACTACTTGATCCAATCTCCGTCTGCCCATCACCATTTTTGTCCATCCAAATGGAACATAAATTGCTGAGTTATAATACTTATAAGTGTCTGTATGATCCAACCAAAATGCACATGCCTTAATCAATGGGACTCCAACACAATGGTAAAAAAACACTGCCGTTACTCTATTAAAACCATGCTCAGGTTCAACTATATCTTTGTACATCCCGTTTAAGTATTCTATGCCCAATTCTCTCAGTTCTCTGGCAGTAATTTGTCCTAAGTTAACACCAACAACATGCTCCATTAATGGTTTATATTTATCAATTAGAGACTGCACTCTACCTAAAGTTGCTTCTCTTTGTCTCCCTGTATAAGCTATGTACATTTTACTTAATGCTGTCGAAAGACGAAACATTTATAAATATATTGTTTTTAACCACTATACGATAATTACAAAAATGAGATTGATAATACTCGCTTTTTTATCTGTGATTTTGATAGCAAGCGCTGCATCTGCCGCAGGCTTGAAGATAACGGAAATAGACTTTCATGTTGATTATGATGATGCTTACACATACAGGGTTGAAAACAGGGACAGAATAGACTCTGGATCTGTTCCGCCGTCAAATAATTCCAAGATAGATGCTGACTTGCTACCTGGCTCTAACATAACTTTTACAGTTAGAGTGGAGAATACATTTCAAAGCGGAGGTCCTACAATAAAAGGCGTATTCGTAACGATGAGAATTGAAGAGATAGATGACGGCGCTGATTTGGAGCAGGAAAGCTTTGATTTTGACCTGGAGCCGGGAGACGATTACAGGTATGATCTTAAATTTGCCATACCTCTTGATGTCGATGCGACTTCCTATAACCTCATTTTAGAGGCAGAAGGCGAGGACAAGAACGAAACATCGTACAAGACAAGGCTCGACATGAAAATGCAGGTGAAAAAGCAAAGCCACGACTTAAGAATTACCAAAATACTTCTGGACCCCATAGTTGTAAGCTGCGATAGAAAAGTGAAACTTACTGCTGAGATGATGAATCTGGGCCCAAATCCAGAAACCCAGAATGCCTTGGAATTCAAGTCAACGAGCCTTAATATTAACTCAATAGACAAAGACCTATCCTTGGAATCTTCTGATGAGGCAAGCGAAGAGGAAAAGACTTACGTCAAAAGCCTGAATTTTGAAGTTCCGGACTCGCTTGCGGCAGGAAGCTACCCGCTATTTGTTAATTTGTACTGGAAGAACTTCGTGCTTTTTGACAAAAAAGAGCTGAGCCTGGTTGTAAAAGACTGCGGGCCTGACATTAAGCCTATCGCTAAAAACGAATCAGCTAAAACAAACAAGACTGCAGCAATTGAGCCTAAAGAAACTGAAAGCGAGCATGATAGCGGCATTGCCGGCTTGATGAAGCCATCCCTATTAATATCGCCAACTCTTGTTTTTGTAATTTCCGGAGCTTTGATTATTCTTATAATTATTGTTATCGTCGTTTTCAGCCGCGCAAAACCCGAATAAAAACAAATGCGAAAGTTTAAATAATAGCTTAGAGATTTATCTGCAAAAAGAGGGTTTGCTTATGGCTGAAAACAATATGAATATTTTTGATATTGTGCTCTTGATTGTAGGGGTAGCAGCGGCTTTTCTTGGATTCCAGCTAATCAACCAGGCATACAAGGCGGAAAGCGGGCAAATAAGCTGGCTGATGATAATAGCAATTTTCAGCTGGCTATCTCTGCTGGTTATGTTCATACTGCTTAGCGTCATGGTTGATGTTTCCAAAAAAGAGCTAAACGAGCTAAAGATGATGGTTTATATGCTGTCCAACAGCAAGAAGAAATAGTTATTGATTGTTATTTTGCCTTGATTTCAATCAATTCTGCTTTTGCAATTAATTCCATCTTTTCTATATCGCTTAAATCAACCAACGGCTTTGGAAATTTATCGTAGTCATCCAATATCCTGCTGCAGGCTGTGTTGACCCAGCACTCTACAAATGGGAAATTTTCTATCTGGTTAAAATCCAGCGTGTCAAAAACAAAAATATAGCAATTCTTGCCATTCAGCTTATTTTTCCATTCAATTGCTTTCTTGAAATTGTTCTGGCCTGGCTTCATTGAAACCAAAAAGCCTATCTCCTTGGCTTCCAAAAATCTCAGGTAAGCGCCTTTTCTTTTCGCATTATACCTTTCAACCTGCTTCCTGTCAATCTTCGACATGACAGCATGCAAAGGGTCATAACAGAAGACTTCCTTGTCAATATGTATCGCAATTCCAAGAGGATGGAACACACCGGTTCCAATGTACAAAAATGCATCTACAATGTCTTTTATCTTTTCTGCACCTCCATGATCACAGCCAAGAAGCTGCCCTTCATATTTCTGCTGCATCTTGTCAACAAAAATCTCTTTGCCTTTGCTGTTTAGGAGTTGTTTTATCTCATCAATATAATCAAGGAATTGCACTGTTGTAGTCAATCCAATCCTTTTCGGCAGAATATTTGCATCCAGGTTTGACAAGTCAATTTGCCCTTTGTATCTCCCCTCGACCATTATGATTTTCATAATAAAATGGTAAATTTAACGATATATAAAGGTTTTTGAAAAGGAAATGAATAGTTTTCCAATCTATAAACGAAAAAATATGAACAGAATTATGTAACCTGCGCCAATTGCTAAGAATAAAATGATACAATCAAGATCCGTGGGATTGAAAATCCCACTTGCACAGCGTGTTAACCGAGCTACCAGTTAAAACCAATAAATTAAAATACAAAGATTCAATTAAATAATAAAGAAGAGGAAATATGGCTGAATTAAAAAGAGTTCTGGGGTTTTGGACTATTTTGTCGCTGTCTATCGGCTCGATTATGGGCACGGGCTTGTTCTTTGGCACTTCGACAGGCTCGGCTTATTCCGGAAATGCGTCCATACTTGCCTGGATTGTTTTAAGCATTATCGCAGTATACATAAGCCTGTATTTTGCGGAGCTTGTTTCAATGTACCCCAAAGCCGGCGGCGTTTATGAGTTCAGCAAGCATGCATACGGCAGATTTTTCTCTTTCATGATGGGATGGACTGCGTGGCTAGTCGGCAACCTCACAACAGCACTGCTTGTTGTTGCGGCTATTGACTACTTGATACCTGATCCTTCTCGGCTGTTGCTGAAAATTGGTGTAAGCATATTCTTCATTGTGCTGCTGAATTTGATTGCTTATGCCGGCATTGGGGCCAGCGCATTTGTTCTGATAATTTTTGCTTTCGTGTCTGTCGGTGTTTTGATGTCAATTATTCTGCCAGGCATATTCAAGCTTGATTTTGGCAATTATTCCCCGTTTTTTGCATTTGGTTATACCTCTCTATTTGTCACGATATTCTTTATAGCCGAGAGTTTTTTTGGGTGGGAAAGCGCTACTTATCTCTCAGAAGAAACCCAAGAGCCAGAGAAGATAATACCCAAGGCGATTGTATTTGGCACAATTATTGTAGGAATTCTTGGAATTGGCGTTACTGTAGTTGCTCTTGGAGTTATACCCTGGAGCATATTGGCATTGTCAAGCGCGCCGCTTTCAATCGTGTCTGACAGTTTATTTGGAAATGTTGGAATTGGCATCATTAATATCGGAATTTTCATAGCATTGATAGGCTCTGCTGCAGGAGGCATAATAACAATGCCCAGGCTTATACTAGCTTTGGCAAGGGACAAGCTGTTCATATCCCAGCTTAGCAGTGTGCATGAAAGATTTAATACTCCTTATAAGGCCATAATATTCCAGACCATAGTGTCGCTTATAGTTTTTGGCATGGCATTTGGCAGGTACAATGAGCTGCTAAGCCTGTTGCTGCCGCTTGGGTTCATAATGTATTTCTTCATCATACTTGCAGTGCCAATTCTCAGAAAAAAAGAGCCGGATATAAAAAGGAAGTTTAAAGTGCCGTTTGTTTATTTTGGATCTTTTATTTTGCTTTTGTTTATTTTTGGAATATTTGCCTTGTGGGTATTTCCTGATTTTAATGCTATAAACCAAAGCGCGCTCAATACTTTAAAGCTCGGCTTCTCGCTCATTTTTGTCGGCGTACCAATTTATTTATTACTAAATATCTATTATAATCCAGATACAATAATTAAAATAAGCGATACACTGGCTTATCTTACGCTGTTAACGGAGAGGTTCATACTCCCAAAATCGATAAGAAGGGAACTGCTTGCCTTGCTTGGAGACATAAAGGGAAAAAAGGTCCTGGAATTTGGATGCTCTGTAGGCACTTTTACACTTTATCTAGCGCAGGCTGTTGGACCAAAAGGAAAGGTTTATGCCACAGATTTCTCCAGCAAGGATTTGCTGATAACCAAGAGGCGCCTTAAGGAAAGAGGGCACCTGCATGTTGTAGTAATACAAGACGAGCATCAGATAAATAGAGTGCATCCATCAATTCCGCATGTTGATGCTGTTGTAAGCATAGGCATGATGGGCTATCTCCAAGATATAAAAAAAGTTTTGAAGGAAATGAGGAGTTTACTGCCTTATGGCGGGAAAATTGTCTTTGTTGACTATGCCGATTTTTTTAAGATAATACCAAATGTTGCATGGCTGTCAAACGATAGGACAATAGAGAAGATATTTCGCGAGGCAGGCTTTTCAGTTTTTGTTACAAGGAAAAAAGGGCTATTCTGGAATTATGTCTATGTTTATGGGATAAAGTTCCATGAGGATATTCCTTATATTTGAGGAATTTACAGATTAAATTGTTCAAAAGCACAAGAGCACCGTACAGGCACAATTCTCATCTTTATAATATCGCCCAGGTCCAGTACAGGGGCTGCCATAGATGTCATAGCATGGTTGACCGGGATACCCGTTGCTGCCCTCGCAAGGATCCGAATCCTCTAAGGCGTTGCCGCAGGCATTGTAGCATATCCGGTTTTTCCTACCAGTGCCGCAGGTGGGCGATGAGCAGGCATCCCACTCGCCGCAGGACACAATTACATTAGGGTCACAGCAAGATTGTGTATTGCAGCTGTTGGTTTCACTGTTTGGACCGGAACACGAGGCACCGCCGCATGATGGAGAAGGATTATTGCATGTTCTTGTTCGCGTCTGTGTGCCCCCTCCGCATGAGGCTGAACAGGTACTCCATGAACTCCATCCACTCCAGCCGCCATTAATAGGACAGCATTGAGAATTGCAATTGCTGTCAGTTTCAATTACAGCTGAACCGCATTGATTAACATTCGTTCTTGTTCTTGTCCCTCCGCCGCAACTGGCAGAGCAAGCGCTCCAAGAGCCATATGACACTATGGCGCCGGGGTTGCAGGGAGTTGCGCTGGCTTCATTGCTTAACGGGCTTTCCCCGCCTGAATTGACGGCAGAGACTTTGTAATAATATGCTTGGCCGTTGACAAGCCCTAAATCTGCATAAGAAAGAACATTGCCTATTGTAGTCAATAATGTTTCCGATCCTGATAAAGTACTACGATAAATCCTGTAGTTTGTTATTACTGCACCGCCGTCAGACGCAGGAGCAGACCATGTTAATGCGATTTGAGAATTGCCTCTAGAAGCTGACAAACCTATTGGAGCAGAAGAAGTACAGCTGCTTATTAACACACTTAATGGCGCTTTGTTAAGAAAAATATACCATTCGTTTTGGGTTCTTGTCGGAATAAACAAATTTTTATTTGCATTATTGGTAACTCTTTTACAAGTGCCCCATTCGTTGATTATGGAATATGAACTTGTTACTATGCCGTAATTTGTCGCAGCATAAGCCAATGCAGTTACAGTAAGAGCAGCTAGCACTAATTTCAGAGCTGTGCTTTTGTTCAATATTTTCATCTTTTTATTCTTTGAGCTCATTTATTTCATCCTGCAATTTAGCAATCTGCTGCTCCAATTCTTTTATTTTTTTGCTTTGGTTGGTATTTTGCTGCCCAAGCTCCTTGACAGCCTCGATTAAAGGGGCTATAAGGCTTCCGTATTTGACAGACTTCATGCCGTTGCTGTTTGTTGTTACTAATTCCGGCAATACTTTCTCAACATCCTGGGCAACAAGCCCCATGTCATGATTTCCATTTTCTTTCCAGTCAAATGAGACTCCGTGCAAATTTGAGATTATACCGAGTCCATTTAAGGGATTTATATTTGTTTTTAAGAGTGCGTCAGAGGAATAATAATATGCAGCAGCCTGCACATTTCCATTTACTTCAAGCTTCTCGGCAGGAGTTACTGTGCCTATCCCAACATTGCCGCTGGCATCTATTGTAAGCCTGCTTAAATCGGCTGTTTTGTCGTAAATTGAAAATTTTCCAACACCTATCCCGCCTGCAGAGCCGGCAGATACAAGCATGTAATTTCTGCCATTTTGCTCTGCATTATTCAAGCTTATAAGAACTTCACCTGTTTTCTTTACGCCTGCATCTCCAATAATTTCGAGCTTGTAGTTTGGAGTTGCAATGCCTATCCCGATATTGCCTGCATTGCTGATTGCCAGCTGCGAAGTGACTCCGGTGCTGTCATAAAAGTTATAGCCGGATGCACCGCCAATAAAAGAGAAAACATTGCTCTGGTGCTTCATGGAAGCGGCCGGAGCTCCATCGTTTGTGCTGCCAAGAGCGACAACTCCGGCAACTGTAAGCTTGTTTGGGGTACTAGTCATCCCGACACCTATCTTCCCGTTTTCAACAACAACATCCTCTGCATTTGCTAGAGGGAGCATGAAGACTGCCAGAGCTATCGCTATAAATGATTTTAGTAATGGGAAAAAAGAAGCGACTTTAATTCCATAACCTGCTCTTTCTTTTTTCATTTCTTCACCTCTATGGATTTTCATTTTGCGTCAAAACCCCTTTCAAGTAAAAATTTCCCTCATCATCAATGTAGGCAATCACTTCACCATCAGAATTTTTGAGAATCAAATCATTGCTTGTTTCTTTTGGGCTTAAGTCTTGCTGATTCTGCTGCAAGCTTCCGCTTATGAACATGTTGCCGGTCAAAAGATTCACCACGGCCACATTTTCGCCAACTTTCCCTTTAACCACAAACTCGTCATTTGCCGTTGTCGGCGGATTTGAGTTCTGATTCAATTTTCCCTTCAGAAAGACATTTCCGCTGTCGTCCAGATACATTACGTTGTTCTGCCCATTTTTTATAAAAAAGCTCGAGGGGGTTTGGCAAACTCCGCAATCAGCAGGGCACAATTGGCAGCTTTCGCTGCTTTCACACTTTAAATCCCCGCAATCCGTCTCATCCTCATCTTTTTGGTCAGAGCAGCCAGAATCCAAAATGTCTATTTTGCCATCGCCATCGTTATCTGCCTTGTCATTGCACTCGGGCGGCAGCTTAAACGGGCTTAAGTAAACAATTCCTTTTATCTTTCTTATCTCGTTAAGGCCCCTGCTTAGGTTTCCCGTGACATTTGACGGCAAAAATCTTACATACTCATTTTCCATGTACTTGACTATCAATTCCCGGTCATCAGTTATATTTATCGAGTAATCTATGCCATTGACAGTTTTTGGAATTGAGAAAACTCTTACATACCCATCATTGACAGATTTTGCAGCTTCTATCTCCTTATAGGCAAATTCGGCTATATCTTGTGAAATCTTCCTATTTCCTTCTTCTTTTGCCTCAAGCACTTTGGAGCTTGTGATGGCAAAAAATCCAAGTATCACCAAAAGCATGAACGAAGCCAAGACGATGAATTCCGTGGCGGATTGGGATTTCAAAGGCATTTTACACTGTCTCCAGCGATACAGAGTTTTTATCTATGGATTCGAGCTTGAGATTCTTGAACCCTTCCTGGCCAAGCTCCGGAATCCTGCAGACTTTTGCATTGCAATTTGCGCCTAAGGTTGTGATGTTTACTCTTGAAAAAAACACGATTTCTGAAGTTCCAAACGAAGTAGTTATGTTGAAGACAATCTCCCTGCCGTCTATGACGAGCACGTCAGTTACTCCATCAGGCACATTAAGCTCAAGTATGGTCCTTGAGCCTTCTCCGGAATAAAACATGGTTTCTGCAGAATCCACTATGCTTCTACCCAGCTTGGTCACCTGGGCATCAATAAGCTCCTGCCCGGATTCCTTTGAGTATTGAAAAAATAGGTAGGTTGTTGGTATTATTATGGCAAAAGTTAAAGCTACAATCATTAGGTACTCAAGAGAAGATTGGGCCAGCCGAGAGCTTGCAAATACTTGCAGGCATTTGCCTTTAACTTGACGTGATTTTGCCATTTATCTTACCGCTTATAGTGTGGATAGGCTTGCTTGGTGTGTTTACGGCGTAATAACTCATAGATATCCTGACTGCAGTCCTTGTATCAGGGATATAGCCGCCCCCAGAGCATGAAGTGAATTTTATGTCTTTTGTGGAATCATGGTCCCAATCAAAGGGCACTGATGGCGGCGTGCATGAAATAGGACTCGCTATATCGTTGTTTATTCCTATAAAGACAACTTTTATGTCCTCGCCAAGATTGTTCACAAGCTTGATGCCTATTTCAGCAGGCTTTAACCCAAAATCAAGGCATTTAAATTGATACGGGAAAGAGCATTTTTGAGGAAGATACTTATCAAAGTCAAAAATCCCAAAATAATAAAGGGCGCCTATGGCAAGGCTTATTATGATGAATGCCCAAGCATAGGTTGTGAGAAATTCTATAGCTGCCTGTGATTTTTGCCGCATTTCTACCTCTTTTTACTAAAAAAACAAATAAAAAATAAAGAACAATATATATAAAATTTGTGGTTGTTTACTGGACCGTTGAGTATATTTCGCCTTGGATTTCTTTCGAGTAGGTGGAACTGCTGGCTGTCGCATAATATTTTATTGTTACCAAGACTTTTCCCTTGTTGCCGGCAATCAAGGCCGTGCCAGTGCATGCTGTGCTCCCGCCGAAAGTCAAGTCTCTTGTCTCACCGGATTTCCATGCCGTAAGAGTTCCGCTGCTAGGCGTGCATGTTTGAGTGGCCTCATCACAACATCCCCCAAACAAAGCACCATCATCTTTTGTCAGCTTTACAGATTGAACCTCGATGGGTTCGCCGACATTGCTCTTTATTTTTAAGTTTACAACTCCTGCCTGCAGCCTGTGGTCTATGCAGCTAATTTCCGAGCCGAAGGTGCACCTGTTCGGCAGAATCTTGCTTGGGCTTAATATTCCAAAATAAGCCAATGTACCAACCATAATCAATATGACAAGAAAAGCCCATCCATATGTAGTTAAAAACTCCAAAGCCGCCTGAGACTTTGAATTGCTGAAGACTCTCATTATTGACACCTCTTTATTGACAATTCTTTTATTGAATATATATAAATCTTTCTTTTTCTTAGGCTGTATTCTTGAACAATACATATCTCTTGTCTATGCTTAGATATTCTGATTTTGTTTTTGAGTCAGCCTTGTCCAACAGCGTGTTGAACAATATAAAAGAGCCTGCAATTCCCGCAGCAAACAAAATTCTTTCCGCTATGACCATCGGGATTAAATTGTTCCAGAGTGCAGGAGTCATTGAAACTGAAGGCAGGTAATTCCACATTGCTCCTCCAACAGCGTGGGCTGTAAATGTTGCGCCCAATCCTTTAAGGAAAGCCCTTTCGCCATATTTTTTCGGCAAAAGCTTTACTATTATGGGTATTGTCCAAAACAATGAGAAATACCAGACCTGCCTGCCTATTGGATGGGCTACAAACAGGATGATTGCAGCAATTGGAATAAGAAAGCTCAGCTTGTCCTTTTTAGTGCCGAAGTACCATGCTGCAAAAAGCATCGGCGCCAGCCTCAGAACAGTCACTAAATCAAACGTTGTGTGCACATAAATCTTGCCTGCAATTTCAGCGATTAAAACAGATAAAACCCCGACTACGGGACCCAAGAAAAACCCCGCTATAGGGCCAAAAAACTGAAACAGAGTAAAAAACTGGTTTTCAGCTCCAACAAGCCTGAATAAGGGGAAATTCTCTATGCCAAGATAAGTGAGCAATGGCCAAACAAGCTTTGGAAGATTAATCCTTTCTCCAACAAAAACCAGAATGCTGAAAATCAGCAGGAAGAAAATGCCTTTTTTTGTAAGCAGTTTATTGAGTTTCATGATGCCACCAAGCAAAAGATTTGAGAATTCTTTTAAATAGTTTTCTGTCTAGAAACTTTCGGTCAGGTGCACGGCATACGTTTTGCCCTTAAGCTCTCTTGTTATCAGGCGCTTTTTCTCAAAATCAGTTAAAATCTGGGAAACTTTTGCTTTCGACAAATCAGTTCTGAACTTCAAGGTGGATTGGGTTATGCCATCCTGCTCTTTTATTGCTTTAAGCACTTTCTGCTCGTTTTCATCCATTGCCTTAAGGAAAATATGGAATTTATCCTCATCTATCTTCATTTGTTTTTCCTCTTCAAGCCTCTTTAATATGGCTTCCTCACTTGTGCTGAAGAACAAGAGGTAAATTCCTAAGGCTCCGATGAATGATATCAACCCGACTGCTATATGGGATAATCCCAATAACGATTCTACTCTTTGGCATTCGCTCGTGGGATAGCATTGCAGGGCAGCAGTTTGCCTTCCTAAAGTGCTCATGAAGCCGAATGCAAGCACAGTTGCAATCAGGCTGAAGGACAATATCACAAACCCAAGCTTCTTATTTTCCATACAAACTACCCTAGATGCCATTATTTAGGTTTTAGTATATAAATTTTGTTATGGTTTTTGGAGCATAAATTTTTTATTTTTAGAGTTAAAAGAAAATTGATTTTGGATATGATAACACTATAAAGTAGTAAATTTTATAAAGAGGTACATTCACCCTACTATAATGGGACATTTTGGTGGAAAGCCAAGAGAAGGGCAAAGGCCAGGAGCCGATGTAGCGAAAAGAGATAAGGAGAGAATGCGCGGCAGAATTAAAGTAAAATCTCCGCAACAGCTTAGTATTCTTGAAAGGAAAAGAAGATTGAATGATTTGCAGGAAAGGATAAGAATGGAATATGACCCGCAAAAAAGAGAGCCTTTGTATAAGAAGTACGCAAATTCTGCAGCAAGTTGTCCGCCTGAAGTTTTTACGCCAGATGAGATTACAGGAGTAGAAAGACACAGTTCTTTATCTGACACCGATGTGTTAAGAAGTTTCGAGAAGAATTATTTTCAGGGCTCGCGGCCTGATTTTTTGCCATTGCACCATCTTGTAAAATTATTAATTAAGCCTGTCGCTGGGCAACCTGCTGACAGATACGTATATCTATTGGGAAGCACATCTGCCACTCCCGATGAAACTTCTCTTCGCAACATGAAAGGACTGGAATATTTCTTACTGACGTTTGCTCAAAGAATGCCCAGAAGCCATTATTTAGATTTGGAAGTTGATAAGAGAAGAGTCCAAGTTCAAAGCCATAATGAATCTGGGTTTAGGGATAGTGACCCTGTTGTTGTAGGATTGAGGTCGCAATTACGTAATGCTGGTATCTCTCCAAATGATCATTATGTTCTAAGGGGAATCCAAGATGGAAATCATGGAGTTAGTACGCCTTTGCATGTAATTACTGAACAAAGAGCTTACATGGCTGATGGAAGACCTGAAAGTGTGATGGTATCTTATGCTACTGTCAAAGTTTAGCAAAATTCTCAAACCAATATATTTTTAAAGCGCTATATTCTACAATTTATTAGGTGACAAAATTCAGGAAAATAAAACAGCAAAAAACACTTGTAACATCGGCCTTGCCATACTCGAATGGGCCGATACATTGCGGCCATCTACTTGAATACATACAAACAGACATATTTGTAAGGTTTCTAAGATTGATTGGCGAAGATGTTATTTACGTATGCGCTGATGACACCCACGGCGCTCCAATAGAGATAAAGGCGGCAGAGCTTGGCATAACTCCCGAGCAATTGATTGCTGGTGTCTATGAAGAGCATACCAAGGATTTCAAGGATTTCTTGATAAGTTTTGACAACTATTACTCGACACACAGCCCTGAAAACAAGCATTACAGCGACTTGATATTTTTGCGGCTGAAGAACAAAGGGCTGGTCTACACAAAAGATGTCGAAGTTACTTACTGTGAATTTTGCAAAAGAACCTTGCCTGACAGGTATGTGAAGGGGAAATGCCCGAAATGCGATGCTCCTGACCAATATGGGGATGTATGTGAGGCTTGCAACTCCACTTACAAGACAGTTGACCTGATCGAGCCGTATTGCACAATCTGTAAAAACAAGCCAATAAGAAAAACATCAACCCATTATTTTTTCAAGCTAAGCCAATTTTCAAAGAAGCTTGAGGCATGGCTCAATAAAAACAGGAATTTGCAGCCGGAAATCAAAAATTTTGTGCTGAACTGGATCAAGAATGGCCTGGAAGACTGGAACATTTCAAGAGACGGGCCTTATTTCGGGTTTAAGATTCCTGGGGAAGAGAACAAATACTATTATGTGTGGCTTGACGCCCCTATTGGCTATATCGCAAGCACTGACAACTACTGCAAGAGGCATAATCTGAAGACAGAAGAGTATTGGCAGAATAAAGACGCAAGAATTTATCATTTTATCGGGAAAGATATAACTTACTTTCACTTTTTGTTTTGGCCTGCAATGCTGATTGGCTCTGATTTCGAGCTGCCTTATGACATTGTTGTTCATGGATTCTTGACAGTTAATGGCGAGAAAATGTCAAAAAGCAGAGGCACGTTCTTCACTGCAAGAGAATTTTTGCAGAAATACAACCCAGAATACCTTAGGTTTTACTATGCAAACATGTTAAGCAAAAAACTTTCTGATGTGGACTTAAGCTTTGACGATTTCAGGAAGAAAGTAAACAATGAATTAGCCGCTAACATTGGAAATTTTTGCTACCGGGTTTTAAGCTTTCTGAACAAGAATTTTGAAGGAAAAGTCAAGGATATCGATAATAACAAGAAGCTGATAAAAGAAATAGATGATAAAATAAAAGGTATCAAAAAAAATTATTACGATTTAAACTTTAACGAGGCAGTAAAAAATATCCTCCACATTTCTTCCCTGGGAAACAAGTATTTTCAGGACAATGAGCCGTGGAAACTGATTAAGGAAGACAAAGAAAAAGTGCATGGGGTTTTAGGCTTATCAGTTAATATCGTGAAGAATTTAAGCATTTTGGTGCAGCCTATTTTACCTAATTTTTCATTGAAATTGCAGCAGCAATTAAATTTGTCAAATCTGAAATGGAAAGATATTAACTTTAAATTAAAAAACCATAAAACCGCGAAAGAGGAGATTTTGATTACAAAAATGGAAGAAAAGGCCGAAGGGAAGAAAATATTTCCGCTTGACCTAAAAGTTGCAAAAATAATTGATGTCAAAGACCATCCCAATGCAGACAAACTGTATGTTCTGCAGATTGATTTAGGTTCTGAAAAACGACAATTAGTTGCAGGATTGAAGGGATATTATTCCAATTCAGAATTGTTGAACAAAAAAATAATCGTTATAACAAATCTAAAGCATGCAAATCTTAGAGGTATTGAAAGCCAGGGAATGTTGTTGGCGGGAGATGACGGGCAGAATGTTGGTGTTTTGACTGTTGATAAATCAGAAGCAGGGGAAAAAGTTTACATTGATGGTTATGAAAATTCGACGAAAGAATTGAGCTTTGACGATTTCCTTAAATTAGAAATAAAAATACAAAATAATCATGCAGTTTTTGAAGGGAAAGAGTTTAAAACAGACAAAGAGATTGTTATGGTTGAGAAGGTTAGGGATGGAAGAGTTAGGTGAAAAAATACCATGAAACTCGAATATGATAAAGATGCGGATGCTGCTTATCTATATATGCAATATCCCGTCAAGGAAGGCGCAGCAAAAAAGACAATTCAACTAAACGACAATATAATCCTTGATTTTGATGAAAATAACAAGCTTCTTGGCGTGGAAATATTAGATGCCAGCAAAGTACTGAATAAGAAAGTCATTCTTGAGGCGCAGGCATCTTAGTGGGAAATTAAAGGACGAGAAAAGGATAAAAATTTATAAACTAAGAATTGAATTATGAATCTTATGAAAAATAACCTTACGCCTTATTTAATATTATCTTCTTTTGCTCTATTGATAATGATTTCAAGCTGTTCTTCTAACATAAACTCCGAGAAAATATATGATGCCACTTGCGATACTAAAAAAGACCAGCTGCAAAAAGACCAGTGCTATCAAGATATTTTTGAATTGACGAAAGACCCATTAATCTGTGATAAACTTCAGAATCCACAACTAAAAGATTTATGTTATAGAGAAGTTGCTTGGCAGTTGAATGATTCTTCTTTTTGTGACAAAATGATAAATGAAGGGCCACGGGGCCCATGTTACCAACTTGTTGGGATTGCAAAACGTGATTTGGCAATTTGCGATAAAATAAAAGAAAAAGAATATAATGATGGCTTTAGTTCATTAAAAGATATGTGCTATTATGGAGTTGCAGAAGCAAATCTGGATTTGGACATTTGTGAAATAATTCCGGCACAAAAAGCCAAAAATATTTGTTTTTATAAGATTGCAAAGGCAAAAAAAGAATTGCCAATATGTGACAAGATACAAGAACAATATTTGAGAGAAGATTGTCAAAGAGCGATTAACTCTCTAAATTAAAGGATTTATTAACTCCCAACATAAAAACATTTATATACCTCTATTCTTAACAATAGTTAATATGGAACAACAATCTATAAACCAGGTCATAACAAAAGACATGACAATAGGGGAAGTAGTTGCCAAGTATCCCGCTGTTATAGAACCATTGCAGGAAGCAGGAGTTCATTGCGTTGGATGCCATGTTTCTTATTCAGAAAGCCTTGAAGATGGGTTTAAAGGGCATGGAATGACTGATGAAGACGTTGATGCTGTAATTTTAAAATTAAACAAAGCAATTGTTGAATACAAGGTTGAGGAAGGGAAGGATTTTATCATAACGAACAAAGCGGCTCTAAAATTAATAGAAGTTCTGAAAGAAAATAATAAAGAAGGCTCTGGATTAAGAGTTGAGATTGTTCCAGGAGGATGCTCCGGATCCGAGTATGGGCTGGAGTTGGACGACAACACTACAGACTTGGATTTAGTAATTGAAGACAAAGGTGTAAAAATCATAATCAGCAAGGAAAATTTGCAATTTCTGAAAGGGGCAAAATTGGACTATGTTGACAGTCTGCAGGGGGCAGGATTCAAGATTTCAAATCCGAATGCCCAAAGCTCATGCGGATGCGGACAGAGCTTTGAATATTAAACAGCAAAATTTAAGTATTTCTAAGCCTTTACTTTCTATAGGTGATTTTAATGGGACAGAAAGGAAGAGAAATTGCAAAGCTGGATCATAAATGGCTTATCAATGAATTAAGCAAGGCTTATGCTTTTGAGTGGGTTGTTCACTACTATGCTTCTTTAGCCTCTAATATTGTTTCCGGATTAAGGACACCAGTTTATGCAGAATTGTTTAAAAAAGCTGCAGAGGGAGAGTTTGAGCATGCAAATAAACTCGCAAAAAGGATTGCAGAACTTGGTGGCGAGCCGCCTTTTTCAATGAGCGAAATAGAAAAACTTGCTGGCATTGGAATAATAAAATTTCCAGAGAATAGAAGTGATATTAGAGGATTTGTCCAATTATTTTTGAAAATGGAACAACATGCAATACAATTATACAGTGATTTGGCAGAAAATACCCACAATAAGGACATTGTCACTCATGAACTTGCAGAAGACTTATTAGCAGAAGAGGTTGCTGAAGAGGAAGAGTATGAAAATATGCTGAGAGAATAATTTTATTTTTCAATAACTCATTTTTGATTCAAGTAATCTCAAATTAAATTCTTTTGCAATTTCTGGATTATCAGTGGCTGCGTAATAGCCATTTCCCAACCTGCTCAAGGACCTTCTCGCCTCGTTTAACGGGACAAAAATGAAATCCCTGAATCCTGTGAGGTAAGTTTCCAGCACAGTGTCATCAATGGAGCATACTACATAAATCCTGAATGCATCATTTTTTGGAGCCATGTTGTTATGTTGGCTGCAAGTACCCTATCTCAATATAACCCCCGTAAATTCTCATAATTGAGTTGATGGACCTTGCAAAAACTTCCATATCCCCTGCAACAAGCATCTCAAGAACCCCAGTTCCATTTCGCGGGTACAAATTCACAACAAGCCCGTTTCTCAGTGCGTAATTTGCAACCCCATTTACTCTTACAGGATCTCTTGATTTCTTTTTTTCAAGATACTTGACCAGCCTTCTTTCAAGATCCTCAAGCTTTAATCCTGCTGGCTCAGGATTTTCATGTATCCTAACCCTATACCCGTTCATGATTATCCCTCCTATATTTTATGAAATCAATGGTGCTGTCAACTAAGACATCCAAAGTGTCTATCTTTGGGATATCTACATCTCTCAGCATTATTGCTAATTCCGTGCAACCCAGTATCACGATTTGAGCGCCTTTTTTCAAGGTCTTGGCGGCAATTCCCCTAACGACTAAATAATCTAAGTTCGTACTTTTGCCATTATTGTACCTAAGAATTATTTTAGCTAGATTACCCCTATCTTTATTTGATGGCTTTATGCATTCAATATCGCTAAACTGATAGAGACCTTTCCTTATAGTGCTTGGCGTCCCAAGAACAACTATTTTACGGATATTTTTTTTAATTAACCTATCATGAACTTTTTCTTTTAGGTTTATTATGGGCGTGTTTATTGAACTCTGCAATTGGCCATAGTATAAATGTATTGTATTGCAAACCATTACAATCGCATCTACCTCAAATTTCTCCAATTGCCTTAATCCATATAAATACGGATAAATTTTTTTAGGGGTTATGCTCCCCGCTAATTCTGGGGCAGGGATGCTATTGACAACTATCTGAGGAAAATCTTCATTATCCCTTATCAATCCTTTTTGCTGTAACCCTTTAATTAATCCTAGATAGTACTTGCCTGTAGCTTCTGGCCCCATACCTCCCAAAACGCCTATTTTTACACTGCCACCGAAAATCACCAACAGCTTTCTTCATTTTTATCCTCCGCATTTAGTTATTATAGCCTCAGAGCTCACGCTAAATAAAACCAAAAAAATTCAAAAATTTCCAGACAGAAATATAACTAACTCCAATGCCCTTTTGAAATTTTGAAAATATTTGTATCTAAAGAAATCAACGAATTTTTACAATTGCCACCGGCAATCACTCTTTGCCATGAAAATTCAGAAAGCAGCTCA
>JACQSQ010000038.1 GCA_016211245.1 Candidatus Woesearchaeota archaeon
GCCCAAGGATTAGGAGCACTCTTCGGATAGACACTTAATTTTTTTATATTTTTTAACTTTTAGTGTCTCTAGCAAATGAAATGGATTTTCAAATCCTTTTAAATTTTTAAGATTTTTGTAGTCTTCGCTCCAACTTTTTAATGTCTCGACTAAAATTTTTCCTTCTAAAGTCAATGACCAAGAGTTATATCCATTTTTTGCTATAAGATTTTCTTTGGTTTTATTATTTAACCAATCACTAGCCATATTGGACTGCATTTGAAAACCTTTTGATATTACCGAGGTTCCAAATTTCTTATAATCTGCTAATTCTGAAAATCTTGAGTAGGTATAATATCTTCTTCCTCTCAAGCATAAGGCTATTGCTGTGATTAGTTTGTTCCAACTGCCTGAATTTTTGAATGCCTTTATCCTGTATAAATACAGTAAACCTCTGAAACTGCATGATGAAATTACGCAAATTCTTCTCTCATTTATTCTGGTCTTGAATCCATTATTTCTTAATATTGCACAGTAATCTTTCAAATAATTCAAATCTTGGTCGACTATCTTCATATGAAGTTCAGGAAAATCTCTTCTATTACATCGCACATCCAAAGTCCCGTCACCAGTCAGTAACTTTGCAAGAAAATTGTTTGCTAATTCCTGTTGATTATGTGTATATTTACTTTCATTTGCAAGAAGATTTCTGATTTTATCAAGGGAATTTAACACGATTTCTGTTAGTATTGTATTTCGTATGATCGTTCTGAAACCAATCCCTTTACTATTCCCTTGAGAGATTTTAGCCTTACAGCCAATGATGGTTTCGAAATTCTTGACGTGATTAATCGTTTCTTCTTCAGAAAGCCTATTTGGATTATAGGTAAAGCGAAATTCACAAGCGTCTTTAGGAATTCCTAATTTTGAAAGGGAATCTATAAATTCTTGATGCTCTGGAATTAATTTATTGGCAAACTCCACTCTAAACTTGTCGGTATTCTTGTTTTTTGTTCCTTCCGCCTGATATTGCCCCAATAAACTTCCTAAAGTTGCTATATCCGTAAATCTTCTAATTTCTAACTGTTGTCCAGAACCTCTTTCGTGAGAATACCAAATCCTCAACCAATTTTCATTATTTTTGTCAAATTCCGTCACAACAATTTCATAACCTTTAGAGGTTTTTTCTGGAGTTAAAGATAACATATCTATTTTATCATCATAGAATAATTCTTTTGTTCTCTCTACATTCTTAATTTCTTGAATTTCTAGAGTAATCAAATCTTGATAATTTAAATTAAGAGTATTTTCTATCTCTCTTCGTAATGTGATTACATTGTTAAACTTAGTAAGAAATTCTTTTTGCTTGTCTTCTTTTGTAATTATAATTTGCACTAAACTTCCTTTGGGAAAGTAAAATTTAGAGAAATATATGCCTAACTTATTACCCATTTTATGCACTTTGACATTTTCTAATTTCATTTTAATCAACCTCCAAAGTTTTTGTTTTTCAAAGGCTTTGGAGTCTTACGAAAAAGAGAATGTTAAGCGAAACTGCGTAATAGGCTTTTGTGTCGAAGACCAAATCGCAAAAATCAAAGATTTTTGGGAACTTGAAAATTGTTAATTTTCAAGTAGGCTTAATTTGGCAGTTTTGCGTGTTCTCTTTTTCAGTTTTCAGAAGTAGATTGGGTTTAAATAGTCTGCGTCAGGAGATGTCCAGTGGTGGAACTATTAATCAGTCTAATTATGCCTGACAATATGATGAGAAACTTGAGGACCTTGTGGTAAAACCAATTGTTCCCTTGCGCTTACTACCCTGCCTTCTAAATTGTAGATAGGTAGACTACCATCCATATCTGGAAATGCTTGGCTATTATCATAGTTAGATTGAACAATTAATCCATCCCTCTTTATATTACGTTCAAATAATTTTATGATTACAGCTAAGTTCTCTGGGCGGCTATCTCCCCATAGGTTCAAAAATAAATCTGCTAACTCCCCACTGCTATTTATTGAAGTCCTGTCATTGAATTGATGTTGTGCATCATAAAATGAACCTTCTCCAAATAAAGCTGTTACTGGTGTTTCTATAGGTGATACACTTAGGGGCTTTTGTTCAGCAGAATGTCCATACGAAAAGCTTTACTAACCCAATGATCATAACTTCCTCCTTTTACCATAAGAGTTACAGGTCTGTTAAATTGCCTTGATACAGCACTAACCACTGTTACAGGGTATTGCTCTGTAGCTCTAAGAAGCCATTCATTTCCTCTATCATCAAAACCTGCGTAAGAAACTTTCCTGTCCAATGGAGCATTTCTATTCGCATCGGTTGATAAAGAATCTGGTCCAGCAAGAATAATAGCAGGACTTACTCTCTCAAAATAGGCTTCTACATATTGTTTAGGAATTCTTACTATGCTAATAATATTCATTTTCTTTAATCGTTCTAAGAGCAATCGCTTTATAAATTTTACTATTTTTATTACTTATGAAAGATAACACAACTAAGCCAGAACCTTTTTATATATTCCAAACTTCCAATCAAGTTCATGACATCACAGCACAAAGAGCTAGTTGAGGAACTGAACAGGCACAGGGCAGAGGCATCCAAATTAAGGAACACCCTCAACGAGCTTGACAATGAGAAAGAATCATGGTTCAGGAAGAAGGAAGAAATTTCTTCCAGGATAAGAGCCGGGATACAGAAGATAAAGGAAAATAAGGCGAAAAGGGATGCCCTGACTAAGGAAGTAAAAGAGCTGAAGATGAAAAGGGATAGCTTCAACAAAGAAATCAAGCCGAGATCGGAAGAACTTGAAACTTTGAAGAGAGAACGGACAGAAGCGTCAAAAAAACTTGACGTTCGAGAATCTCCTTCCAGATTAAAGCAGCAGATGGAAAAGCTGGAATTCAAGATAGAAACCGAGAATGTTTCTTTTGAGAAAGAAAAGGAATTGATGAAGAAAATCAAGGAATTAAAGAAAGAGTATGATAGATTAAGCGTTCTGCGGGAGTCAAGCAAAAACGTGAGGAAAGTTCTTGATGTTGTCCGAAAAACAAGAAAAGATGCAAATGAAGTTCATAATTCAATACAGGATAAGGCAAAGCAGAGCCAGATTTTGCATGAGGAAATATTAAAGATCTCTCCTGAAATAGACAAGCTCAAAGGGGAGGGGGAAGCAACTTTTAAAAAATTTTCCGAGCTTAAGGCGAAATTCAACGAGGCTAATTCCCAATTAAAGGAGAAATTGAATGCCATGGACGGGATAAAAAGAAAACTGGACACTATCTATGCCGAGAAAAGGGAGAAAAGAAAGCGGGAGCAGGATTCATTCTTAAAATCAAAGGAAGATGCTGTCAACGAAAAGATAAGGAAGGGGGAGAAATTAACGACAGAGGACTTGCTGGTGTTCCAGAAATTCGGGAAGGGTTAGTATATTCCTGCAAAAATCTTAGGCTATTGCTGCTTAGAAAATTCCGTCATGTGGCATTGCCCGCAATACCACCTATTTGCATGCTTTGCCATAAAAACTCCGGAGCCGCATTTAGGGCAGGACTTGTTTTTGCGGGATACTTTGTCGCCGGATTTGTCATACAATTTCCATTTTCCCTTTTTTGCGCCTTTTGCCGGCTGTTTCTGTGCTGCCATTTTAAATCATAATATTTTACAATTTTAATTGCTTAGTTTAATTGAATGTCACTTCTTCTCTGCTTTTGCCGCCTTTTTGCCCCTTTTTTCCTTCTTTTTTGGCTCTATAGCCTGCTTCTTGGACTCGTCAGCATAGAGATATGCGATGACATTTGCTTTTTTGTCTCCAAAATGAGTGTAAATATGCCTTATTGCAACCAGCTTCTCGTCTGCCTTGAGGCTGGCAGCAAGCAATGAAGCTGCCTCCTGGTATGAAGGCGTGGATTTTTCAAAATCCATGCTGGCCTTTACAAGCGTTCTGGACAGCAGCTGCTCCTCTTTTTTTTCTACAATGCTCAGCACAATAATCACCTTACCTTTATTGCATACTCGCCTTTTGATTTTATGCCAATCTTCCCGGCAATAACGGACTTTTCAGCATCAATTATATGGAGCCTTCCCTGCCAGCTTGTTGAGAACTGGCTTGTCTTGCAAACAGGGCATTCGCTGCCTTCAATAAACATCTTGCATCTCTTACAGACTTTCTTTTTCATTTTTGTCGATTTATTTTTTATCCTTCCTGTCTTTGGGCTCTTTAGCTTCTTTTTCTTCCTTTTTTGGCGCTTTCCCCTCGGCCTCTTCCCTTATCCAGTCTGATCTTCCCAGCCCTTGCTGCCTCATTGTCAAGCCAAGCTTCGGGTTGAGCATATCTTTGAATGAAACTGCGATGATTCTTGCCCTGCAAACATCTCCAACCTTGAGCACCCTTTTGGATTCCTTGCCAGCCAAGGTTTTGTCTTTGCTGAAGCTTACAAAATCATCCATTGTTTGGCTTATATGGATCATGCCGTCTATGGGCCCGATGTTGATGAAGGCCCCGAATTCCGCTATGTCCTTTATCTTGCCCGTGACTACTTCCTGCATTTCAGGCTTGAATGTCAAAAGCTCGAAAGCCACATCATAATACGAAGCTCCGTCGCCAGGGATTATAATCCCTTCGCCTATTTCCTTCATCCCGGACACATCTATAATTATGCCCACGTCCTTTGAGATAAAACCCGTGTATTTGGCCTTTATCCTCTTGATTACGGCCTCTTCCAGCGGGAGATTAAACAGGTTAGGAGGCACTCTTATGTGGTCTTTTACTTCTACTTTGTAGAACATTTTAAACCTTTTATTTTAATGGCTTCGACTAGCCAATAGCCATTAGGAGAGATACTTTATTTATAAAGCTTTCTTTCAATCATCTGGAGGTATTTCCTCTGCCTCAGCATTATAACAGAAATGCCTTTTTCAAGTAGCTTTTTCCTGAGAACTTTGTCTTGGGTAGCCACAATAACATCCTTGTCCAAGTTTTCCAGTATGGCTTTATCGACATAATTTTCTTCTGATTCCAATATCTTTACATTTTTTGATTTTACAAGCTTCAATGCAAGAATTGCTGCTTTTTTGCTTTTGCCAGCCTGGACTTCAATTATTTTTTTTAGCTCGCGTATTGCCGCATCAAAAACAAAAAGACCGTAATTGAAATGACATATCCTTTCAAGCTCCGAAAATATGTCCACATTGAACTGGAAAGGTATCATCAAAAAATTGGTGTCCAAGATTATTCTTTTCATTTGATTGGTTATTTTTATTCAATCATATAAACATTTCCATCAAATTAACTGATTAGAAAAGTATATAAAGAAAGACAAGGGATTAGTAATGCATGCATAAAAAATGGTTTGACTCCGAGAAAATTGCTTATCTGCTGCTGGTCCTGACATCAATCATAGTTCTGGCAATGTTCTACGGGTTTTTAGGGCCGAAAAACGGCTTAGAAAAAAGCTGGACAGCCCAAGCAAAAATAGGCAAAGGGCAAACAACTGTAGTAAAATCAATTGACGGGCTGGCAACATTAGTTGTGCCAAAAAATACGCAGTCTAGCTCGCCTGCAATCTCGATAGAAAGGATAAACAATCCCGGAATAGACTCCGAAAGCAGGGTAAGCAACATTTACAGGTTCGGGCCCAGCCTGACATATTTCAGCAGCCCAGTGGAGCTAAGAATAAAATACAGCCCAGAGCTCGCAGGAAGCTGCCCTTCATCGCTTGATTTTTTTCATTTTAATGAGGATGGCAGCCTAAAGGAAGTTATCGCGTCAAAATCCGTTTATTGCTCCAGCGACATAGCTGTATTTGAAATCAGCAGCTTTAGCGAGGGATACGCAGGAAACCCTGAGCAAAAAAGAGAAAGCAGCCAGCAAAGGGGCAATTGCGAAGATGAAGACAGGGCTCCTGATGGGGTGTGCAGCGACATTCCGGAAATAGATTCTATAAGCCCGACATCGTTGAAAACAGGAGAAGTGCTCACAATCAATGGAAAATTTCTGACAAGGACTGTTCAGTTTTTTGACTCCAAAGGAAACAGGAGCTCTTACAATTGGGCGCATGGCGCAAAAATGAATGCTGACAGAAGCCAAATGACAATACCTATTCCGGCGGATTTGCCATCCGACAATTACAGGGTAAGGATTTGGACAAGCAGAACTGTGGTTTCAAATGAAAAAGAGCTATCAATCACAAGCACAGGAGCGGGCTCTGGAAATGGGCCAGGATGCCAAACAAAAAATAATCCGAATATTGGAAACTATCCAACATTGACATACCCAAGCTGCATTGATGAACTTGATGACCCTCGCCAAATAAAAAAGGCATTTGAAAATGATGATGTCGGCATTTTTACTGTTTGCAGGGACGTTGTATGGATGATAAGGAATACAAATAAGGCGCTTTCCTGCTCGTCTGATTTCACTTATCAGGGTATTCCAGCTGCTACATGGAAGGGGTGGGTGGAAAATGAAGCTAAAGCGCTTGATGATGCGTGCATAGGTGTTTGTCATCCAGGGCTTGAGTGCGAAAGGCAGCCGGACTCTGTAGACAAAGACAAGCTGCTCCGGGCACTGGAAAATTATTTGAAAAACTGCATTAAGCGCAAAGGAATCAGCTGTGTTTGCAATCCTAATCCTGATGACCCTGTATGCGGACCATTTGTTCAACATATAGGCGGAATAAGCACTGGCGCAGGCAGCAATTGCAATCCGGGTATTGGAACAACAACCGCAACCATTTCCTTTTCCTGGTCTCCAAAGCTGACAGACAACGGATGGTTCCCAAGATTATCGCCAGACGGAATATATGTAACATATGGATTCGGGGAAAACTGGGTAGCGGACTTGCAGACTGGAGAGGAAAGAAGCCTCACCATAAAAAAAGGAGAAAGCTTCAATGGCTACTGGATAAGGCCCGATACTTATACATTCCTAAATATATACTCTAACGCTGAAGCAGACAGGTATGAAGTGAAAGTTGGAGAGTGGATTGCAAAGAAAACTAATGATAACCCGCAACTTGCGGCAGGAAACCAATTTGTTGCAGCTGATGGGCACTGGGCAAGCTATTTAGCAAGCAACGGCAGGATAGCTTATGATAATAATGAAGTTGCTACTGATGTTGGCGGCACTTTATCAGTAAGTGATGACTGGATTGTTCATGCAAGCGATAAAGATAATACAGCAATTCAAGTTTGGCGTAATGGACAGAAGTCGGCTACATACATCCCCAAAACACCTCTGCATGGAATGAGTGTTAACAAAGGATATATAGTATATGGTGGTTATGGTCCAGTGCACGGCATAAGCCCAGATGGCCAGGATATGGATTTGACAGCAACTCCTTGGCGCAAAGAAGGCATTGGAGGAGTCGTTTTTGCCAATAATCAGCCTTGGGTTTATACATTGACATGGAATGATGCCCAAAACAAGGGTTATATTTTAATCAGGCCTTGGGGAGAAAAAGCAAGCATAGTTATTGAGGCTGCTGCGGTTTCTGTGCATATCGTATATGTTAATAATGAGTTTGTTATAGCATATAACAGCGATAAGGGCCAACTTAGCGTTGTTAAAGTCCCTGTCAATTCGCAAATGGTTGATTTATCTAATCCCAGCCAGCCAGTGCCTGGACAGCCATCATCTCCTCCGACAGGAGCTGACACCATACTGCCTTCTGTGACTTTAAGCTTCAATAGAACAGATATTTCACAGGGAATTGTGTTGAATGTAACTTGCAGCGCAACAGATAATACAGGATTAAGAAGTGCAAACATAAGCCATAATATGACTGGAACCTTGTCAAAAACAAACTTTGCAATTGCAGGGTTATCAGCGCAAGTGAGTAATATTGTGCCTATAAGCATCGGCTACGGAGTGATAAATTTCACATGCTATTCTGCTGATTCCAGCAACAATTTAAATCAAATTTCATCCATAAAAAATGTTCTTTTGCCTAAGTATTATTTATTATGGAGTGTTGGTAACCCAAACCCAGTAACGTATTATGGTGGGATATATGATTATGCCAATCCTTCAACTCTTCCAACAATGAATCCAATTCCGAGTTTGAGTTCTCCGGGATATAATTCCTGGGGGTGGGTATGGAAGCAAGATGGCAATACCTATAAATTCTTTTTTAGGCATGGTAAAGACCATTTGACAGATGGCGTGATTGTTGAATCTACATATCATGCAGACACCAACACATGGACACCACAAAGAATAATTTATAATGATTTGAGTAATGGATACGAGTCAAGAAATATTGCCGGGGGAGTAATAGGAAATAAAATATATTTAATGTTTGATAAATGCCGCAATCCATGCGCTGGCTGGACTGACGGGCGCTGGGGCTATATAACTTCCACAGATAATGGAGCTACTTGGAGTAATTTTGTTGATTTTTCAAGTCAGGTGTCTCATTTTCCTTCAAAGATTGTAGAAGCTAATGGAAATTATCTGATTGCAGGCGTAAATTTAAATGGTTTAGTAATTTCAAAAAGCAGTGATAATGGCAATACATGGATTGATGAATGGAAACTGATAGCAACTGATCCTAATCTTCAAGAGCCAACTTTGGTATCGATTGGGAATGGCAAGTTAATTGTGCTCTTGCGAAATGATGCCGGAGGATACCTAACCCAATCTACAAGCTCGGATTATGGGAATACCTGGGGTGCCCCAGCAACAACGAATCTTCAATATGCATCTGGTGTGCATATGCCGTTTATGGAATATGACGATACAACCAATACAATTATTTTAGTGTATGCCATAAACGGAGGGGGGCAAGAAAATTATCATTTATCTATATCAGATGCCAATACAGTATTTAATTCGGCAACATCATGGAACGCGCCTTTAAATTTGAATTCTTATAATGCATATGTAAACAATCCGACGTTATTTAAAATTGATTTATCAAATCCCAACTAGCCTGCAAACCCACAATGCGGCAGGATACAGAGGGAATATTGTGCCCGCAAGGATATACATGCCAGTATCCATCATGCACTGGACAACCCGGTTGTGGA
>JACQSQ010000006.1 GCA_016211245.1 Candidatus Woesearchaeota archaeon
AAAAGTAGTATTTAAACTTAATGCTTAAACAGCCTAATCCCGGTAAACACCATCGCGATATCATGCTCATTGGCAGCCTGTATTACTTCCTCATCCCTTATTGAGCCGCCGGGCTGGATTATTGCAGTAACTCCTGCTTTTGCCGCCTGGTCAATCCCGTCCCTAAATGGAAAGAATGCATCTGATGACATAACACTGCCTTTTATCTTTTCGCCGTTCTTCATGACTGCCAAATCAACTGCATCAACCCTTGACATCTGGCCGGCCCCAATCCCAACAGTTTCATCGTTTTTTACAAAAACAACAGAATTTGACTTAACATGCTTGTTTACTTTCCATGCAAAAATAAGGGATTTCACTTCTTCCTTTGTTGGCCTCCTTTTCGTCACAATTTTCATATTTTTTCCATTCAGCCTAGGGCAATAGCATGTTTGGGCAAGCAAGCCGCCTGTCACTGTTCTCAAGTCAGCCCTTTTTTCCAGCTTTTTTATTGTCCTAGTTTCAAGCAATCTCAAATTCTTCTTTTCCTTCAAAATTTCCAAAGCATTTTTGTCAAATTCCGGGCATATCACAGCTTCAATGAACAACTGCCTCATGTATTTCGCAATTTCCAAATTGCAATTCCGGTTTAACGCAACAATGCAGCCAAATGCGGATTTCGGGTCTGCCTCGTGCGCTTTTTTATAAGCATCTTCAATTTTATCAGCGGATGCAACGCCGCTCGGATTTGTGTGCTTTATGACAGCTGCACTTGGCTTTTCAAATTCCTTCACAAGTTCAAATGCAGCATCTATGTCCAGGATGTTGTTGTATGATAGTTCCTTCCCCTGCAGCTGCTTTGCAGATGCAACATTACCCTGCCCTGCAAAAATCTCCCTGTAGAAAGCAGCTGACTGGTGCGGATTCTCCCCATATCTTAAATCCTGAGCTTTCCTGAAAGTGAGGTTTAATATCTCAGGATATTCATTTTTTACCAATCCATTAAAATATGAGTTAATCAATGAATCATAATGCGCCGTCATCGAGAATGCTTTTGCTGCGAGCATTCGCCTGTAACTCCCATCCAATTTTTTTGATTTGATTTTTTCTATAACCTTCCCATAATCCGCAGGGTCAGCAACAACCAAAACGCTTTGATGATTTTTTGCAGCAGCTCTTACAAGAGAAGGACCTCCAATGTCGATGTTTTCTATGATATCCTTTATTTTATTGGTTTTCCTTATTGTTTCTTCAAAAGGGTAGAAATTAACCACGACCAAATCGACCAAATCAATTTTCTGCTTTTTCAATTCCGCCAAATGCCTTTTATTTTTCCTGTCCGCTAGAATGCCGGCAAAAATATTCGGATGGAGAGTCTTGACCCTGCCGTCGAGCATCTCTTGAAATTTAGCTATTTCAGAAATATGAGCTACGCCAATTTTATTCTGCTCCAGAAGCCTTGCGGTGTTGCCCGTTGAAATTATTTTAAATCCCAGTTTGGCAAGCTCTTTTGCAAATTCAACTATTCCTTCCTTGTTAGAGACCGAAATCAAAGCTGTCCTTGCCATTTTACCTGCTTCTTGTTATTTTCCTCGATGTTGCCTGAAGCCTGTCCATGCTTTTTTTGTGCAGCTCTTTCGTGTATTGCGTTGCTTTCCTTGGAAAATTTTTTGCATGATGGTACGTTTTTTTAACTGTTTTTTTTACGTGATGGTGTATCCTGTAATTTATCCTTTTTACCGTGCTCCACCCAACCATGGCCGCACCTACAAACAGCAATATCCAGCTGAAAGCGTAAACAGATATTCCTGTTACCAGCTCAACCGGCCTGTAAAGCTCCTTTACTATCAGCACCTTGCCCCAGAATCCCAGGATAAAGCTTACAACAACTATTACCACACCTATCACAAGCTTATTGTCCTTGTACCATTTCATCGGCTGGTTTAAGTATCCGTTCATTCTATCAGAACCTCGCGCTTTTTTACTTTTATCCTGCCCTTTTCAAACAAGCCTATTGCCTCGACTATTATCTCTTGCTCTGCCTTCTGGACTTTTTCCTTTAAAGTATCCGGAGTCTCGTTTACATCTATTTTGACTTCTTTCTGCAGAATTATTGGGCCAGTGTCCACTCCTTCATCAATGAAATGCAGAGTTGCTCCTGATACTTTTTCTTTGTTCTTTAATACCTCAGCATGCACATCCAAATCCATTCCGCCGGGGTATTTCGGCAGCAGGCTGGGATGAATATTTATTATCCTGTTTTTGTACCTGCTGACAAACCATGTGCTCAAAATCTTCATGTAGCCTATCAACAATGTCAATTCAACTTTATGGTTGTCCAGCTCTTTTGCCGCTTCCTTGTCAAATTCCTCCCTTGTTTTGCCTTTCGGGTTTATGAAAACAGCCTTTATGTTATGTTTTTTAGCCCTTTCCAGGGCATAAGCATCAATCTTGTTGGAGATTACGACAGAAATAACCGCATTAAGCTTTTTGGCGCTTATAGCATCGATTATGGCCTGCATATCCGTTGCTCTTGTCGACGCCAAAACACCCAGTCTAAGCATGTGCACCCCCTTTACCCAAAGCATTGGAATGTGATATTTAAAACTTTGGTTTTGATGTTGAGGAATTATTTGCCATATAGAAATGGTATAGGAAGATAGGTAAAGTTCGTGAAACACTAGTTTCACGAACTTTATTCTTTTAAGTGAGCCTTTCACTATAAACGCAGACATTATTTTCAATATAGAAG
>JACQSQ010000034.1 GCA_016211245.1 Candidatus Woesearchaeota archaeon
AATAACATATGTTATTGATGTAATATGAAAGCGGAACTAAGACAGCCATACAGGACCTTTTTCGGGACGCTTGCAAACCAGTACAGGCTTGATGTAATTGAAGCGCTGAGGGAAAAGCCAATGAATGTGACTGAAATAAGCAGCAAAACAAAGTTTAACCAATCTACTGTTTCACATAATCTTCAGCGGCTGCAAACCTGCGGATTTGTTTTCGTAAAGCCAAGAGGCAAGGAAAGAGTATATGGACTCAATAAGGACACAATAAAGCCGCTGCTTGTATTGATGAACAAGCATATGAAAAATTATTGCAAACATAATTTGATGGACTGAGGAGGGAAAAATGAAACAAAACCTAGGAAAAGTGGACAGAGTTTTGAGGTTTGCACTTGCCTTTTGGTGGCTTGGACCCTGGGCTCTCAAATACAGCTTTGAGTGGGTAAACTGGGTAATCTTTGTTATAGGCTGGATTGCATTGATTGAGAGCTTCATAGGCTGGTGCTGGCTGCATAACCTATTTGGAATGGATAGTAAGAGCCAATAAATCAAAAAAATAGCTGTATATATGCTTGGGACAAGAATGGCAACTAAAATAATAAAAGACAGGAAACTATATTTCAGATGCGATGAGTGTAGTTTCTTATATGAAAACAAAAATTTGGCTGAGAAATGTGAAGAATATTGCAAGAAATATCATGCATGCAGCACAGAAATCACAAAGCACGCAATAGACATATAAAAATGGCAAAAGACCCAGTCTGCGGAATGGAAGTGGAAGAGAAAAAGTCAAAATACAGCATAGTTATCGATGGAAAGAAATATTATTTCTGCAGCAGAAATTGTTATGAAAAATTCATTAATCTAAAAAACGCATCAAAGCATAAAAAATCTGAAAAAACAACAAAAAGCGACAATATAACTAATAAAAATAATATCCAAAAAACAACTAAAACAACTATATCTATTTCCGGCATGCATTGCGCAACTTGCGCACAGACGATAGAAAAATCATTGTCAAAAGAAAAAGGCGTTCTGAAAGCGTCTGTTAATTTTGCGTCAGAAAAAGCGAATGTTGAATATGACCCAAACGTGGTTGATGAAAGCAAATTAAGGAAAGCAGTGAAGAATGCAGGATATGATGTTCTCGATCGCTTCGTTTCCGAACCCAGTATTAGCGAATTGAAATTAAAAGTCATCGGGATGGACAATCCACACTGCGTCGGCACTGTAAATGATGCCCTCAATCTAGTGAAAGGTTTGGTATCAAAAGAATTATACGTAAATCAGAATGCTTTCATAAAGTATGATCCAAAATTGGCCAATGCCGAAGCAATAAAAAAAGCAATAAAAAATGCAGGCTACGAGCCTATTGAGCAGAAACAAGGAGCTGATGTGGAGAAAGAGGCAAGGGAAAAGGAAATAAGAAGGTTAAAGTGGGAAGTAATAATAGGCGCTATTTTAAGCGTTCCAATTTTTATTCTTTCATTTCCGGAGTGGTTTAAGATAATGATTCCTTACCAGAATTTTGTTTTGCTTCTTCTTGCAAGTCCTGTGCAGCTCATACTTGCGTACAGATTTTACGTAGGAACTTACATAGGCTTGATGAATAAAACTGCAAATATGGATACTTTGATTGCAGTAGGAACAGGAGCTGCTTACATTTACAGCCTGTTGGCAACATTTTTTCCAAAGATGTTCACAGGAAGCGTGTATTATGACACATCTGCAATAATCATTACATTCATTTTGCTTGGGAAATATCTTGAGGCGCTGACAAAAGGCAAGGCATCCGAAGCGATAAGAAAGCTTATCGGCTTGCAGGCAAAGACTGCGATTGTTGTAAGAGACGGCAAAGAAATTGAAATTCCAATAGAAGGGCTGCAGATTGGCGATGTTTTTATTGTAAAGCCAGGGCAGAAGATAGCAACAGATGGAATAGTGATTTCAGGAGATTCCCATATTGATGAGTCAATGATTACAGGGGAGAGCATGCCTGTATCAAAGAAAATAAATGATAAGGTGATAGGGGCAACGCTCAACAAAAGCGGCATGCTTAAAATAAAATCCACAAAAATCGGAAGCGACACAATGCTTGCGCAGATAATAAAGCTTGTTGAGGAAGCGCAGGGCTCAAAAGCCCCAATTCAAAGGCTTGCTGACAAGGTTTCCGGCGTTTTTGTCCCAATTGTCATATTAATCGCAATATTGTCCTTTCTTTTCTGGTATTTTATAGCCCCGAATTCCCTAAATGTTCCATCAAATGATTTCATTTTTGCCTTTACCATATTCATTGCTGTCTTAATCATAGCCTGCCCATGCGCTCTCGGCCTTGCAACTCCAACAGCCATAATGGTTGGCACAGGAAAAGGAGCTGAAAATGGAATTTTGATAAAGAATGCGGAGGCGCTTGAAACAGCGCATAAACTGACCACAATTGTTTTTGACAAGACAGGCACATTGACAAAGGGAAAGCCGGAAGTTACAGATATTGCTGTCCTTGACAAAAAGTTTGTTGAGAATGACATATTGAAATTTGCTGCCATTGCAGAGAAAAGCTCGGAGCATCCATTGGCAGAATCTGTGCTCAATTTAGCGAAGAGCAGGAAAATAACCATAAGCGAGCCAATCAAATTCGAAGCAATTAGCGGAAAAGGAGTTTCTGCAAAATACAAGAATTATGATTTGCTGATAGGAAATGATAAATTGATGCATGAATACAAAATCAAAATTGATGATGAAGCAGAAGAAAAAATCAAACAACTTGAGGAGCAGGGCAAAACAACTGTTATTCTTGCATTAAATAAATCAATTATTGGGCTTATTGCCATTGCAGACACCTTAAAAGAGAATTCAAAAGAAGCAGTAGAGGAATTGCATAAGCTTGGCAAGGAAGTTGCAATGATTACTGGTGATAATGAAAGGGTTGCAAATGCCATTGCAAAACAGCTTGGAATAAAAAAAGTCCTTGCAGAAGTCCTTCCTCAGGACAAGGAAAAAGAGATTAAAAAATTGAAATCAGAAGGAAAAATAGTAGCAATGGTCGGCGACGGGATAAATGACGCCCCCGCATTGGCAGCAGCTGATATTGGAATTGCAGTAGGAGCCGGAACCGATGTTGCCATAGAAACAGGACAGATAATCCTCATAAAAAACGACTTGAGGGATGTAGTGACTGCAATCAAGCTAAGCTCCTACACCATCAGGAAAATCAAGCAAAATTTATTTTGGGCATTCATATACAATGCTGCAGGCGTTCCAATAGCTGCCGGATTGTTGTATCCATTTTTTGGTTTCTTATTGAATCCCATAATTGCGGCAGCTGCGATGGCATTTTCATCTGTTAGTGTTGTTAGCAATAGTTTATTGATGAGGATGTGGAGAGGATGAATTCAAATAAAATTGGAACAACCAATTCCATATTCTTTTGACATAATTACTGATTCATAACCTATTTAAACCCTTTATTTTTACTTTGCCTTATGCCCAAGCACAACGTCTCAAGAGCCATGTCAACGCAGCATCCTGACAATGTCAATCATCCATTTTTTTCTGACAATCCGGAGCTTGCAGGAGAGGACGAAATTAAGGAAGTATTCTACACTTACTCCCATATTCACTGCAAAGAGCAGCTGTGGGACTGCGAAGGGAAGGAAGTTGATAATTTTGTTGTCAAGAAATTATTGACAAAATACGAGCCTTATTTCAAGAAACACGCCTTGGGAAAAGAAGTATTCCTTACTTTGAGGGTTCCGAACCCGTCCGTGGAGAGGAACGAGGCAAAAATACTGCTTGAAACTTTGGAAAGCATCCCGAGAAATTTTGATGCGGCGAAGCTGTTCTACAATGACGATATTGCACCAATATTCGAGATTGCTCTGCCAATGACAACTGATTACAGGGAATTGACAAGAATATCGGAATATTATAGGCGCCATGTTGTTGGCAAGCAGCACCACAAGCTCGGAACCGATGTTACCATAGCAGAATGGATTGGCAAATTCCAGCCGGAAGCAATAAGGATAATCCCCTTGATTGAGACAAAAGAGACTATACTAAATCCTGAAAATATAGTCGAAGGCTACCTAAAAGAAGAAAAAGCCGAGGATTATCAAAGAGTCTGGCTTGCAAGATCTGACCCGGCATTGAATTACGGAAATTTGGCAACAGTGTTGATGCTCAAGATTGCGCTCCAGAAACTGGGTGATTTGCAGAAAAAGCTTTCAATAGACCTACTTCCAATACTGGGCTGCGGCTCAGCCCCTTTCAGGGGAAATTTCAAGCCCACAAACATAAAGAACTGCATTCAGGGATACCCGAGCGTTTATACTTATACATTGCAGTCTGCGTTCAAGTACGATTATAACATAAATGAAGTTACAAAAGCGGTTGAATTCCTGAACGAATCAAATCCTTCAAAGCCAGTATCTGTCGATGAAAAGAAATGCCTTTCAATAATCGATAAACTGATGCATGAATACAGGAAACAAGTAAAATTGCTCGCTGATTTCATAAATAATATCTCACCTTATATACCATCGAGAAGAAAGAGGAAGCTGCATATAGGACTGTACGGCTATTCCAGAAGCATTGGCGATTTAAAACTGCCCAGAGCCATAACATTCTGCGCAGCCCTGTACTCTTATGGGTTGCCGCCGGAAATAATCGGGTTGAACGCTTTGGAAGAGAAAGACACAGATTACATAAAAGACATTTACCCTAATTTCGGGAATGATTTGACTGACTCCTTAAAATACCTGAATGAGGATAACTTGCACATTTTCCCTAATGAAATTACTGGAAAAATTGAGAAAATAAAAAATATGGCTGATTATGAAGTTGATGCAAAACATAAAAAGGTCACGTCTATAATCTTAGAAGATTTGAAGAAAAAAGACTACAGATTGCTGGCAGAGAACATAACAAGGGCAGGATTCATAAGGGGGTTTTTGGGATGAGTAACCAGCTTCTGACAAGAAGGAAACATTGGTCAATTTTATAGAAGTCTCAATATATATTCCTTAATATCTCTGGCAATGGCCTCAATTTGGTGCCACTCCTGTATTCATCAGAATCTATGTATCTGGCAAGTGCATCGAATGTCAGTATTCTGCCTTTTAATTCTTCCAAATCTTTTATTCGTTGTTGCCCCCATGCTTCTTGTGCTTTCACTTGCTCCGGACTAAGACCAACGTCAGGAATAGCCAAATAATGCAAGAAATAACTTTCCTCAGGAGGCAGGTGAAAAACCCAATCAAAGACTCTGTTTGCTCTTGGCACGTGTGACTCTGAAACTATCAATAATAATTTTCTTAACCCCTTGTCTTCCGTAATAGTCCTGGCGAAATAAGCATTTCCTAATGTGTCACTTGAAGAAGTTTCAGCAATAACTTTTGCTTGGGGAATTCCTCTCCCTACCAAATATTTTTTTGATGCATCTGCTTCGTAAACAGGCTGCCCCTCAACAATAACCTGAGGTTTATGCAAAGTTCCCCGAGACAAGGTCACCACCAACCTGGAATAATCCGCCCATTGTATGCCTGCTTCTAACCTAGCCTGAACCCTTGGCGGAACACTTCCATCTATTTGCAACCCATTGCCTGGTATTAGTATTGCATCCAAAGTCTGACCTCTAGCAAAATCAATAGGTGGAAAAATCTTACCAACGCTTAAACCATCCATACTCATAGAACTGATATTTGATTTTAATATTTTACTGTTTTCCCCAAGATTTTTAAATTCCGGGTTTAAACTCACCATTATGGAGCCGAAAATCGTATCTTCATTCTATAAATACATAAAAATAGACAATGCATCGGATTTTGCCAAAGAGCATCTTGAATTCTGCCTGTCATTAGGCTTAAAAGGAAGAATTCTTGTTGGAGAGGAAGGCATTAATGGCTGTGTTTACGGGACAAAAGAGCAGGTTGAAAAATATAAGGCTGAGTTAATGAAAAATCCCTTCTTTTCTGATATTGAAGTCAAGGAACATATGACCAATAAAATAGCTTACAGGAAGATGTTTGTCAGATTAAGAAAGGAGATAGTCCATTCCGGATTGAATATTGATTTAAGGAAAACAGCAAAGTTTCTTACACCAGCCCAAGTCAAGGAAATGCTTGATAAAAATGAGGATGTTGTCTTAGTAGACATGAGAAACGACTATGAAGCAAAGATTGGCAAGTTCAGGAATGCAATTATTTTGCCGATGAGAAATTTTCGTGAACTGCCGCAGGCTGTCAAAGATATTGAGCATCTGAAGGAAAAAAGAATTGTTGTGTATTGCACAGGTGGAATAAGGTGCGAGAAGGCATCAGCTTACTTAAATGAGATTGGATTCAGAGATGTTTCACAGATTAAAGGAGGCATATTGAAATATGGCGAGGAATTTCCGGACACTTACTGGGAAGGCAAGTGCTTTGTTTTTGACGACAGACTGGCTATCCAAATAAATAAATTCAACACAGAGCCATTGACAGAATGTGTTTGGTGCAATAAGAAATGCGATGATTACCTTAACTGCCACAATCTTGATTGTGATAAATTGTTTGTAAGCTGCGAGGAATGCAAGAAATTGCACAATAAGAGTTGTTGTGAAAATTGTGCAAATGCCCCTAAAAGAAGAAAAGAAATTTTGACAGAAAATTAACCTACTATTTTTGACATTAAACTTCTAAATAAATCAATAGAAACCATTAAAAAGGGTGCAATCTGCTAAATAATAGAGTAATTTGATTGAAAACCGCATTGTTTTTTATTGTGACGGTTAAGAAGAGCAGGAATATGCCTTGTGACAAAAGTCCATGGTCAAAAATATAAGGCGATATTTCTGAAATAATTACCAATTGGACAGAAAAATAAGCAAGGAGACTAGAAAATGATATCAGGAATACATTTACATGAGGATTTAAAGAAAGCATTCTTGGAGCTTGGCTTCTCGGAAATGACAGAGATACAGCAAAAGACCATACCTTTGATACAGCATGGAAAGGATGTGATAGCCCAGTCCAAGACCGGCTCAGGAAAGACAGCAGCGTTTGGCTTTCCAATGCTGGAGAAAATCTCTCCGCATAAAGGCCTGCAGGCTTTGGTTCTCGTTCCGACAAGGGAATTATGCGAGCAAGTTATGACTGAATTAAGAAAATTTGCCAAATACAAGAGAATGAATATAATTGCAGTCTATGGGGGGGTTTCCATAAATCCGCAGATATTTGCCATAAGGAATGCTGATATTGTTGTGGGAACACCCGGAAGAATGCTGGACCATCTTCAAAGGGGAACAATCAATCTCAGCAAGGTACAGATGCTTGTGCTTGACGAGGCTGACAAGATGTTTGAGATGGGTTTCATAGATGATGTAAAACAAATCATATCCCAGACTCCAAAGGAAAGGCAGACTTTATTGTTCAGCGCTACCATTTCGACGCAAGTGCATGAGATAGTGCAGCATTACATGAGGCATCCTGAGAAAATCAAGGTGCAGTCATATGTCGAAGAGGCCATGCTGGAGCAGTTCTATTATGACGTGCCTTCAAGGGAGAAATTCTCTTTGCTTGTGCATTTATTGAAGAAAGAGAATGCCGGGCTGGTCATAATATTCTGCGCCACAAGAAGCAGGGTCAATGTTGTCGCAAAAAACATTTACAAAAACGGATTCCAGGCAGAGCCTTTGCACGGGGGATTAAGCCAGAACCAGAGAAAAAGGGCAATCGATGCATTTCACGCGAATAAAGTTGACATATTAGTCGCAAGCGATGTGGCTGCAAGGGGGCTTGACATCAAGAATGTCAATCTCATAGTGAATTATGACATTCCAAAAACATCTAAAGAATACATACACAGAATAGGAAGGACAGCAAGAGCAGGCACAACAGGAAAAGTAATTTCCTTATTGTCTCATGAAGACCATGAAAATTTCAGGAATGTGATGGATGACCGGTCATTAGTCATACAGAAGGTTGAATTGCCGCAGTTCGAAAGGATTGCATTCTTTTCGGCAGGAAGGCAGGATGGGGACAGGCCCAGATATGACAGGCCACAAAGGGGAGGGTATGGGCATCAGCGCTCCCATGGACATTCTTACAGAGGACCTCAAAGAAGAAGCTTTGGCTCGGAAAGAGGCGAACAGTCTGAAGGAAGAAGTTATGGTGGAAGAAGCCAGTCTTCTGGTGGGTACAGGCCAAGATATGGGCATGGAGGGTCAAGGCATCATTTTGGAGGAAGCAGTTATCACGGAAGAAGATGATGGTGCAAGAGAGCGCTTAAAATATAGAAAAATAAATGGAAAGTTCGCTATAACGGTGTTATACGAACTTTCCTACAATTAGAGCTTCTCTACCCAAAAACCCCAAACAATCCCTTTGCTTTCTTGCCTTTTGTCTCTATAAGAACCTGTATCTCTTCCTGCTGCTGCTTTAGGTTTTCAACCTGCTCTTTTAAAATTGCCTTTGCGACATCGCTTGGCACTTCATCAATCAGTTTAGTCAAAGTTTCAATGGAATTCTGCAGTTTTGCCTTGCTCTCATCAAGTTGCTTAATCTCTTCCTGCTCAGCTGCTTTTGCCAAGCCTAAAAACAACTTTATTTTATATCCGAATCCTTTGTTTTCTTCTTTCTTTTCCACTTCTTCCAATTTATCAGAGGCGTCAAGCACCTCGCTTGCCTTATCTTCGATAATATACAGGTATTCGCTTGGGACATCAGAATCCCTTAATGAAGCCAGTTTTCCGGCAGCCTCTTCCACCTTTGTGCTGGCAACAATCTTTGACTTAACTTCCTTTGACCTTTCAGAGCTTTCTGCCGCGCTTATCTTGGCA
>JACQSQ010000035.1 GCA_016211245.1 Candidatus Woesearchaeota archaeon
ATACAGAAAAGTATACTAGTATATCATAAGACAATAATGCTATACTAGTCTCAAAAAAGGCCAAATGCAGTCTAATTGCATAGCTTGGAAGGCAAAGGAACAATCTCGCTGGCAATTCTACAGAATTGCCATGATTGTAGTGAGTTCGAGTCTTTGAAGATGCCTTTTTTGAGTCGGAGGCAGCGGCAAGGCAATGACATATGAGTGGCTGAAAGCCTGCTTTTTCAGCAGGCCAAAAGCACACTTGTCAGTCTTGCCCAGTCCCCTCACTGAGGTTTAGAATGGAAAGGGAGTTCGAAATATTCAGGGACAATGTGGATTCGTGGATAAAGCAGATCAGAAGGGAATTCTCGGAATTTTCTGAACTGCCAAACGCAGTTAATGAAAACGCAGATAACCTACAGCATAATTATGAACTAATCTATGAGCTCAAGGACCAGATTGAGGAGTTGAAGCAGGAAATAAACGCGCTTAAATTAATACAAATAATAAGCCTTAAGCAAAAGAATGCTGCAAAAGCAGAAGAGCAGGCGCAGGCTTAGTCCATCTCATTAATCACTTTCTGCAATGCCTTGTCAACTGCAACAAGCAGATTTCTGTCTGTTACATGGGAAGCATATACTCTTCCTTTATCAGCAAGCTTTGCATGAATGTCATAAATCTCTCCCTTCTCCCTTTCATGGAGCTTTTTGAGGGTGATATGCAGAGTGCTTTCTTTTGCTGCCAGCAGTGCAATTTTTCTTGCATGCGTTGCAATATTTTTATTGATAATTTCCATCGCCGAATCGTCAATGTCATGAAATCCTGCAAGTTGGTAGTTTATAGCGTCTGCCATGGTGTTTCAGTTTTTATATTTCGTTGCAATATAAAAATATTTTGATTTGGCATAGACAACATAAGAAAAAATATAAATGCAGCTGAATAAGCTTGTTTTTATGCCTCTTACAGAATCGTTTTCAGGCGTTCGGGGAATCTACGGCAAAGACTTGACAGAAAGCGTCGCTGTCAGATACGCGCACTCTTATATATCTTTTCTGAGAAACAAGACAGGGAAAAACAATGCTGCAATAGTCATTGGCATGGACACAAGACCATCGGGAATAAAGCTAATTGACACTATTACTGGAATCATTGACGCAAATTTCATTGATGTTGGCATTTTACCTACCCCTGCAATAGAGCTTGCTGTCAGATATTTCAATGCTGATGGAGGAATCATAATTACTGCTTCCCATAATGAGCCAGAATGGAACGGCTTTAAGTTCCTAAACTCAGACGGCTCCATCCTTAATGACAATGAAATGAAATTGGTTATCCAAGGCTCAAAATCGCTGAAAAACTTCCATAAAGTGCAGGATAAGAAGGTAACCGAAAAAAACGGCGAAGCCCTGAAAAAATACTCTGATTTTGTGTTTGAAATAATCGGGAAGGAAAATGCCGAAAGCATAAGGAATTCAAAGCAGAAGATTGTTGTTGATCCAAACGGCGGCGCAGGAGCGGTTGCAAAAAAAATACTTGAGCAGGCAGGAGTTGAGGTTGTAGGGGTAAGTATAGCCTATGGAGACTTCAGGAGGCAGGTTGAGCCTACCGAAGACTCATTAATATACCTAAAAAGCATCATAGATGAAAACAAAGCGGACTTTGCGGCGGGATTTGACTGCGATGCCGACAGGGTGGAGATTTTGATGCAGAACGGGCAATTCCTGTCCGGCAATTATATACTTGCATTGGTTGTTGAAGAGGTGCTTTCCAACAACAGAAACCCAAGAAACCAGACAGTTGTTGTTAATGACGCAACATCTAATGTTGTCAGGGATGTTGTGCAAAAATTTGGCGCTAAACTGAAGGAGGTTGAGGTGGGCGAAACTAATGTCGTTGAAGGAATGAAAAAGGCAAAGTCTATTGTTGGCGGAGAGGGCTCCAGCGGAGGCGCAATAATCTCACCTTCAAAATGCAGGGATGGCATATTGACATTGCTAATGATTTTGTCGATAATTGCGAAAAAAGATAAAACACTCCATGATATAGTGGAAGAATACCCCAAATATTTTACTTTGAGAAAAAAGATTGAATTCAACGCCAAAAATCACGATGCAATCAAGAAGCATCTGAAGAGTCATTACTCAAGAAGCGGATTTGAAATCAGAGAGAATGGCGGGCTAAAAGGCAGCTTGAAAGTCATAACAGGCAAAAACTCTTTTGTCTGGTTCAGGGCGTCAAAGACAGAATCCAATATTTTCAGGATTATTGCTGACTCTGACAAAAAAGAGGAAGCTGAAAAATTGCTTGAAGAAGCGGCCACGGTTTTTGAAAAGGCAAATGATGAATAAAAAAATATCGGAGAAAATAGTTGAAAAAATCGAAAAAGAATTATTATCGGTACTCTTGAATTATGTTGTTCCGCATGTAAGCTCAAGAATAAATTTTCAAAATCAAAATCCAAGCCCCAATCTAGAAAATTTTGTGTTGGTGCCAAGATTCAGCTTAAATGATTTTCAGCAGCTTGAGGGCATAATCTTATCCCACTCAGAAAAAAATGTCAGGATTTTCAAAAGAGTCAGGACAAATTCTTTTGATGTGTCCCATGAGATAGAAATGTCAAGGAAAAAGACAAAAACTGAGGTCAGCTCAGCGATTGAATCAATTTCCATTAGCTACGAAGAGGATTCCAGGTCTGAAAAACTAAAAGTTACGCTAAGGAAATCAGGCAAAGATTACTCGAGTGAAATCGAAAGAGACAAAAAAGATGAGCCTGGATTTGTGCCATACAAATTAACAATAAACTATGCCAGAATCTATGAGATAGAGAGATTATCGGCTTCGTATGCGCAGCAAATTTCTGGTTATATAAAAGAGCACATTAAGAGCAAAGAAGACATGACCAACAGAGTTCCGTTGAAATGGCTGAACATACTGCCTGAAAACATAATGGGGGGAGTGCTTGGCTTCACTTATCTTGGCGAGAACTTCATGGGCAGGAGAGCTGATTTAGTTGGCAAGACAGCAAGAATGGTTGACATTCATGAAAGCATTCATACTCCAGATGAATACGAGACAAGAGTTCTGACGAGCTGGATAATGGAGAAGACAAGGGACAAATATATTAAATGAGGTTAAATAAAATTTTAGTGTCTTAGAGGGTGGCTTAAAAGAGTATCTAAGCGACCTACAATCGGTTGCCTTTCTTCAAGCGCAAATGAAATGTCAATTGCCCCGTCGAAACGTTCATCAGCTAAAGGTAAAAAATCCGTGTTTACTCCATAAGCAAAGATGGGACCTAGATGCTGTGCCCTTACAGCATCAACAACACGTAGACCATCTGGCACTAAAACTGCGCTATAATCGCGATGCATAAGATGACGTGCGACTTGAGCTTCTATTCCCCCTATTCTTTTTTTACTTAAATGCACATCAAGAAATTCGAACACATAGCCAAGGCTATTTGTTGTTAATCCAGTCTCTAAAAGACGAAGTATGCGAGCCATGGTATAATTTCCTATGTCCCTTACCAATAAAACTTTTCGTCTGTTTGGTGCGTCTGCTATCTTTGTCAGTACTAAATAGTAATTTAAAAATCTTTTGTTTTATAACAGGCACTATAATCCAACCTCAACCCTAAACCCATAAATCCCCACTATTTTCTCCAAACGCTCTTGTGACCTGTCAACAATCCCGTTACTATTTATGGAATTATCGTAATTATGTGAGCCAAAGTCAATGCAGTCATCAACCAAGCGCGCGTTGAAAAGAATGATTTCCTTTCCCATTGATACTGCATAGCCGCCAATATGCCTTCTGCAGTTCATCTGGTCGCTTATTGCCTCAACAACGCCGCCTATCTCAAGTGGCGTGACTTCCCTTGTCGCAACCAAACGCACCGGCCTGCTTAAAAATAAATGTGGAATCATGGCTAATGGCAGCGCTAAGCTCTTTAAATAGGTTTTCACCGATCATGCGCTGCAAAACATTTAAATCAAGGTATTATTTCTCTTATTTTATGCCCAAAGTCCATTTCATAACGCAGGGATGCAGCAGCAATTTGCGGGAATCAGAGATAATGATGGGGCTTTTAAAAAATTCAGGTTATGAAGTTTCTCACGAAAAAAATAATGCGGATGCCAATGTCATCAACATATGCACCGTAAAGGGAGATAATACTGCATTGCGGGAAATAAGAAGGGTGAAGAAAGAGCACCCGGACAAGAAGTTGATTGTCGCAGGGTGCATAAGCGAAAGCATCATACCTAAAATAAAAAATCTTGATGATGAGATAAGCTTGGTTAATACCCACAATCTAGGGAAAATTGCCGCAGTTGTTGAAAATTCAATGAACGGCACGGTTCTGGAGCTATTAGACAAAAAATATGAGCAGAAAGTAAATCTCCCATCAGTTAGAAAAAACCCGGTTATTGGAATAGTGCCAATATTAAACGGCTGCAATTATTTCTGCACTTTCTGCTCTACAAAATTGGTCAAGGGAAAACTATTTTCTTATCCCATGGATGCAATAAGGGAAGATGTAAAATCCCATTTGAAGGCAGGCTGCAAGGAGATCTGGATTACATCAAATGACACAGGCGCTTATATGGTGGAGCAGGGGGGCAGGCAAAGGCTAGCTGAGCTGATGGAAACCATTTTATCAATCCCTATGGATTTCAAAGTTCGCATAGGAATGATGAACCCCGGCAACACAATGACAATGCTGGATGAATTGATCAAGATTTACAAGCATCCAAAAATGTTCAAGTTCCTGCACATTCCAGTGCAGGCCGGCAGCAATGAAGTCTTGAAGGCAATGAACAGGAAATATTCTGTTGAGGATTTTATAAAAGTTGTTGAAGCATTCAGGCAAGAAATTCCCGGCATTACAATATCAACCGACATAATTGTTGGCTTTCCAACTGAAACAGGAGAGCAATTTGAAGATTCAATGGAATTATTGAGAAAAATAAAACCCGACGTGTTGAATTTATCCAGGTATGCTGCACGGGAAGGCACGATTGCTGCGAAAATGAAGCAGCATTCGACAAATGAGCTAAAAAGAAGGTCGAGATTAATGACTAAAATATATAGAAAAATTGCTTATGAAAAAAACCAAAAATGGCTGGGGTGGAATGGAAACATACTTATTGACGAAAAAGGAAAATTCGATTCGTGGATTGGAAGAAATGATTATTACAAGCCGGTCATAGTTAAAGGAGATTTTAATCTTGGCGACAAGATTGAAGCAAAAATAACTAATGCAACAACTTTTGATTTGAGGGGAGAATGTCAGGGACTCAATTGATCGCAGAAAGCTTGATTGAAGTGATTGTCAAGGACAGGCGCTTAACGGTTAATACATTAAGGGCCTTACGTGACTATGTTGAAGATGAAAGTATACCCCCCACTTGCTATGCGGATGAGGCAAGTCGATGATATGTTTCGCGCAATGAGCGACAAAGGAAGAATCACAGCAAACCATAGAATGTACGAGATGTTTAGGGTGTTTTATTGGGAGATTTTCAGGTCTGATTTTCCGGTTTTTGTTGAAGAGCAAATTTCTTATCAGGGGAGCGGAAGATGAGCAAATTAGTTAAATTAAGTCTTTAAGCTCCGTGAACTTATCATCCATATTCAAATCATTTGCCACAGGCTTGTAAGTTATAAAGCCCCTGTGGGTGTTGACGCCTTTCGCAAATCCTCCATCTTTCATTGATTTTTCAAACCCATTGCTCGCAAGCTTTAATAAATATGGAAGAGTTGCATTCGTCAAAGCAAGGGTTGATGTTCTAGGATAAGCTCCAGGCATGTTTGTAACGCAATAATGTGTTACGCCGTGCTTGACAAAAATCGGGTTTGTATGCGAAGTCGGCTTTGAAGTTTCTATGCAGCCGCCTTGGTCGATGCTCACATCAACAATTACAGAGCCCGGCTGCATTGTTTTTACCATTTCCTCTGTAACAACCCATGGAGCTTTTGCTCCTTTTACTAAAACTGCCCCTACCACCGAATCAGCATCTTTTATATGCTCTGCTATGTTTTCAGGAGTGGACAGCAATACATGGGCTCCCTTGCCTATTATGTCCCTCAGATGGTCCATCCTTTCCTCGTGCCTTCCGAATATGAACACATTCGCGCCCATGCCATAGGCTGTTTTTGCCGCATGCCTTCCAACAACCCCATCGCCAATAATAACGACCTTGCCGTATAATTTTCCGTTGACTTCTCCGAGCATTGTCCCCTTGCCGTTGTTGAACTTGGCAAGGTAATAAGAGCCGATTGTAACAGACATGTTTCCTGCCACAGCGCTCATTGGAGCCAGCAGCGGCAGCCTGTTATAGCTGTCTTCGACTGTTTCGTAAGCAATGGATGCTGTTTCAGCTTTCAGCAATGATTCTGTCAATGCTTTTGGCGCGGCGGCAAGATGAAGATATGTAAATAAAATCTGCTTTTTCAGAAATTTATATTCATTTTCCAGCGGCTCTTTGACTTTCACAACAATATCGGCATTCCATGCTTTTTCTGTATCAACCATTGCTGCGCCGTTTCTTGCATAATCCTCGTCAATAAAGCCAGAGCCGGCTCCTGCATTTTTCTCTACAAGAACTTTGTGCCCTTTAGAAACAAGCTGCTTCGCGCCTTCAGGAGTCAAAGCTATTCTGTTTTCCTTGTCTTTGGTTTCTTTTGGAATTCCTATAATCAATAAAAACACCTTTTTATCTTTTTGATTTTATTTTTAATATTGTTTGTTAATGTTTAATAGTTAATGAGTTTAGCTTATTGAGTTTTAATATTCAAGTTTTTGTTAAAGTTATCCTTTAGTTAATATTTTATTTTTTGTTTGCCTTGGGCAATAGGGCACGTTCATTAAAAATATATGTTTAAAAAACATTCCTATCATTTTTCCTCCTGCAATAAATCAAAAAGTTTCTGCCTCATTTTTTCTAAGCCTTCTTTTTTGCCAAATTCATAATCTTTCCAAGCCTTCCAAAACTTAATTTTCTTTGGTTTATACCATGGTATAAAAACAATAGCTAAATGGTTAAAGTCTTGTCCTCCTGTTCTAATCCTATTTTTCCATACCCACTCCACGCCCCACATAAAATGCCTAAACAGCCTGACTTCCAATAATTTTGTATTTTCTATCCATTGTTGTTTTTCTGACCAGTTTAGAGCTGTTGTATTGGGTTTGATACGGGATAATATTTTGGTCTCAGCATACTTTTTCCACGTGGGATTATCAGAATACACGAACAGTACATACTTTTGTTTTGGAATCCAGTAAAGTCTAACCTGTAGAAGTAGCCACAAGCGACGAATATAATACACAATTATGAATGGCACAATCACTGCCAAAATTATTGGCAACAAGATTATTAAAGCTAAAATGAATATGAATTTTATATGCAATTTTGCTTCAGGTGTTTTAGTTCGTTTAGGCATATTATAATTAATAAATTATTATTTTTTATTTTATCCCAAATGTTTCATTTGTCATTTTAATTGACTTCAAGCCGTCCTTGAATCCCATCATGGCGCGTATGCAATCAATGTTTTCCGGGATTACGTCAGACTCCTGGTGGACTGCCTGCATGTAAAGAAGCTTGTTGTGGGCATTTGATGTCAAGCCGACAGCTTCCTGCCAGACGCATATCTCAGGCATGTCTCCCCTCAGCCTGCCCATGTCCCTTGCAAACTCCATTATCTCCGCTGTCGAGCGGAGGTGCTCTGCATTTCTTACAACCCTTACCCTGGTTGTGCTTCTAAACATCTCAATCACATCGTCGACATTCGGCTTTTTCTTTATGTCTGCAATCACGCTATGCAAGTGCATCAAGGTCGAGGGAACGCTTAATGCAGTTGTAAAAATCTCCACATCATGCAAAACGCTTTGGACATCAGGGCCGTGATGGCTCGGCATCTCCAAGACAGGAACAATGGCATTTATCGGGCCATGGTAAATGTCCCAGGGGTCTGCCCCTCGCCTGATCATTGTTGCATGAACGCTGGTTATGCCATACTTCTTGTTTACAGCATCCAATGTCCTGCACAATCCTGTTGTGTTGCAGCTTACAACTCTCACAAAATCCTTATTGACTGCCTTATCATAATTGCATTGAGCAACAAAGCTTACGCCTGTTGTTTCGTGCTTTTCGCCGCCCTGGACAATTGCTTTTATTTTGTTTGGCTTGTAAAATGCGCCTATATTTTCCTTTCCAATCTTTCTTGGTGCGGCATCTACAATAACATCAACTTCGTCCAGAAGATTTTGGAAATTTCCGTCGGGCTTTATGCCGTTTGCCTTAAGCTCATTTTCTGATTCATCGCTCACGGCGAATATTTTGTAGCCCTTTTGCTTTGCGGCCTCTGTGTTAAAGCTGTAAGAATGCGCTGTAACTCCAACTAATTTCATGTCTTTCTGCATTGCAACTGCGTCAGCAACTCTCTTGCCTATGGTTCCATACCCATTAATGCCGACTTTAATTGCCATTCCTATTCATTCTCCATTTCTTCAGAATAAAGCCCTTTTGTTGCCAAGCTGTTCAGCCTTGCGCGCTTTAGGAATGCTTTTTGCCCAGCTTCAACATTTTCCGGCTTGCCATGCCATGCCTTTAATGCTGGATCCTGCAGTGCCCTTCCGTAGGAAAAGCTAACATACCATGGAAGCTCTTCACCTAAAATATGCATCCTGTTGAGATGCGCTGTGGCTTCCTGCGGCGTTTGCCCGCCTGAAAGAAAGTTGATGCTTGGAACCTCTGCAGAAACATTTGATTTTAGGCATTTAACTGTCCTTTTTGCAACTTCACCCGCATTAGCCCTATTTGCAGCCTGTTTTCCTGAAATAACCATGCTCGGCTTTAGAATTGTGTATTCTAGCATGACCCCTTCGCGCTTTAAAGCTTCAAACACTGCTTTTTGCACTTTTCCAGTAACTTTATAGCATGTTTCTATTGAATGAATGCCGTCTATCAAAACTTCCGGCTCGACAATCGGGACAAGAGAATGTTGCTGGCAGACTTTTGCGTATTTTGCCAATCCCTCTGCATTTCTTTTTATGAGCAGCTCGCTTGGAGTATTTTCTGATATGGAATAAACTGCGCGCCATTTTGCAAATCTTGGCCTTGATTTTTTGTATTTTTCAAGGCGCTTGCTTAAAGTTTCAATGCCTTTTGTATACTGCTCGTTAGGGTGCCCTTCAAGATCTGCAAGCCCGTCGTCAACTTTGATTCCCGGAACAATCCCGTTTTTTTCCAGCAATTGCGGAAAAAGAATTCCATCGTCGGATTTTTGATGAAGGGTTTCCTCAAACAAAATAACGCCGCAAATATATTGCTCCATGCCCGGAGCATTGAGTATAAGATTCCTGTATTGCCTTCTTGTTTCTTCGGTAGACTCTACATTTATGCTTGCCAGCCTTTTTGCAGCAGTCTTTGCGCTTTCATCTGCTGCAAGTATCCCCTTTCCTACAACAACCATGTCTTTTATTGTCTGTTTGAGCTGATTGGTCATTTATAAATCACCTTCATTTTTTGGTTGTAATTTTAATTTTGCCTTGTTGCGCTAATTTATCTATAATCACCGGAAGAATTGCCCTGTACTCTCGGTTAGCTCTTTGCAATTCTGAATCGTGCCTTGTTTGTATTTCCGAGTGGCTCTTATAATAACCCACTAATAGGGGCTGTGTTCCAACATTTACTGCGCCTACAACATCGTCAATATTAATTATTGGCGAACCTGTTCGAAGATATGTAATCCCCGATGGAGCATAAAGTGCGCCCCCATCCTCAGTGTACTCTTGTTCCGTTTTTTTTAAATGCTGTAATTCGTAGCCACCATCCCCTAGCCAGAGGTCAGTCTCGGCAAACTGGCCATCTTGTAACATACGCTCCACAAAGTCAGATTTTCCGCTTAAATTGCCCTTGAGGCCATTATCTAGAAATCTTTTTTCATATTCATTAGCCCAATAAGGATTAAGGGATAATTCCCTTTTGTTGTCAAGGCCATAAACTCTCATTTCAAAACTGTATACATTAGATCTTCCTGAAAGAACAAGGTTTTCATGCACTATAAGTTGCACTTTCTTTTCATCAATGTAATCATCAAACACTAGAGCAGATGGGCTTATATTTGGCTCTCTCCAACTCCCATCAATATTTCTAGGGTTATTTAGCCATTCTTCAATTGTACTTGCATTATTCTGATAATGTGACTCATAAATTTCTTTTGCATAAGCCATTAATTGATCAAACCCATTTATTTCTTCTGAACTTGGAGATTGTGCCAGAATTCCATCTAGGCCCATGAGCCCTACACCAATACCTACGCTCACAGCCATTTTCAAAAATTGTCTTCTAGGGGGTATTGATTTATTCATATATATCCGCCTCCAAATAAAATTTAACTGCAACTTTTTTTAATATAGCACAAATCCAGTCTAATAATCCGGCAAATGCTCAAAATGATGCAGTGCTTCTATAAACCTTATTGTCTTTGTCTTCGCCCTCATGACAAGTGAATGCGTTTTTGCGCCATGGCTCAAAAAGCTGACGCCTTTTAGTATTGTGCCGTCAGTAACCCCTGTTGCTGCAAACATCGCTTCATTTGACCTGACAAGGTCATTCATCATGAGTTTTTGATTGATGTCTTTCATGCCCATTTTTTTTGCCCTTGCTTTTTCG
>JACQSQ010000003.1 GCA_016211245.1 Candidatus Woesearchaeota archaeon
ATAAAATACTACTTTTAGTTAAAAAATGGATATTTTTGAGCTAGATTTGAAGGGCAGAAAGATTCTTTCAGAACTTAGTCTTAATGGCAGGGCGAGCGTAGCAAGTATAGCGAAAAAAGTAGGCTTATCAAAGCAGGTTGTTAAGTACAGGCTTGAAAATTTAGAAAAAAATAAAGTGATTGAAGGTTACTACGCGATTCTGAATATCAATAAATTAGGCTATCTCTATAACAGGGTTTTCTTCAAATTCCAAAATGTAAATCCAGAAAAAGAAAATGAGATTATAAAAATCTGCAGTAGTCACAAGAAAATTGGCTGGGTTGCGCAAATTGACGGTGATTGGGATTTTGGATTTGTTGTATGGGCTAAAGACACAATAGAATTTGAAGAAGTATTAGATGAAATTTTGAATAAATTCGGAGAATTCTTTGAAGACAAATTTATTTCAGTTTCAACACGAATATACCATTTTAAATATAAATTCTTTTTGGATTCAAAAGATTCAACAGAATTAGTTTTAGGAGGAAAAATCAAAGAGCCAGAAATAGACGAGCTTGATTATAATATTCTAGGAATACTAACGAAAAATGCAAGAAAATCCTTGCTTGAAATAGGTGAAGAGTTGAAAATACATCCTAAAGTTGTTAAATATAGGATTAATAGTCTAATTAATAAAAAAATAATCTTGGGATTCAATATAAAATTAAACCATAAACTACTTGGATATACACATCAAAAAGTATTTTTGAATTTAACGAATATTTCCAAAGAAAATATTTCAAAATTGATATTTTATATCAAATCACTGAATAATTCCATCTATATCACAAAAGCAGTCGGCGTTGCTGACATAGAGTTTGAATTATTAGTGAGGTCTAATGAAGAATTACATAATGTTATGAGGGATTTAAGGTATAACTTTTCCAATTTAATTAAGAACTATTCTTCTTTTATAATTTACTATGAGCCTTACATCAATTATTTGCCATTCAAGAAGTAAGTCAATACTCAATCCCCTTTCTTGCGACAATCCCCTTCTGCCACGGGTGCTTTATCCCGTGCACTACATTGACATAATCCGCCGCATCCATCAATTCTTTTGGAGCATCCCTTCCTGTGAATATTAGCTCCACTTTTCCATGATTCCTTACCATCTCAAAAACATCCTCTATAGGTATCAGCCCTTTCGCCAATACGCAGTTTATCTCGTCCATTATCACAACATCGTAATTGCCGCTTCTTATGATGTTCCTTGCATGCTCAAAGCCCTGCTCCGTAGCTTCCTTCTCCGCAATATCCGGCTGAAACGTAAATCTCCCGGTTTTATCCTTGAATTCTTCCAGCTTTTTCTGCTTTTCTTTCAATGCATCCACCCCAAACTGCTCTATCTCAAACCCAAGCTTCTTTGCGCTGTACAATTCCCCTGTAAAACCGCTTTTAAGGAACTGTATCATATGGACCCTTAGATTATTGCCGACAGCCCGCAGCGCTATCCCCAAGGAAGATGTAGTTTTTCCCTTTCCATCGCCAGTTATCACATGGACTAATCCAAGATGTTCCTTGCTGTCGTCCCCTTTGACAACAATCGGCTTTTTTATTGGCGTTAATGACATTTTTCAAAATTTATTTAAGTATTATGCAAGCTTCCCAAGTTGCCCATTTGCGGATGTTCAAAAAATTCCAACAACATCGGGTTCGAATACGGGTTTTCAGTGAAATGGTGAGCGAGGTTTCTTGCGAACCTCGCATGTCACTGAAAACCCTATTCGCAAAGGAAAAATCCCAACTTCGTATGGATTTTTCCTCTGCACTTAATTCTCACCCCAGTTGTTGTTTTAGTTTTCTAAAGGAATGTTGTAAACCTTAAATTAATCATATTTTATTGATAAATCTATCTATTATATTTACCCTCTTTTTTATGATTAGAAGTATAACCTTAAAATAAACTACATGCACAGGCCCCAGCCGCATCCCGGGCAGTGAAGGCATCCTTCCTTCAGCTCAACTTGGGTTCCGCATTCCGGGCAATTCTTTATTGTTGATTTTGTCATAGGCTTGTCGCCGTTTCCGTTTCCAAAAACCAGACCAGTTTCTGATTCTTTGATAAATTTTTTCTGCTCTGGCTTGACTTCTATTTTTTCCTCTTCTTTTGCCTTTGCTTTTGGAGCCACAAGCACCTGGTCTTTTATGCTTGTATCCCTGAAAACAGTAACGTCCTTGCAGCCCAGCTTGTAAGCAAGTATGTAGCTTTCCCTCATATTCTCAACAGTTGCTTCAGCCGGGAAATTATTTGTCTTTGAAATGCTTGAGTCTGTCCATTTCTGGAATGCCGCCAGCGCCCTTATATGCTCTTCTGGAGTTATGTCCATAGCTGTAACAAGGGTTTTTCTTATCTTTTCAGGCATGTAATCAATATTCTGGACGCTTCCTTTGCCCCTGTTGATGTCTTCAAGCACCTTTTCATTAAACAAGCCCTCTTCCCTAAGCGCCTTCTCGGCAGCCGGGTCTATGTAGAAGAAGCTGCCAACCTTTACATTCTTTTCAAACACTATTGAATAAACAGGCTCCATTCCGGAGCTGCATCCAGCTATCATCGAAATGCTGCCTGTTGGCGCGATTATTGTGGTATACCCGTTCCTTATTCCATACTGCCTTATGTCCTTTCTGACCTTGTCCCAGTTTAAGTTGTTACGGCTCCCAAAATCAGGACCTGGTATCGGCAGCCTTCCTTCCTTGTAAAAGCTCTTGTCGTAATAAGGCAAGTTGCCTCTTTTTTGCGCCAGCTCTATGCTTTCTATCTTGCTCCAGTAAGCTACAAATTCCATTAATTTTTCCATAAAATTTCTTCCTTCTTCTGAATTATATGACAGCCTTAACTCGTAAAGCAGATTGGCAACTCCCATAACACCCAACCCGATTTTTCTTGTAGCCAAACTCATTTCCTCTATAGCCTTTAAAGGGAAGTTGTTGACATCTATCACATTGTCAAGGAACCTTGTGCATGATCTGACAGCAACCCTTAAAGCATCCCAGTCAACATAATTCTCTCCGGCTTCATCATCATGCTTTGCAAACGCCCACACATTGATCGAGCCCAGATTGCACGGCTCGTTTGGGTAAAGAAGGACTTCGCCGCAGGGATTTGTTGTGACTATCGGGCCCAAATACTTGTAAAACGGGTTATAATCATTAACCCTGTCAAAGAAGATAACTCCGGGCTCTGCCGATTCCCATGCCTGATAAACAATCTTGTCAAACAATGCCCTTGGGCTTACATATTTTACAACTTTCCCGTCTTTCGGATTGACTAATGGATACGGCTCGTCATTTTCATAATATTTCCAGAAATCACTCATTATCAATACGGATATATTGAAGTTCCTGAGGGACTTATTTCCGTCTTTTGCTGTTATGAATTTCTCAATGTCGGGATGGTTTGAATTTAATATGCCCATGTTTGCCCCGCGCCTTATGCCGCCCTGCTTTATCACTTCAGTCATTGTGTCGAACAATCTCATGAAGCTTAATGGCCCGGAAGCGACTCCTCCGGTTGATGATACAAAATCGCCTTCCGGCCTTAGCTTTGAGAAATTGTATCCCATTCCCCCTCCTGCTTTGAATACAATTGCTGTGTTTTTCAGGGTCTCCATTATGCCGTCTATTGAATCAGGAACGTCCAACACAAAGCATGCGCTGCCCATCCCCAATGGATTGCCAAAATTGGCTATTGCCGGAGTGTTTGGCATGAATAGCTTGTGCGTCATCAGGTTGTAGAATTCGTCAACATTTTTTTCATACTCCTCAAATTCGCCTTTCTTAATCATGTCGAAAAATTTTCCAAACGTTACTTTCATCTGCTTGTTCCTGTTAAACCTGTCGTACATTCTTTTTAATGCTTCAAGATGATATCTGTTTAATTTGTACTTGCCTATGCCATATTGCTCTTCATGCAGGGCAGGCTTGAAATCCTCAATCATGTTAACCGGCTGCCTTGAATTAATATCAAAGACTCTTGTGTCATAGAACAAGTCCGGCAATGCGGCGTGAACAGCTACTCTTGTAAACAGCTGTTTTGGGGTTTCTATCAGCTTGCCAGTTGCGTCTTTTCTCAAGTACCTTGCTTTCAGAACCCTCAATGCGTTAACGTCAAACTTTTTGTCAACTTCGTCAACTTCCTCTTTTTCAAGAACTAGCTGCTTTTCTTTTCTTATCGCGGACCTTTCCTGCCTGTATATTATGTACGCTTTTGCTGTTGAGGCATGCCCCTCCTCAATCAATATCCTTTCAACAGTGTCCTGGATCTGCTCGATTGACGGAGTTAATGTTATTTTTTCCAGCTCAGCTACCACCCTGTCACTCAGCATTTGGGCTGTTTTCCTGTCCTTGCCTCCTACTGACTGGGCTGCCTTGAATATGGCATTCGTTATTTTGCTTTGGTCAAACAACACTACTGTACCGTCCCTTTTCTTTATCCTTGTTATTTTTGTTTCCATAGTAAGCCCCTCTTTACTTATTTTGTACTAATTTATATATAGCTAAAACCACAATATGTAGTGGTTGGGTTATCATCTATACACAATAGGTAGTGGTTTTTTCAATGCATGGTTGTATATAAATATTTTGTTTTTACTCTAAAATTATGAAAATCAATCACCAGAACAAATCAAGTAATAGTTTGGAGTTTAAATAGTTTAGGCAGGCAAATGTCCAGTGGTATAGCGCATTTGGCGTAAATGAGTAAACTCTTTGGAAAAGTTCGTATAACGTACAGAGCAAGGCGACCTTCGGCTCGAGGCGAGAAATTTTTTCCTCGAATTTTGAGGCAACCCGCAAAATTCAGAG
>JACQSQ010000042.1 GCA_016211245.1 Candidatus Woesearchaeota archaeon
CTTCATAAATCGCCCTTCCAATAATTGCATGCCATGAATCCAGCTTTTTTGCCAAATCGCTAATGCTGCCCCCTTGAGCTACTAAACCAGGAGAATAAAACACAGGATTCTTTATTTTATTTCTTATCAAATTAACATATTCCATTGCCTTTTCAGGCTTGTTGCCTGGAATTACAAAATCTGTTACGCCCATTGAAGCTGCAATCTCGTACATTCTTTTCGGCGCATTATCATTAATAAATCCACCTGCTTCTTCAAGATAAGCCTGATGCGTCATCTCGCCGCCAACAATGAGATTTATTTTTGCTTGCTGAGCTGCTTTAATCCAAGCGACTTCTGTTTCAGGTCCAGCTTGAGGGAATATAATAACCGCATCAACCAAGCTGCAAGCTTTCATAAACTTAGAACCCATCTCTGGAATATCAGTTCCTGCTTTCTGATGGTCATAGATAATTGGCAGTTTTGTATATTTTCTTATTATTTTTACAACTGCTTTCATTCCAAAAGGTATCACAAGCTCAAATCCAATCTTGTATGCGCCAACTCCTTTAACAGAACAAGTTGCTTTCACTAACTTGAATAATTTTTCCAAGCTATTAACATCACAGCTCGGTATTATTGATTTTTTAAGTTTTATTATTGTCATACCGCAACCCACCCTTCGGGGTTTTTCTTCCAGTCCATTATGTGTTCAAGTTCGTTCCTTGCAATATATTTTTTTGCTAATGCAGTTTTTATAAGATTAGTGAAATTGGTCAATGTATGCAATTTAACATTTGCGCTTTCAAAATTAGCTTTAGATTTTTCAAGCTCGTAAGTAAATATGGCAATGCAATTTTCAACAACCCCTCCTTTTTTCCTTACCGCACTTATTGTATTAAGCGAGCTTCCGCCCGTGCTTATCAGGTCCTCTACAACAACATAATGTTTTCCAGGCACTATAACACCTTCAACCTTGTTTTCTTTTCCATGATCCTTGGACTCGCTTCTGGCAAAAACCATCGGCTTTTTCATTTTTTGGGCAATCCAGGCTGCCCAAGGGATTCCTGCAGTCGCGGTGCCTGCAAACCCGTCGCATTTTATTTTTTCTTTCTTGATTAATCTAATAAAGGAGCTTACAATAAACCTCCTATCCTTTGGATAGCTCATAAGAAGCCTGTTGTCGGTGTATATTGGAGACAGTATTCCTGACGCCCATCTAAACGGCGGCTTTGTCCTCAAGACAACTGCATTTATCTTAAGCAATATTTCAGCTACCTTATCTGCCATATTGAACCTCTTTGGCTTTTACGTCATTAATCTGCCCGTTATCATAAACCACATTCCCATTCACAATTGTCATAACAGGCCAGCCTTTTAATATTTTCCCGTCAAAAGGGCTCCATCTGCATTTTGTCAGTAAGTCTTCATTTCTCACAGCTTGCCTTTTGTCCAAGTCAGCTATCACCAAGTCAGCATCATAGCCTTCTTTCAAGAAGCCCTTATTTTTTATTTTGAATATTTTTGCCGGATTTTCGCAGCATAGCTGCATTATTTTTTGAAGCGTTATATTATTTTGGTTGAATGCGTCCAGCAACAACGGAAGCATTGTTTCCAGTCCAGGAACTCCAAATGGGTAATTTGCCTGCTCTTTTTCTTCCCTTAAGTGGGGCGCATGGTCTGTAGCTATTATGTCCACTTCCCCATTTTTTATGCCATCCCATAATGCTTTTTGATCATGCTCGGTCTTTAGTCTGGGCTTCATTTCGGCAAATGCGCCAAGGGTTTGTATGTATTTTTCATTCATGAATAAATGATTTGGGGTAACCTCAACAGAAACTTGCTTTTTTATACTATTTTGCTTCGCATATTGAAGCTCTTTAGCTGAGCTTACATGAGCAACATGCAGTTTGTTTTTTATTTTATTTTTTATCAAAATATCAATAGCAGCCTTAACATTCATATCCTCTGCATGAATTATTGTAAGTTTAGATGCCCTAAAAATATCAGTTATTGAATCAAAATCTTCCACTTTCATTGCGCCTGTTGTAGCATCCATATAGAGTTTAACTGAAGCAATATTTTTAGCTTTTTTTATGTCTGACAAATTATTCAAGGTTGCTCCGAAGTTAAATCCATAATTTACTACGCTTTTTGATGCAAGCTTTCTCTTTTCTTCCAACGCAGCAACAGTAGTTGTAGGCGGGATTGTGTTTGGCATGTCAAGAATTGTCGTAATGCCGCCCTTTGCAGCGGCCATTGAGCCTGTAAGAAAATCTTCTTTATGGGTAAGCCCCGGCTCCCTCATATGAACATGAACATCAATTAAACCGGGCAATACAAAATTATTATTTACATCAATTATCCCGTCTGCTTTTGGCTCCTTGTTCGTTATTTTTGATATTTTATCTTTTTTTACAAGGATATTTTTAGAATAGACTTTATCGTTCACTAAGATTCTGCAGTTTTTTAGTAGGAGTGGCATTTTATTTATTCTCGATTTCTTCTATTTCCCTTAATTTTGCCGGATTAAGGCTGCAATGCTTTTCTCCGGTAGACTGCTTGTTAATTAATATTTCCCTATCAAACAGATTTTTTATTGCTTCGTCAACAATCTTTTCTCCGCGCAAATGTTTTGGAACGCAATTTTTGAGATGAATGGTTTCAGTATGGGCGGCTCCAAATTTTCTTTTGTTCTTCAACATCCTTATCATTTTCTTTTGAATATCAACTATTTCTTTTTCCTTAAATTTCGCCATTATTTTAATTATCGGCGCCATATATTTAAACTTTCCTAATATGTTGCAGATATGTAATTCTAGCATTACAAAATAGAAACATTTATATAGTAGTAAGCCTGCAGAACATTTATGAAATTACAAGACGAGCCCACAATATTCAGGGAAATATTTGGCGACACGCCAAAAGTAAGGGTTTTAGAGTATTTGCTTGAAGGAAGAGAGCTGGACCATTCGATAGGTGATATAGCTGAAGGAGCTGGCATAAACAGGGTAACTTTATTCAGGTTATGGCCGGAAATTGAGAAATCAAAACTGGTTGCCCATACTAGAAATATAGGAAATGCAAAGTTGTTTAAATTAAATGTTAAGAATCCGAATGTAAAAATTCTTGTTGAAGTCTTTGACAGGCTTATTAATGAGGAGTTTAAGAGGATTAAAGTTGAGACGGAGGCAAAATAAAGATTAAGATAATTTTTTTACAATTTGTTCTAATTGTCCAAGAACTTCTATTTTTGCTGCACTTATCAAATCGTAAAGAGAGAAAGCAGAACAACCAAATGTGTAAATCCTATCGTTTATATTGATACCTTTACTCTTTTGTGATAATATATTATGTTTTTTAAATAATCTGTACCAAATTTCTGCTAAACCTTTTGACTTAATTCTTAGTTCAGAAGTTCTTGACAAATTCTTAACTCTTCTCATTTCTGTTATGTATAAAACTCCAAAACCTAAGAAAAATAATTTTCTATTATTGTACATTCTATCATAAATTGATTTTATTTTTTTCATAATTGTACCTAATTGGGAAAAAATAAAATAAATTTTTGTATGAAGTCTATATAGGTTATATTTTTATAGGTTTGTTAATCTTTCCATGAGTGATATTCATTTAAGGTAACTTTTCTACCTGTTTTCAATCTAGCATATTTACCAAATTCACTCAACTTATTTAATTGTGAAGAGTTAAAAATGGGACCGTCGATACAAACTATTTTGTCGTCAATCATACAGGCTCCACATATCCCGAACGAACATTTCATGTACCTCTCTAAAGACGCTTCAAGCTCCACTTTGTATTTATTGCAAATATCAAAAACTTTCTTCATCATGATTTCGGGGCCGCAGGTGTAAATAATTTTTATTTTCTTGTTTTTGCTCAAAACTTCTTCAAGAACATCTGTTGTAAAGCCCTTTCTTCCAAAGCTTCCGTCATCAGTTGTTATTAGCATATTTTTATTCTTGTATCTTTTTAAGTAAATCAAGTGCTCTTTTGTTCTAGCTCCATAGATTATCAATGGGTTTTTTAGCGCGTCAATCAAAGTCGAGACGGAGCTTAATCCAACGCCTCCTGCTACAACGCATGCATTTTCCTTTCTTGAGAAAGAATTGCCGTATGGTCCTCGAATTCCTAATTTGTCGCCTTTCCTTATTTTTTCCAAAGCAGTTGTAAATTTCCCGATTGCCTGAGAAGTGAAAGCAAATTCATTCTTGCTGCTGTAGGAAACCGCCATAGGCTTTTCATCAACTCCCGGAAGCCATATCATCAGGAATTGGCCGGGTTTGCACTCTAATTTGTGCCTAAAGAAGAAAGAAGTCTGTCCTTTGCCTTCTCTGATTACATTAGACACTTCCAGCATTACTGGGATTTCTGTGCGGCAGTCTCCAATACAGTCATCCATGCGCGCATCCCCTTATTTCATCCAAGCTTTTTACTTTGTTTTTTTTCATCCAAACTTCCATTTCATCGCAAACTTTCTTGAATACATTAATTCCCCTGTAAAACACCCCGGTCCCAATACCAACCCCAGTTGCGCCCGCCATTGTCATTTCAATTGCATCTCTCCCGTAAGTAACTCCGCCAGTGCCGATTATCGGTATTTTTACTGTTTCATAAATCTCATAAACGCATCTTACCGCGATCGGCTTTAATGCAGGGCCTGAAACTCCTCCAATCTTGTTGGCTAAAACCGGCTTTCTTGCATCAATATCTATCACCATTCCGCTTGCTGTGTTTATTGCAGTTATTGCGTCTGCGCCTGCCTTTTCAGCAGCATGCGCAATCTCTTTTATATCATAAACATTCGGGCTTAATTTAATGCTGACGGGAATTTTTCCGGAATTTTTTTTCACTTCAGCAGTTACTTTTGCTGTTAATTCAGGATCCGCATAATATGGCTTGCCATAATCCATATGAGGGCATGAAATGTCAACTTCAATCATGGCAGGCTTCATAGAATCCATTTTCTTTGTGACTTCGCCAAACTGCTCAATCCTATAACCATAAATGCTTCCAATTACAGGTATGCTTAGATTGTCCAGCCTTCCGAAATCTTTCATGGCAGAATCTATGCCTTGGCCTGGCAAGCCGACAGCATTGAAGAAAACATCACCATAGCCAAACATAGTGGGGTTTGCATTTCCAAACCTTTCTTCGTGGCAAAGTGATTTGAGAGTGACTGCTCCAGCTCCATTTTTTCCAATCCGCTCAACTGACTCTTTCGTGACGCCGAGAATTCCGGAAGCAAGGATTGTAGGGTTTTTTAGCTTTATGCCGCATAAGTTTGTTTGGAGCATTTTAAAGTTAAACTATCCCTATATCCTCTTTGCCCATCACCCTCTCGCAATAATGGCATTTTACCTTAAGCGGGTCCTTTTTCACGACATAAAATTTGGTATTAAGCTGCTCGTTGTTTGTTATGCACGCCGGATTCGAGCATTTGATGACATTGTCCACTACGTCCGGGGACTTGACCTTGATTTTTTCCCTTACATGAAAATTTTTTATTATGTTCACTGTGGCATCGGGGGCCACAACAGCTATCTTATTTACCTCTTCCTGGGTCAGGTTCTTCTGAGCAACTTTGACTATGCCTTTCCTGCCAATCTTCCTGCTTTGAAGGTTTGTTGCTATTGAAACTATTCCGTTATGCTGGCCCAAATGAAGTATTTCCACAACCTTGAATGTGGCATCGGTCGGTATGTGGTCAATTACAGTCCCTTCCTCAATGGCGCTTATCTTTAATTCGTGCTTATCTTCCTGCGCCGGCAAGCTATGAGCAATTCTTTTAGCTTTTGTCCTTTCTTTTCTTGCATTTTTGCTTTTTTTCTTTACCATTTTATCTTAATTTTCCCAGAACCAAGGCCAGCAACGCCTTTCTCACAGGTATTCCATTGGCAGCCTGCTCAAAATAAGCCGCATGCGGCGTCTTATCGATGCTTTTGTCAATCTCACCGACTCTTGGAAGGGGATGCATTATTTTAAGGTCTTTTTTCACGTCATGCAGGAAAGCCTCGTCAACACTGTAAACATCCTTGAATTTTTCGTACTACAATGCGTCAGGAAACCTTTCCTTTTGAATTCTAGTCACATAAAGGACATCAAGCTCCTTGCTGAACCTGCCCAAATCGGATGTCTTGAAATACTTGATTTTTTTCCTGTACAGCTCGTCAAGATATGTTTCCGGCATCTGCAGCGCCTCTGGCGCTATGAAGTAAAATGTTGGATTGAAGTGTGACAAGGCGATTGCAAGGCTGTGTACAGTGCGGCCATACTTCAAATCGCCCACAAAGCCTATATGCAAGTTGTCAAGCTTTCCCTTGGTCTTTTGTATCGTGTACATGTCCAGCAAAGTCTGGGTGGGGTGCTGGTTTGAGCCGTCTCCGGCATTTATAACCGGGATTGATGCCGCTTCTGCCGCCAGTCTGGCAGAGCCCTCAAGAGGGTGCCTTATCACAATAACATCAGCGTAATTGTTAGTCATTTTCACAGTGTCCCAAAGAGACTCGCCTTTTTGGGCTGAGGTTACGTTAGCGCTTGAGAACCCTATCACTTCTCCGCCAAGTTGCTCCATGGAAGAGATAAAACTAAGCCTTGTCCTGGTTGACGGCTCGAAAAACATGGCTGCAAGAATCTTTCCCCTAAGGAGATTATTTTTGGGCCTGCCTTCCAGCTGCTTCACAACTTTCAGGATATACAAAAGCTCTTCCTTTGAGAAATCGTTAATAGAAATTATATCGCGGTTTTTGAAGTCCATCCTAAAAACAGGAATGAGTAAGTCGTGATATTTAAAGATTCCCTTTTTAGTATACACTATTGGTCAGAAAGAGCGCTTATTGGAAAAAAGTAATTCCTATATATCGATTTGAACTATTTAAAGATATTTAAGGGTTGCGGTTTTTATTTTATTATTATTAATTAGTAGTTACAAATAGAAAGATTTATAAATTAAATGGGGTTATTGATATTTAAATGGCACAAATTGTAAACTTCTTAACCATAAATGACCTTCATCGTCTTATGCAATCTGGAAATTCTAGCGTGAGTTTAAAAGCCGGAGCTTCGCATAGCGAAAGACTTGACAAAGCAGTAAATGCTCTTCTTGAATCACCTGAAGGCATGCATTTTGAAGATTTAGGGGAAGGTTTAGGGATTTATGTAGTCAGAAATAATACAATTATCTCCCCTCAGGGTTTATATCTCGGCGGTGTGAGATGGAATGGATACGACAATGAAGATGCCGCTGTGATGGATGCAAGAAAACTTGCCAGGGGCATGACTCACAAATGGGCAATGCTTAACCTCATGCTTGCGAACATGGCAGTTGAAGGGCGCGCGACAATAGAAGAGGTGAATGCTTCTAGAATGGGTGGGGGAAAGGCAGTCATAAACGACAATCACTATGACAAAAAAAGATTTTCTGCGTTTAATCACCCCTCACTTGATGTTCCACTGAATGATTTGGAGATGAAAGTTCTGGACAGGGTGGCACCTGTTATTAAGTTGCTTGGACGATATGTATTTGCACCTGACATGAATACGGACACGAGGCACGTTGATTATATGTCACAATCTGTACCCGGGCTTGTTGCGTGCTTGTCATCCCAATCAGGGGGTTCTGGAGACCCTTCAGTAATCACAGCCAGGGGAGTTTATGAAAGCATGTTGGAGACTGTAAAGTTTAGATTTGGTGTTAATAATCTTGACGGACTGACAATTGCATTACAGGGTATAGGAAAAGTCGGATCACATGTAGTGAAATATATCATTTCAGAAAATAAGAATGTTAGGTTCGTGATCACGGACAAAGACGAGGCAAAAGCATTGGAGATGGTGAGCGCTTTAGGTAGTAGGGGCTTTGATGCAATTTATGTTCCTTCAGAAACAGTTTATGACCAGCAATTTGACATCTTTAGCCCTAATGCGACCGGTCAAATCCTCAACCCAACAAATGTAAAAAAGATGATAGCTGCAAACACTGGAAAAAGATTTGTTGTCGTTGGCGGAGCGAACAACCAAATCGACGATAGAAACAAAAGCACCAGAGAAGAAACTGAAGCATTATTACACGAGTATGATATAACTTATGCTCCAGATTTTGTTGTGAATTTGGGGGGAATACTCAATCTAATTTATGAACTCCCTGATGTAAAAAAAGGAGTTGATGGTAGTTACAATCAAGAAATTCCTCTAGACAGGATTAAGGGCGTCAGGCCTATCTTGAACCATATTTTTAGCCGCAACCTTAAACGCGGTGAGCCTACTCAATCAATTGCTGAGAGACTTGCCGAGGAACATATTGCAAGGTATGCTTTGTTTAATAGATTAAACAGGGAAGATTTAATACAAAGAAATTATAAGGTTAGTAGATAGAATCAACTCTGCTCTTTAGCACATCTCTCGCACAATAAGGAGCCCTTGACTTTTACAACATCCTCGACGTAAGCGCCGCAACCCTGGCATATTGCTTCCCTTTCTATTATCCTGTCAATCGGCTTTCTTTTTTCTTCCCTCAGCTCAAATTTCTCGACAAGCAAATCAAACAATGAAGGCTCAATTTTCAGCACATCCTTAAGGGTCAGCAAGCCGACCATTTTTCCATTATCAACAACAGGAAGGTGCCTTATGTTCGAGTCTCTCATCACAATCAGGGCGTCATAAATATCATCATTTGGGGAAATTGTCTTTAATTTTTTCTCCATGAAATCCCTGACATTTTTTGTCAGGGGATTTATCCCCTTAGCAATAGCTTTTCTCACAATATCCTGTTCGGTTATCAGACCTGCGGACTTGTGGTCATCCTTTATTACCAAAGCCCCGACGTGATTTTTTGCCATCATCCTAGCGCATTGCTCCAGTGAAGTGTCCGAGCTGACAGAAACCGGCTTTGTGGTCATGCAGTCGTAAACCTTGTATCCTGTTTTCATAAAAAAAGAATTAATTTTGAAGTATATTAAGGTTTCGGAAAACAGATTTCGGTTTTATTTGTATTATTTTAAACAACAAAAAATAAAAAAATTTATATACTATAACATATTATACTAACATAAGTTGATAGAATATGTTTGATGCTCGCTATAAGGGTTTAAGGTTAATCCCATCAAAAAGTGCTGGGCGAGAATTAATAGATTACGGCTTTATGATTGAAGATTGTAAAGAGATTTTAGAAAAGGGCTACTCACCCAGAAAGCGAAGCAAAGATACGATAGAGAAATGGATGAACCGTGGAAATAAGACATATAACGTCGTTGTCGTAAAATCATTTAATTATTTTTATAATGAAGAAGTTTATTTAATTACCCATTTTGGCGAATTTACAAAGAAGAAATTAAGGTATAGAAAACCCAAAGTTTTCTAACCTTTTCGTATAACTCGAAGGTGAAAGAAAAATGAAAGGAATGAAATGTATTTGTGGAAAAATTGCTGAATATAATAAAAACATGAAATTTAACAGCTATGAAATTGACGGGTGGGAATGCAAAAGCTGCGGTGAGGCATATTATAACCCAGAGAAAGCTGAAAAAATTTTATTGATTAATAAACTGAAAAAACATAAATTTTATCTTAAATTGAGTAAAGTAAAGAGCAATCTAATTTTGAGGATCCCTAAAGAAGTCGGTGATGCTTTGAACTTAAAGAAGAGCCAAGAAGTTGAATTTGGCATAAAGGATTCCAATGAAATCGTGATACATCCATTTAAAGGCTCTTAACAAAAAATGGTAAACACTACAGATGAAGTCAAAAAACTAAAAGTGATAGAGATTTACAAACAAAAGAAAGTCAGCCTTGGGTTTGCTTCAAAGCTTTCCGGCCTGACCTTAAGCGAATTTTTGGATTTGCTGGAAGAATTCAATATAAAGCTGAATTTAACTTTAGAAGATGCGAAAGAAGCAATGAGGAATGCAGAGAAGCTGATTTAACTGGAATTTTTTGCTCAAACAAGGCAATTATACAATATTTTGTACAATTTTTAAGTAGTAACAAAACGAAAGATTTATAAAGAAGTGCGATAACCACACATTATGCCAAACTGCATCACTTATGACAGCCTTATGGCTTCATTGAAAGAAATTTCAGAGAATGATTTATCTTTAGAGGGCGTTTATGCCAAGGGGGCTCTTCAAACTCTGGAAAAATACCCACATACTGGGGGTTTATTAAAAGAAGAATTATCCAATACATCGTGCAAAGATCTTTCTGAAATAGCTAGAAATATTGCCACAAGTGTTAGGGAAACATCTGTGGGGAGTGCTGCAGGTAATATCGGTCACTTTGCTGAGCATTTAAGTCATAGTTTACCAATCATCGAAGATCGTGAACCAAATCAGGCTTATGGACAAGGAATTGGAATTCCTATCCCCTCATCTGGTGGTTATACCTCACCATTACCTAATGGAGCAGTTTATGGAGGTGCAATTTTGGCTACAGTTTTAATATTGGCTCTTGCTGCAAAGGGAGGAAAAGACACTTTTAATCAATATGTAAAACCACACTTCCAAAGAAAACAACCTTAATTTAAAAATTCTATTAATATTTCAATACCCCATCAGAATCTCAACTTCATTCCCGAATATCTTCTTCAAGTCCTCGAACATCCTTTCCTTTATGGATGTTTTTTGCGGAAATTGCGCGCTTGCAAGGGCTTTTTCCAGCTCCTCTATTGAACTTTTCTCGATAGCCCCCAGGCTCCCGTCATCGTTTATTTTTGCCTTTGTTATTTCCCTGTCTTCCGCATCAAGGTCGTAGGTTATATATGCCTCATTGCCAAGCAGAATCACTTCGCCGAATTTTTCCCCGTGCTTGACCCTTATCTTGACCCTTTCCAGGTCCCTGACCCTTTTTCTCTGGATGTACTCGACCAAGAATTTAACAAGCCCCGCTGATTCAAAATGCAGCTTCTCTATCTCCACTTTGGACAGCTTTTTCTCGTCATAATCCTTTTTAGCTTTCATTACATCCTGAAAAGTCCTGAAAAGCTTCAAAGGCATTTTTCCCTCGGAAACGAGCTTGTCCTCGATCGCATCAAGCATTTCGCTGTCCTTTATTCTCTCCATGCCCTCCAGCCTAAGGACATCCCTCAAAACAGTGGTTATCGTGTCATAGATGTTCAGCATTTCCTTCTCTTCCCTTATTTTCTCTATCTGCGTGAACAACCTCTTGAGCCTTTTCAGGTATTTGTCGCTGTCTTCAAGCAATTCGTCAATCTCTTTTCCAGTCAGCTCTTTTTTATCGCCGTGCTCTATTGCTTTCCTTATTTCAACTATTCTCTCAAGAATCTTTACAAACTTGTCTTCCAGCAGCTTTTCCTTGTGCACAAAAATGTCCCTCATCAAGGAGCCTGTCTCTTTTGGCGACGGGGGCGCAACGCCATAAAGCATAAGGGCTGCCTGGCTTGGGGTCAGCAGTGCATAGTATATGTCTTCCATGCCTATCTCGTTCAATCTCAATTGAACCCTTCTTATAACCTGCTCCCCTGAGCCCATAAAAATGTCGATTGCCTCGGGGCTTGGCTTTATCTTGCCCATTTTCAGGAGCTGCTTCCATGGCATGAAAATGCCCCTGTCAAAAAACGGCACTCCATCTCTAAGCAAAGTGTAAATTACCGGGTTTGCTTCCCTCAATGAATCCCAGAAATCAGTCAGTATGTAGACCTGAATGTTGATTTTGTTCCTTATGCCAGTAAGCTCCCCAGCTTCAATTCCCATCCCTATGATTATTGCTCTTAGCTTGTCTTTCAATTCCACACGAGTCATCTTTTTAACATCTGTATCGTCGATGACAATCCACACGTCTATATCGCTAGAGGGCGTGGCTTTTCCCTGCACCAAAGAGCCTGCCAAAACATACGAAACAATGTATTTCTCGAATTTTTTCAGCACCATTGTCTTGTGGACTTCAGCTATCTTTATGGCCTGTAGCATTCCCGTGTCGTGTATAGGCGCCGACAAGGCTATCAGCTGCAGCAATTCGTATTTTGCATCGAAACAATTTTGCCAAAGCTCAGAAAGTATGAGTGTTTGGGGGGTTATGTTGGGGTCTATTTCCTGCCCGATGCTTTGAACTATTGCGGTTAATTTATCCTTTAATTCAAGCTTGGACATTGTCCTGCTGTCAGAATCGTCAACCAGCACAAGAACATGAATTTTGTCTTTGTCTTCGGGCTTTGGCTCCTGGGGCAATGGCTGCTGCGCCGGATACTGCATTTGCTGCAATTGCTGCAGCTCCTCGGGCTTTGGCGGCGGCATAAGCGCTATGCCCATTATATACTTGTCAAATTTTTCCAAAACCCTTTTCTGGAATTTTTCAAGCTTTGACTTTATTGCCTTGAGCTTTTCCTGAACATCCTCTGGCAGCTTAGAAATGGCTTCGGGCTCTTTAGGCTCCGGAGCAGTAGGGCTGTTATTAGGTTCAGAATACTGCTTCTTGTCTTTCTTGCCCATGCCCTGCGTATATTTAATAGTATATTTATAAATGTTTTGCTTATTAAATTTTAAGACTTTCAATATAGAAAATAAATCTTATTTGCTCTCTAAACAGAAACATTTATATAATTGATTATATCGGTATAATCATGCTTGAAGTTGAAGCAAAAGTAAGGAAATGGGGAAGGTCTTTTGGAGTAGTAATACCTAAAGATAAAGTAAAAGAAGAGGGCATAAAAGAAAATGAAACTATCAAACTTCTTATTACTAAAAAAACTAATGTTCTGAAGGAAACCTTTGGAACTATGAAATTTAAAAGAAGCACTCAGGAAATTCTTGACGAATC
>JACQSQ010000043.1 GCA_016211245.1 Candidatus Woesearchaeota archaeon
GTAACTACTTTAAAATTAAGACAGAAATTTTACCTCTTCGCCTTCCCCTGCCGCTCAACAACTTGAATTGCTTTTCTAATATCTTCAGGATTGCCCAGGAAATAATGCCTAATAGGCTTCAAATTGTCGTCAAGTTCGTAAACTAAAGGTATTCCTGTGGGGATATTGACTGAAACAATTTTGTCATCAGAGACATTATCAATAATCTTGACCAAAGCCCTTAGGCTGTTGCCGCTTGCCGATACAAGAACTTTTTTTCCTTTTTTAAGTTCTGGTAGAATTTCTTTCTTCCAATAAGGCGCTACTCTCTTTACAGTGTCTTTTAGCGATTCAGCCAACGGCAAAAATTTTTTGTCTACGTTTTTATACAGTGGGTCATTTCCAGGCCATCTTTTATCTTTTTTGTCGAGTGCAGGCAGCCTTACATCGTAGCTTCTTCTCCATTTATGGACCTGCTCTTCGCCGTACTTGGCAGCCATTTCCGATTTGTTTAAGCCCTGCAAAGCACCGTAATGCCTCTCATTTAGCTGCCATGCCTTATAAACAGGAATCTTTAATCCAATTTCCTTGAGAACTATATTTGTTGTGTCAATTGCGCGCTTATGCAAGTTTGTGAATGTCATATCAAAGGCAAATCTATTTTCTTTCAATACTTTTCCGGCTTTCTTCGCTTCCTTTATTCCTAATTCAGTTAGAGGAACATCAGTCCATCCTGTAAATCTGTTTTCCTTGTTCCATGTGCTTTGCCCATGCCTCAGAAGTACAAGCTTTATCATTTTGTGATTATAACTTCATCTCCTATTTTTACTTTATATTTTTTTTCAAATGAGCCCTGATTCAAGGAAATTTGGATTCTTCCATAATCATCCTTTAATATCAAGGGGCTTCCTTTTCTGACATCGCCAAAAGTTACTGCGAAAGGCATATTGACTGGCTTGCTTTTAAATTTTAAATTCACAGCTTCATTTAATTTCACATTAAATTTGTTCCATGACATATGCGTTATATTCAAGTGCAATGAGCCGAATTTGTTTATTGAAATAATCTTTGCTTTTATTTTGCCGTCGTCAAAAACAGCCTCTTCATATGGGGCTTTGGCAAGCTCTCTTGCACTTAAATCTTTGCCGAATTCCTCTGGTTTTACGCCTTTGGAAAGATAAGCTGCAGCAGGAGCAAATACATCTCTGCCATGGAATATTGGAGAAACAGGCTGCCTCATGTACTTTTTATTTGTTATTTCAACAGCCTTTTTTATGCCGCCTAAAAATCTTGCGCCTGGGATTAAAATCCCATTGTCAGGCCCAACCAAAAAATCCCCTCTTTTTGTTTCAATTATTATGGGCATTCTTTTTGTTCCAACTCCAGGATCAACAACGCATGCATGACAGCCTACGGGCAGATAATTTGCAGTTTCCAAGGCTCTTGCAGCATAGGACAAATTAAAGTCAGGCAGGCCATGCATTAAATGTATAACCTTGGCATCAGGATTTATTTCAAAAATAACGCCTTCCATTATTCCGATGCCTTGGCTCTGCACACCGAAGTCGCTTGTGAGAGTTATAAGCGGCTGTTTCATAGTCTGGCAAACTTCGCTTTATTTCCCAATTTTTCTTCGATTCTCAGCAATCTGTTATATTTTGCTGTCCTCTCGCTTCTTGCAGGAGCCCCAAACTTGCTTTGTGAAGCGCCCAAGCCAACAGCCAAGTCGGCGATGAAAGTGTCTTCTGTTTCTCCGCTTCTGTGGCTAACGACAACGTTCCACTTGTTTTTGAACGAAACATTTGCAGCATCGATGGATTCTGTAACAGTACCGATTTGATTCATTTTCAGCAGCAAAGCGTTGCAGGAGCTGTGATCAACTGCCTTTTTTATCCTTCTTATATTGGTAACAAGCAGGTCATCCCCGACAATCTGGAGCTTGCTTCCAAGCTGCCTGTTGAAATAGCTCCATCCGTGCCAGTCATCCTGCGAGAAGCCGTCTTCTATGGAAATTATCGGGAACTTTTTAATTAATTGTCGATAAAAATCGACTAACTGCCCTTGGTTAAAGTTTTTGTTAAGTATCCTATAAAGTCGATTTTTATCATTGTAAAATTCCGATGCGGCGCAGTCCAATGCCAGTTTTATTTTACCGCCATATCCAGATTCCTTAATTGCAGACATGAGGAACTCGAGCCTTTCTTCAACTCCTTCCATCGGAGCGATAAAGCCCCCTTCTGCTGTTACAGAAGCTGCCCTATATGTATACTTTTCAATGATTTTTTTCTTTATTATATTATAAATCTCTGTACCGGCTCTCAGGCTTTCTGAAAAAGAATTAAAGCCAGTTGGCAATATCATGTACTCTTGTATGTCATTTTCTGCTCCGATATGGGCTCCGCCATCTAGAAAGTTTAGTTGCGGCACAGGCAGCAGCAATTTTTTAGCATTGGCTAATTTTTGTATATGCTCATAAAGAGGCTTATCAGAACACACAGCGCCTGCCTTGCAGACAGCCATGGAAACACCAAGAATTGCATTTGCCCCTAACTTTGATTTATTCTCAGTGCCGTCAAGCTCAATCAAAATGTTGTCAATTTCCCTTTGCTCTCTGCAGTCCAAGCCAATAACTTTTTTTGCCATTATTTTATTGGCATTATTTACCGCTTTCAGAACGCCTTTTCCGTTAAACCTCTTGCTGTCATTATCTCTTAATTCAAGCGCCTCATGTATGCCTGTAGAGGCTCCGCTTGGCACCATTGAATTAACGCAGCAATCATCAGTCATTAAATTGACAGCAATAGTAGGATTGCCTCTAGAATCAAGAACTTCCCTAGCTTTTATTTTTTTTATCTTAAATCCCAAAAATACGCACCCCTAAATAGAAATTGCCTTAAATTACTATATAAACATTTCGGATAAGCAAGTTTTTATATTAGTGGATTTATAATCTAATGCGATGAAGTTGATACAAAGTGATGTGAACAAGAGCCTGCTAGTCCTGAATATGTTCTTCCTCCTCCTTTTTCTGGCATTTACTGTGTATTACCAGATAGAATTGAGGAACACTTTAAGGGAAAAAGAGGAATACAACACGAAACTTGGAGAGGTTACTGCCCAGGCCGTAATGCAAAAGCTCAATCGGTCCGATACAGCAAAGGAGATAGCGCTGATTGACAAGGCCATACTTGAGAACAAGTATAACGAGCTTCAGGCGCAAAAAGAAAAATTAGAAGAAGAAAAAAAAGCGCTGAAGCAGGAGATAACCGTGCTCAAGTCGCAAATTGAGTACCATCAGGCAAGACTGGAAGGGCCTGTCGCCCAGTTTAGGCTTGTCCAGGAAAAGAACGCTCAAATCCAAGGCCTGAACGAGAGAATTGATTTGCTGTGCCTGAAAATCAGAAGCTATAATCTTACTTCAGCTGAATGCTGATTAATCACCCTATATAATCAATATCCCTGCCGAACCTTTTCTGCAATTTTTTGAGGGCAATCTGCTTTGTAACTTCGCTTAACTGCTCGGTTTTCTTCATTATTTCAGTCTCTATGTCCTTTATTTCCCTGTCTAATTTGTTTATGTCTATCTTAAGCTCCAAATTCTTGTTCAGGACCTTTAAGATTTCCTTTGCCCCCTTTATGCCCAAATACATCGGATGGCCGTAAGTTTCTGCGAGGAACGATATGGAATCAATCTTCCTTTTTGAAGCAAGCCCGAGAAGCAGCCCTGATACACCAACTATTGGGCCGACAACTCCGTAAAGCTTGTCGCTCACAAGGTCGCTTTTGTACCTTCCAATTATCTTTTTTGAATTTGCAGTGCAATAAACTTTTGGTTTTTTTGGTATGTCGGCAAGCCCTATCCCTCCCAACGTGATTAACTCTTTTGTGCCGGATTTCTCGGCAATATCCAGAATTTTTTCTGAGAATTCATAAGAGCTTATCTCGTCAACGGGCTGGACATCACCCCCTAAAAGGAGCAGGCTCCTTTTTCCGACCTGCGCATGGAAAATCTCCACGATCGGCAGCTCAACAAGATTGTCCTCATTCACGAATACGGAGTGCGGAAAAGTATAAGACCATATTTCATAAAGCTTTTTTGCCTTTAGCTCGTCTATAAGAAAATCAACAGCCACTTTTCCTACATTGCCTATTCCTGGAAGCCCTTCAATAAGAATTGTGTTGCGAGTCCTGGGCAATTTGCCGAACTGGCTTATCTTCCAGAAATCTTCCCTCATACAAAACCGCCTCTAACATATTCGATCAGCTTGGCTTTTCTCCTATAGCTGCCGTATTTGTCGTCAGGGCTGTATTTCAACGGCTTTGCCATAACTGTTTTATTGCCGCAAGTGCATTCTTCTTTCATGGTGTATTTTTTGCATATATGGCATTTTAATATGTGCTTCATTCTGATTCACGGCTGAATTCCGCAGTCCCGTCATGCTTTGTAAAAAATCCTATCGCGCCTTCGGTTGCAGCCTTCATGAGCTTTTCGGCTTCCTTGTAGTCATTTGCTTTTATCATAAACCTGTATGTGCCTGAGCCAAGATAATTAATGCTGACCCTTCCTTTGGCTGATTCCTCTGCCTTTTTCAGGCATTCTTTTATAAGCTCGATGCCATTCGGAGCAAAAGTGGCGAGCTTCAGCTTGCCCTTAACCTCAACTTCGCTCGGCTTTATCCTTTGCTTGATTATTTCCTCAAGCACCTTGGAATACTTCTTGTCTATATCCATGCTTTCAATAACTTTTCCATCTTTTGAAGCATCCTCGAAAAATTGGTGCAGTGAAGAATAGCTTTTTATTGTCTTTTCCAATATTTCCTTATAAAGCTCGTTGGTTTTCAAGCCGAGCTTGGCTGCTGCAATCTCAACAATCTTTTCAGAGTTCTGCTCTTTCTTGATCTCGTCTATCTTCCTCCTTTTTTCTGACTCGTTGACGCGCCTCAGCGAGAGGTCTATGTAGCCTTTTTCAAGATTTATCCTTAGAACCTTGCAGACAATCTTTTTTCCTTCCTTGACAAAATCCCTTATGTTCCTAATCCTTCCGGGAGAAACCTCTGAAATATGTATCATTCCGCCCTTGCCATACTCGTCCAAATCCACAAATACAGAATGAAACTGGACGCTGGTTACAGTACAAAGGACTAAGTCACTTTCCTCAGGAAAGCCTTGTTTCTTAAAAAGCATTTTTACTCGAGAACTTCCAAAACCCTTGCCTTTACCCTGCTTTTTCCGCCTGTAGGCTCGGCAAGAACCTTGCCGCACACCAGGCAGTCCACTTTTGTTGCGGTTTTGCCGAACATTATCTGCTCATTCTTGCATTTAGGGCATCTTATTTTGATGAATTTGCTTGTAGGCTCCCGTATTTTTACCATTTTCCCAACATCCCCAGCCTTGCTGTAAATCCTGACCATTTATATACCTTTCCATTTGACTAAGGCAAATATTATATATCATTTGATGAAATTATGCCGTATGCTGAAGAAAAACAAATTACCTTATGCGGCGTTTTTGCTATTTGCTGCAGTATTTGTGATTTTAACTTACAAAGGCCTTGGCGTTGCCCAGCCCGGCGATGAAAATGATTATTTCTACATGGGAAAGCTGATTGCAGAAGGCAAAATGCCCTACAAGGATTTTTTTTACGCCCATCCTCCATTGCATATTTACATTATTGCCCTTGTTTACAGGATATTCGGCTTTAATATAACTGCTTTGAAGCTGATTCCTTTGATTTCAGCGCTTATTTCATCTTTTTTTATCTTTAAACTCACAAAAGAAAAATTCGGGAATTTAGAATCGGTGATTGCCTCTTTGCTTTTTATGTCCAGCTACAGCATTATGTTCAACTCAGTTTTTTCTCTTGGGATCATGACTGCAACAATGTTTTTGGTAATCGGCTTTTATTTCCTCTTCGCTGAAAATAACTATTATACATCTGGATTGTTTTTAGGACTGGCTTCCATAACAAGGCTTCTTGCTTTAGTTCCGATATTCACAGCTCTCGCCATCATATTTTTTTATGACAGAAAGAATTTAGCTAAACTGCTATTGCCATTCCTGGGTATTTTTTTGGCGCTAAATCTAATCTTCATTTTTTTGTATGGTGGCAGTTATATTGATCCAATCTACAAATTCCATTTGCTTAAGAAAACAGGAAGCGGAGAAAATCTTAGGGAGTACTTTGATGCTGTAAAATATAACTGGGTGATTTTCCTCTCAGCTGCGGCTTTTGTTTTTGCGAAAGGCAAGAAGCCATTGGCGCCATTTCTTGTTACATCGGCAATTTACTTGATTTTTTTGCTTACCTTAAAAAAATTCTTCGGCTTTTATTTTGTCATTGCATTCCCGTTTTTGGCTGTAATCGGGGGCTATACATTAGCAAATATTTTAACTCAAACAAAGATTAATAATAAATTCAAGATGGCAATTGGCGGCGTATTTATGCTATTATTCTTATGGAATCTTGCCGCTGACGCCTCATTTTTGCAGAAAAAAGGGCTTACAGGATTTGAAAGAGGAAATGACTTGGTAAATTTTGTAAATTCCAACTCCAATCAAGACACTTTGCTTTTTGGCGACGCTTCTGTCACGCCTCTTTTGGCTTTGCTGACAGACAAGAAAATTGCCTTTGACTTTGTCGATACAAATGACCAGGTTTTTAGTTCCAAAGCTGTGGATATAAATCAAGCGCTAAGCAGCCTTAAAGGAAATGATATCCTGTTTATTGCGAGGGACAAAGGACTATCTTCCCTGAAGGAAGTCAGGAATTTCCTCAACAAAAATTGCGATTTTTTGGGAAGCATAAATGATAAAACAGAAGGAAACTATATTTTTTATAGATGTAGGCAATTCAAATAATTAATCAACTTTTTTTTGAACAATACTATGAATTAATTTCTTATTAAAGAATTCGAGACCCATGCGCTGTCCAAACAATAATGGGTGAGATGCACGCGAGCTTGCGAGCGTGCTCACAAGCATTTACCCGCATACTTATTCTTTGGGTGCACAAACGGATCACTTCTATCACGCTTGCTTGTAGAAGTCGTTTAAGGATTAATAATTTTTATTCGTTATTGAAATTATTTCATTAAATTTAATTTTTTACTTAAACTCAATCTTTTTTGCTCTGAACCCCTGCCTCTGCAAATGTATCTTCTTGCATACCTTGCATTCGTACCTTAAATCTGTTTTTTTTGTGGATTTCTTGCCGGTCATCTTGAACTTGCTTATCGCCGGCTTTGAGTATCTTCCCAGATTGCCCTTGCCTCTTGCCCTTCCCCTTTTCCTGGCCCTTATCTTCGAGCCGTAGGTCAGGCTGCTTGGGTTCTTTTTCTTCGTCAGGCTTACGGCGTGTTCTGTATGCTTTTTGCAGTAAGGGCAGTACCTATTCACAAGCTTGGGCATTTTCATAAGAGAAAGGATTTTTAAGGAGTTTAAAAAGGTTTGTGAAAAAAGTGAAAAAGAAAAATTAATCAAAATTTCTACGCAGGTTGTGGTGCAAGTGTTCTTCCGCCAGCCTTCTCTTTAGCTCCAGCCAATTTAGCCTCAAGTCCTTGAATACTCTCTAAGAATTTTTTTGCGGATGTATTAACTAGGTATTTATCAGCCTGCTTTGCGTATCTATTTGTCAAGTCCAGCAAGCTTCCAGGAACAAACCATGACAAGCCCTCATATATCAAGCTAGTAACTGCGCCAACTAAATCGCCGGTTTTAGCGGTATAATAAGCAATGTACGGCAGCTTAAATGACGCTTCAACAATCTCTTTTAAGGTTGATATTCCAAAGCCTACCCCACCCATTATTTTCATGTAATCAGCAACCATATCGATAGGAACTAAGAATTTGTCTAATGTGTCTACATAACCTCCAAGTCTTCTTAAATTAAAATTTTCAGTATAAGTATCCCTGACAGAGTATCTCAATTGCTCTTTTAGAGCAGGATCTTTGCTGATTCTTACGCGGATATCTTGGTAATTGTCTATAATCTGGTTTACTGTAGACTCGAGCCTAGACTCGTCCATGCTTGCGAAAGGAAACATCCACTTAAAAACTCCAGTTCCTCCGCTGTAAATTCCCTTTGCCACTCCAACAGGAGATACGATTTTAAATCCCTCCGGCTGCTTCCAGCTTGCCTTTTGCCAGATGCTTTAAAGCTTCTGTGAATGTAAGCATTCCAACAAAATTGTTATTTTCTACTACAGGGCACGAGTAAGTATTTCTTTTAACCATGCCAAAATATGCTGCGCTTACTTCATCATTCTTATTGACGAAGAATATAGGGTAAACCATTACATCAGCAGCTTTCATTTTTTTGTAGTCTTTTCCTTCTGCAATTACTTGATTGACAATATCAACAGCAGCAACAATCCCAACAGGCTGCATTTTATCTACAACTACAATATGCCTTATTTTATGTTCCCTAAGCTTTTTGGCAACTTCAACTAAGCTGTCTTCCTTTTTGCAATAAACTGGCTTTTCAAGTTTGCATTCATTAATTTTCATTTTAAATCCACCCTTTGGTATTTTTAATTTGATTTATTTATATAGTTTATGGTTTAGTTTTTAGTGTTTCTATCAATTCTCTTACAGCATTTTCCAGAATAGCGGATGATTCGCGCATTCTTGTATATTCATGGCTTGCTATCCTCTGCGCATTAATTAACGCCGCCCTCCCCTTGGCATCCAGATATCTGAATGCGCCTTTGGCTACTCCGTGCACTAATCCGGCCAACAAGGCTAAATTAACAAAAACGTCTCCATATCCGTCTAGTTTGTCTCTGTAAAAGTGTGATGGCTCCTGCGGTGCAGAAGGCTGTTGCGTTCCTGAAGAATATTGCTGCTGAGATGGCGCTTCGACAGATGTCTCTGATTTAGGCTCAATTCCGTACCTTTGCCGCCATTCACGCTGTTTTTCAGGAGTCCTGCCAAAAATTCTTCCCCAAATATTGTTCATTTTTTCGTCCAATCCCAAAGCAGTTTCTCCGCCAGGAATTGTTTTTACTATCTCTGTAGCTTTTTCATCAGCTTTTGCAGCTCCCCTAACCACATCATAATGCAAATCAAGAAGCCTGTCTAATCCTTCTCCAGTAATTAATAGAATAGTACTCCCTACTTTTCCTATAACATAGCCCGCACCTGTGCTTAGGCCTATTCTTCCCCCATATGCCAACCTGTCTAAAGTTAAGTTATAAGACTTAAGTTGATTTTGGTTTGTAGGATTATTTGCCATTTTTAATTTTCCTCTATATTTTTACCACTTACTAATAATAACACTTATATATAAATCTTTCGGTTTATTCATTCGTATTTCTCGGACTGCTTGAATAGCCTATCTTGTACTGGCTCATCACTTTTGTCAATCCAGCTCCAAGCAAAGCGCTCCAGTACTTTCCAGTGTCCATAAGCCATTTGCCTATAGACTGCAAGACAGGTGAGTTATTATAAATGCTTTCCCCTGCTGTTTCTGCAGCAAAATAAGCTGCAACAGCCGGAATAGCAAGCTTTGCAGCATTTTTCATTGAATTTGGCATTCTTGAGGATTTTACAGCATATTTATAAGAAGCAATTCCTGCCAGTATATGGCTGACGGGGGCATATATGCCTTTGGGAAAATCAATCATCTGCAAAGTGCCATCTGCCAAAACCTGAGAGCCTCCGTAAATAATGGCTGCATTCAAGCCCGTGTCAAGCGCTTTATACTGCTCGCTTGGCCTTACCATTACAGTCCTGTCATTAACAATAGCAGGCTTCTCGGCTGCCACGTTTAAGCTATGTTTTCCAATTAATCCCAAAGCCAGAACTTTGCCGTTATAAAGTATGTTAGTTAAAGCATTTCCCAGTCCTGAAGATGCATTTGAAAAAATTTCGCCAACCAAATTTGTAGCATCATAATAAGATGCCATTCCTCCTGCAGTCGGAACAGCTGTTGCTAAAATAATCCTGGCTTTCCTGTTTGGAATCTGCCTTAAACTGGTTGTTGCTGCAGCAGCGGCGGCATAAAATTGAGGGACATCAAGAATGCGATCAATAGTATCAGGAGCCAATTCAAATACCTGCCATGCAGCCAAAGTCCCAATTCCTTTTCCAGCAGCGTTTAGGGTGTGGTATAAACCGGGATTTTCACTCTTCAATTCCTTCCTTAGAGCCGGTAAAATAGAAGCTCCTGCTGCAGCCTGCGCTGCTAAATTTCTTCCTCCTCTGGCAGCCCTGTTAACTATATTTTCCAGAGATGAACCTGCGCTTCTTGACGCATTTCTCACAGCCCTTTTAGCCCTAGGCGCATAACTAGCGTAAGCATCGCTGATTCTTTCCCTTAATTGAGAAAAATTAATTCTAGCCATGTCTTTGCATAGTTAATTTTCTGCTGGATATAATTCTCTCTCCAACTTTCATAGCCCCATACAATGCAAGCGCATAAGGCAATGACTCAGCAACTGGTTGCATAATTACAGGCGCCTGGCTCACTATTTTATCCAAGCCTCCGTCAGAAGCCCTGTTTATTGTTTCATTCAGGCTCGCAGCCCATCCTTGTGCAGAGCCGTAAAGCCCCGTAGCCAACGCTCCAACATTATACACATGCGCCAAAAATCTTCCCATTTTTCATCCCTCCTGTTAATTTTAAAGAAAGAATAGAAAGTATCTATAAGAAATTACTTATAGAATTTTACGTATTTTAAGTAAATTTATAATATTTTTAAAGGTATTTCCTAATTTTATTGCTTATTTTAATTAATATGGAATTTTTCGTAATTTTATATCAAAATATGCGAAAAAACGGAAAATTTAAATATATACGCATTTTCCTTATTCTTATGGAGATGCCAAAAGGGCGAATTGCTGAATCGGCAAGGCTTTCGGAAATAAAGCTGGACCTGAAGGACAAGAAAATCCTGTCAATGCTTTCCGACAATTCCAGGGTGCCGTTAAACTCTATTGCAAAAAAAGTGAGGCTGAGCAGGGACGCTATTGATTACAGGATCAAGAGGCTTGTTAAGGAAGGGGTCATAATGCTTTTTTTCCCCATAATAAACCTGGAAAAATTCGGCTATACGACATACCACATATTTTTTCTTGTTGACGAGATGGACAGGAAGCAGCAGGATGAATTCTTGCTTTTTTTGAAAAGCAACCCGTATGTGAAGAATATAATTGAATACAGCGACAGGTGGGACTATGAAGTTGTTATAGTATCAAAAAATGTCAGGGAGTTTGACGACATAGTGGAGCAGATAACGAGCAAATTTCCGCAACTCATATTCGAAAAGGAAAAGATGGAAGTCATAAAGGGGTATAATTCAATACATTTGCCTTTGAAATTCTACGAGCAGAGCGGCCACAAATATGAAGAGCCTGATATCGTCGAAAAAGAGGTAAAGCTGGACGAGATAGACTTTAAAATACTTGAATTGCTGTGCGAGAACTGCAGGATGCCTTCTGTAAAAATCGCTGAAAAAGTGGACTTGACTGCCGATGCTATTAATTACAGGATCAAGAAGATGATAGACGGCAACATCATAAGGCGGTTCACAATACTTGTCAATCTCAGCGCGCTGAATTTTCATTGGTACACATTCAGCATGGCAATGAAGACCTTCAACAACCAGTATGATGCGAAGCTGAGGCAGTTTGTAGTAACACACCCTTACATATTGCGCGCGGTCAAGACTCTTGGAGTTTGGGACTTCCTGTTTTACATAGTGGCAGATAACCCAAGGCATTTTCATTATACCGTAAAAGAAATAAAAAATTATTTCTCGGAAATAATTAGAAATCATCAAACTCTTTTGGCTTATGTCGAGCATTTATACGTGCCGATGCCGAAAGCAGTTAAATTCAAAAAATAGGCATGATTTTTCTTTTTTTTGCTTAAATTATAGAAAATAGTATTAAATATTCCCTAATTAACTAATTCTTATGGCCAAATTACAAGATAAGCACGGACTTGAGGATTTGATTAACGCTGCGCTTAAATTAGCTATGCCGATGCTGAAAAGCCATGAAGATGATGTAAATTATTTAGAAAGTGAGCTTGTCAAGCAGGACGCAAGATTCAGGAGCTACGCAGGCTCAACAGAATTAAGGGATTATCTGTCAGATATAATAAAAAAGCATAGGGGGATAATCTATACAAATAAAGTCGCTGAAACTCTTGACAGGCTTGGGGCGCTTCTGGCAGGCGAGGAAATAGTTGAAATTCCGCTGAAAGGGCTGCTTTATCTGGCGCAGGCCTATAAGCTTTTAAGAGATAAAAATTTGAATGTTAGTTATGGCAGGCTTGCAAGGAGCGGTGCAAAATATGCCGCATTTGAGTTTGGCAGCTTAATTCCTTTTATTGGAGAATTATTTGATGTGACTAATATTTATTATAAGGAATACATGAAATCAATAGCCTCTGGAATAAAATACGAAGAATTTGCCAGAAGGCAGGCTGCCATGAGCGCTGCTAAATCATAATTATTCTTCCTTGATTTCTTCTGCCTTGCCCTTGTTTATAAGGACCTCTGCTATTTCCATGGGCAGGTTAGCTATGTCCTCCTCTTCAAACGGGCCGTACTCCTCAAGTTCCGGGCCTACAAACTTCGGCGTTTTATACACAAATCTGACCAGTTTGGTGTTTTTCTTCACATCCAATGCAGACCTGAATTCGGCCACTGGCTTTCTTTCCTCCGAGGCCTGCATGAATGGGACCTTTTCATTCATAACAGTGTAAAGAATGGAATCCCTGAAGCTGTCAAGAAGGCTGGTTACGGCATCAAAAAAAACCTTTTCTTCTTTAAGAAGGGCACCAGTGTCAATCAAATTTGATTTTGTCCTGCTTTTGTCAAGCGCCAGCAGTATTACCTTTTTCTCTCTTCTTTCATACAGTTCCTTCAGAATCTTGTATATGTTTTCGAGCTGCCTTTCAGTTTTTTTCTTTTCCTCGGGCGCAAAAACCGAGTCGCTTTTCGCCTCCAGTATCTTTTTCTTGTCTTTTATATACCCGATGACATCATTGAAGAAAGTAGCCTCCAGTTTCTGCAAATCTGTCCTTTCCCGCTCTCTTTTAAGCAGCTCAAAAAGAGTCTCATAAGTTATAACAACTTCCTGCACAATAAACCCCCACAAACAGAATTATGAAGTGGTGTTTAAATAGGTTTTCATTGGTTACTAAAATTTACTTTTGTTGCTACAGATTCGCATTTTCCTAAATTTTGAAATAAAATAAACCACTTTTTAGTAGTTAAAAATGGAAAGATTTAAATATGGGGAATTGCCGCCCAGAATAGAAAAAACATGCCGAAACCGAGCTTAGCTAAAACTTTAGACTTTTTCGTGTCTTTAATGACCGATCCGCACAGCGATCCTGCAATGCAGGCGTGGGAGATGCAGAGGGCATACGAATCTTTAGCGGTCAGCCAAAATGGAAGGATAAGGAATTCTGAATATTCATCTTTGGCAAATCTGGCAAGGCAGGGAGAACGCAACTGCACTTGCTTTCTTGGCATTGCTGAGCATGCATTTGGATCAGAGAGACACAAATGCGAAAAGAGGATTAATTATGAAAGAACATGAGTTTACTAACAGATCACTATCTTATGCTGTCAGGAGCAAATCACCGCTCGCTAATAAGCTCCGTTCAGAATATAGGACAGAATTGGACCATATTATGGAAAGATTGCCTTCTTTACAGGTAGAATCGTTCTGGAATGAAATCTTGTTATACACTAAACTGGACTTGAACAGCTTAAATAGCTCAAGGCCAAGAGGCTCTTATATATCTGCATTAAAATTATACCAATTGCCGGAAATAACAGAAACTCCCACAGCCAACTTTTTGCATTTCCCCTTGGCGAATGTTTTTAGCAGACAGCCGATTCAGTTGGAAGAGAGGGACAGAGAGTATCTAGATGAAGGAAGACAATTTGCAGAAAAGGGCTATTTGGGCGCGAGTTCCTCTGCTGAATTAATCAGGATAGTATCTAAATCCATGGGACAATTTGCCCAAGCTCATGGAATTGATGTTTCGGGCAGAATTGATTATGCAAACCAATTAGCAAAAAAATTGGAAGGTGGCAAATTTATCGAAATTTTTGAATGGATTACTAGGGAAAGATTGTACAGATTAGCAAGAGAAGGTCAGGCGCTAAGAGCTTTTGGCGAGCTCAATGACCTTGCCGAAAGCGCTCGAAAATACAATGTCCCTTTGGACCTATTGCTTTCAAGAACAGAAATTGCTGCGCTTAAAGCACAAGCAGTAAATCATCATGCTTTTGGATTAAGGGGGGAACTTTTGGATATTGTTCAGGATGTAGCAGCTGGCAACACTTGGAGGAGATTAGACTTAGAAAGGACTGACGACTTAGTGCCATTCTGCGATGATCCTGCCATTGTTGACTCATATAACCTGATAAGGTCTGCTGTAGAGCATTTAGCATCTGGGGCAAGAAAACCTTATGCAGGAAAGCCTAGAATTCCAAGCGAACCTCTTGCAATTCCAGCTGGTCCTGCCGTCGAGACACTTCCAAAATCAAATTTGATAGCAAGTATTCCATTCAATCCCAGAGCTATGGGATATAGAGCAAGAAAAATGGCTAGTGATAGAAGAATGACCAGTGATGACGCAAGAACAATCTTGTCCATGTTTGTGGACGGAGACTACAAAGGCATACAGAATTATGGGCTTTCAGGCTCCGACAGGCACCCCGCAAATGGTGCGGATACGAATAGATACAGCTTGAAAAGAGTAACAGTGGCCGCATTAATGGCAACAGCAATCGCTGCAGCTTACATGTTGCCAGATTCTGGCAATGCAACAAGCCAGAAATCAGGCTATAAATGGACTATACAAATAGATTGCACTGGGATACAGCCAAGGCTTTACGGACAAACCGAGGGAATGTCTGCGGCCGATGCCGTAAGAGAAGGCCTCCTAGTTGAATGCAAGCCTGGAACTGAGCCAGCACCTCCAAGAGGAAACATACACTTGCCAGCAGAAGAGCCGGCTCCTGCAATATTGGTTCGCAGAGTAAATCCAAAGGACACATTAACAGACATGGTCCATACATATCTTGGGGTATCTGGAGGAGGACCTATTTATAGAAAAGCTTTGGACGTTGGAAGAGATAATAATTTGGCGAACCCCGACCGTATCAGGCCTGGAGATCTAATAGTTTTAAGGCGGTAAGTTGTGTAATTTTTTATTTCTGCGATACTTTTTTAAAACTGCAGGATATACTTAGCTCATGGCAGAGCTGATTTTTAAAGACCTGAGCTTCGAGAATGAAAATGAGAGGGTTAAGGTGAATTTCCTCAGGCTATTCTATTTTTATCTTGAAAAGAGCCAGCTGGAAAAGATAGGCAGCTACGAGCTGACAAAAAATTCAATAAATTTCAAGAGCCTTTCTGGCAATAATGCAAGAAAGAAATTTGAGTTCTTGCTGTCAAGCGGGTTCAGGAATTTAAAAAACCGGCTTAATAATAAAACAACTACATATATACACCAGTCTTCCGGCATACCACTTATAGGCACAAATTATTTTGGGCTGGTTGACAGGGGCACCAACATAATTGAGGCCAAGCCGATAACAAGCTGCAACATAAGCTGCATTTTCTGCTCAGTTGACGAAGGCCCTAAGTCAAGAAGAAAAGTGGATTTTGTCGTTGAGAAAGACTATCTGGTCAAAGAATTCAGGAAAATAGTGGAATTCAAAAAAAATAATAACATCGATGCGCACATAAATGCGCAAGGCGAGCCGACCTTATATGCAGACATGGCTGATCTAGTTAGGGACATAATGCATATTAACGGAGTCAAGACAAGCTCCATTGATACAAACGGATTGTTGCTGACAAAGCAATATGTCGATGAACTGGCAGATGCGGGATTGACAAGGATAAATCTTTCATTGCATGCATTAGACCCTAAAAAAGCCACGCAATTGGCTGGCTATCCTTATAACCTAAACAAAGTATTGGATATTGCAAGATACATCCCAACAACAAAAATGGATTTGATAATTGTTCCTGTGTGGATGCCCGGCTATAATGATGATGAGATACCAAAGCTGGCAAAGTTTGCTCATGAGATAGGCGCCGGTAAAAATTGCCCGCCTATCGGCGTGCAGAATATGCTAAATTACAGGTTTGGAAGAAACCCAATTAAGGAAACTAATTTTGACATTTTTTACAAGAAAATGAGGGAAATGGAGCAACAGCATGGCATAAGGCTAATTTTTGACAAGTCGGCTTTTGACGTCGAGGAGTTGCCTGAATTGCCTAAGCCATTTAAAAAAGGGCAAGTTGTAGAAGCCGAAATAATTTTGCCCGGAAGGATTGGCAGCGAGATGATTGCTGCTGCGAAAGGCAGGCTGATATCTGTTCCGGATTGCCATAAGGAAATAGGCCAAAAAGTAAAATTGAGGATAAAAAGAACAAAGCACAACATATTCTTAGGGGAGTTGTTGAATTAGCATTATGAAATAAAATAAAGAATCATTCAATAATCACTAATAAAAATCATTAAATAAATCATTTTGAAATACTTAAACGACTTTGCGCAGTTAGCATGATAAAAGTGAACTGTTTGTGATTGCAAAAGCAGCAGTATGCGGGGCACCCATTTAAGCTGGGAGAGCGCATGGGTCGCATATTATTGAATTAAGGTAACATTGGAAATTGACAAATAAAATGCCAAAACAAACAATCTCATTGTGCATGATAACAAAGAATGAAGAGAAATACCTGGAGCAATGCTTGAATAGTATAAAGAGTCTAGCCGATGAAATAATAATTGTCGATACAGGAAGCACAGACAAGACAAGGGAAATAGCAGCTAAATTCAATGCAAAAATAGTCGACTTCAAGTGGGCTGATGATTTCTCTGCTGCAAGGAATGAGTCATTAAGGCATGCTACAAAGGACTGGATTCTTGTGATGGATGCTGATGAAACAATAAGCAAAAAAGATTTTGATAAATTAAGGCAGATTCTGGAAGACAAAGATTGTGCCGCTTATTACTTCACTATCAGGACATACATTGATGATTCGACAGCTGCTGGATGGGTTTCTGCCAAAGATGATTCTTATGAAGAGAGCAAATGCGCTGCTGGATATTTCACTACAAAGCTTATAAGGCTGTTTAGAAACAATCAAGATATAAAATTTGAAGGAATAATTCATGAAACTGTTAAGGAATCTATTAACGATGCAAGCAGGATTAAAGAAGCAGCTTTTCCCATACACCACTTTGGAAGGCTAAATCATGATAAGCTAGAGTTTAAAAAACAGCTTTACCAAAGGCTAAGCGAAACAAAGGCAGGGCAAGATCAGGATTTCCATTCTTATTCCCAACTGGGCATTCAGGCCCAAGAGGAGGGGAATTTCCGCAAAGCTATTGGCTTTTTCAGGAAATCAATTGAGCTAAACTCTGGCTATTTTAAATCCTGGCTAAATTTAGGCGCTTGCTATCTTAATATAGGTAATTTACCAGAGGCAAAGGCTGCTCTGGAAAAAGCAATAAGCCTAAGCCCTGAAGATTATTCTGCCCATAACAATCTGGGCATAGCTTATTGCCGGCTGAATAAGCCTGAAATTGCTATAATTGAGTTTAAGACTGCTTTAGAGCTTAATCCAAAAAGCGCAAATACTTTTTTTAATCTTGGACTTGCTTATGACGCCCTGTCCCTTAAAGACAAAGCTTATGAGGCTTTTGAGAAGGCTATAGAACTTAATCCAAGGTACAAGAATAAAGTCCAGCTTAAATAATAGAGATTTTTCTAAGGATAAATAAAATAAAAAAGAAGAAAAAATAAGGGTTAAACCCTTACGCTGTTGCTGGTGCAGCCACTGTCAACTGGTTGTTGACCTTCTTGACAACTACCTTTGTGCCTTTCAACTGGCCCTTGTAGTCGCCGTAGTTAGCCACAACTGTTGCTGCGTTTCTTGTGTCGACAGCTCCGTAGCCTGCCACTAGCATTGCAACATTTCCATTTGCATGCTCGTACAGCTCAACTTTACCTTCACCTGGTGTGAATCCTGCTGTACAGTCAGCCGGGTTTCCTAGGACTGTTGCAGCTGCTGCGTTAGCACATGGACCTCCTACTAGGATTGCGTTTTGTGCCTTTACATCAGTAACTTCTGATGCCAGCTTTGCCGCTCCAACCTGGATTCTTTGCACAGTTACAGCTTCGGTTGTTGATGTACCCGATTCGCTGAAGGAAGCTCCTTTGGAAGTTATGTACACCAATGCTTCTCTCTGTTTAGCTGGTACATCAATGGTTATCTCAGCAGGGTCGTTTGTTGGCGTTTCGTGCTTGTAAAAGTTACCATAGCTGTCATAAACATAGGCAACATTTGTCTCACCATCCGGAGTCCTAAAGTTTAACCTTTGGGTCTCTGTTGTTGTGTCAAGACCAAACTGCACTTTGCCTGACGCAGCTGTTATGTTTAATCTTACCACAGCTGGCTTTAGGCTTTCTACGCTGTCTCTTGCACCACTTTGTACAGTCTCATCCGGAGTCCTAAAAGTTACAAAGACTACATCTGTTGAGTCTTCAAGCGCTGTTCCTGTAGTTGTTTCGTTTGTGATGTTTATCTCTGTACCACTCTTTGTTGTAATTACTAATGGTGCTGTGTTCCATGAACTGTTGGCTGTAGAGTCCGGACTGCTTCCGTTTCTTGCTGAAACTATTGCACCGCTTGCGTCTAGGTCGACAAGTACTGCAAAGTCGTTACTCAAAATTGATGTAACGTTAAACACCTTGAAATCAGAACCTCCAACCTTTAATGTTGCCAACTCTCCACCACCAGCTTCTGTGGCAGTAGGTACTCCTACACTCAATGAGGATGCTGCGCTGTAAGTTTGCTCTATTGTCTTACCGCTTCCAATATCCTTAAATTTAAGGATTGGGTTGTCGTTTGTTACCTTGTCAGCCCCTTTATACTGCAAGACATAAGTTGGCCTTTCACCTCTCTTTCTGCCGCTCGTACTATCTGACAGGACAAAGTAGTCATCTTTGGCAATAGATCTGTTTTCCTTGTTGATGAAAGCCTTGCTTTGCTCACCAAAAATCAATGCAGACCCTGATGGTGCTTTTGCGATTGGCACGTCAACTTTGTTGCCAGCTCCATCCTGGAATTCAAGATTATATTGGCTTGAGCCGCTTCTTCTGATTTTCACTTTTCCAAGAGTTTCCTTTGACAATCCCCTGTATTCGACGTCCCAGTTCTCTGTGAACAATACCTGAGGCTCTGCACTTGTTCCTCCAGCAGATTTAATGGCTTCGCTTAACTTGCCGCCTGCTGGAATGAAAAAGTCATCGTCTGCAGACATATTGACATGTATCCTTGTTATTTTAAAGGTAGCGTTATTGTCGTCACCTTCTATCATAACAACTGCATCATCTATAGTATTGTCATCAACTTTCAGCTGGTTGCTTGATAAAGTGTCATCAACATTTGTATCCTTTAACTCAAGTTTGTTTGCTCCAAGGAAAAATGTTGAGCTATGGATACCTCCGGCATAATCCTGATACAAAATGTCAGTTACCCCAACAGTCGTACCGTCAGACAGCTTGTCAGTATCCCCATCCTTCATCTTTCTTGAAGATTGGCCGTTTATTACAAATTGGGCTTCATCAGTGTCAACGAAGTTTAATGTGACTTCGTATGGCTTGCCGCCGATGGTGTATGTCTTGCTCTGCTTTTCCAACAGAGTGTCTTTGTTTGCTCCACCCATCATAGTCAAGACAACTTCGCTACCAGTTGTTGTAACCCTTTTGGCAGTTACAATTGTGTATTTCTTACCGAATAGAGTAAGATCAATATCTTGGTAATCTGTTAAGAACAAACCTGTAGCTGATGATGAACCTGAAGAGTCATCAACATCGCTTTCAAGAGAGGTTGTGAATTCAACTAGATATCTGAACATCTCCTTGCCGGACTTGAAGAACAGATAATCAGCTGTTACATCGTTGTCGCTGTTTTCTGTGTACTGAACATAACCAGAGTCCAGTGATCTTTCAGCACCTGGGCCTAGCAAGTACAAGTACTGGTTGTATGGAGATGTGACCTTGTTGTTTGTCACACTGCCTGAAGCCAATGCTTTCAGGTTGTTTTTGTCAATAAAAGTTGTTATGTTCCTCAGTGTTTCAATTTTTGAGTTTCCGCCTGTTGTCAAATCCTCGCTTAACTCAAGTTTCTTTGAAGAACTTCCTACTTTCCATACATCACCTTCAACCGTGACGTCTCCGCCAGAAGTTGTTGTGACCTTTTTTACTGCTGCGAACTGCAGGCTCGAATGTAAATCGGAAATTCCGATAACGTCTTCTGCAGCTGCTTTGTCGCCTACAATTAGAACGCCGCTAAACTTGCCATCTTTAATAAATGGCGCTGGGAAATTAGCCAAATCCGTTGCACCGAATACCGAGCCAGACAACATTACTGCTCCTGTACCTAGCGCAATCATCCTCTTTATAGCTTTCTGAAATCTCATCTTCTAAACACCTCCAAGTGTTTTATTTTTATTGTATAATATCTCGATGAATATTATACTGTGTAGAACCATCTCTCTAGAAATGGCTCTGTTATAATGGTAAAGAAATTTTTCCATATTTAAAGCTTTTGGTATTATGACCATTTTAAATATATATATTGTAGTATAGATATCCTCAATTTTATATAGGAAAATAATTAATATGCATTGATTATTTATATGTTTTTGGTTTTTGTGAATATGGCAAACTTGTGCTTATTCAGCAATGAGTAGAGTATATAAACTAGTACAAGGGTACGCACAATAACAAAAAAATGAGACAAATACAGGAATAAGGGCTGTTTTAAGCCCACAAGCCAATATGTTGTAAAAAAGAACACTGCTATGTTTGCCAATTCCAAGATATAGAAATAAACTTTGCTTATGCAGATGAGGACGAAAAAAGGCAAAATCCACAGCAAATACTGGGGAGAGAATACTTTTGTGAATAATAAGAATAACATTAGGGATATAAAGATTATCTTGACAACATCTAACTTTTTATGGTAATATAATAATAGCAGATAAGCTGCCGAATACAGAGCAGTAGATAACCTATTAATAAAACCAACTTTTAAGCCGGCCAAGTACCATATGGAATCAATGTTTGGCTCCCTCAGGCTGTGGAAAGTAAAAATATTCTTCCAGACTTCGTAGCTGTTTATTGCGAAGTAAAGATTTAAAGCCAGGGATACAAATAGGAATATGAGCAGCATCTTGATGCGATTCTTGTAATCTGTTTTTAGCAGCATAAATGGCAGAATCAATACCGGAAATAGCTTGGCATTAAATCCCAGTGCCAAGAATAAGGCAGCCCATCCACGCTTGTTTTTGCAGTAATAATAAATTGCCAGCACGGCAAACATGACAGCCAGCATATCCCAGTTGAAAATGCCGAACGCTATCATAGAAGGAGCAAAAACAAAAAACACCCAAATCCTGCCCTTTTCTATGTTTAATAAGCCGCAAAGCTTGTACAATGTCAATGCTGTTATTATGCTGGCCAAGGTTAGGAATACAAAAGACAAGAGCGCGTAGCCGAGAAGGCTTTTGCCAAACAGCCACATCAGGTAAATAAAAAAGCCAATTATTATAGGATACTCCACAGGCTTTTCAACATAAGGAATTTTTAATGCAGTCGATGGGCTTATCCTGTCCTCGTTAAAAATGTCGCTGTAGCCTAAATGCCATGGCAGCACCCCAATCAAGCCGGAAAAAGACCTTGCAAAGCTCAAAAATGAGACAATCAAAACAAAACTTATAATCAATAATTTTTCATATTTCCCGTTCATAACTTCAATTTAATCTTTAAATTTAAAAATTATTCCATCGCCAACGGCTTAAAACAATAATTTTAATAATGACAACGAAAATCGATAAGATAATTTAAAGTATCAAATAATATATTAAAGGTAGACATTATCGCACACAAATAATTTTTTAAATCCTTAAACGACTTTGCGCACAAAGCGCCAAGAAAGTAATCCGTTTGTGCAGGTTTAACTGTAAGTATGCGGTGCACTCATCTAAAATGAGACAGCGCATGGGTCGCATATTATTGGATTAAGATAACATTGGAAATTGACAAATAAAATGCCAAAACATACCATATCTTTATGCATGATAACAAAGAATGAAGAGAAATACATAGAGCAATGCCTGAATTCAGTCAAAGACTTGGTTGATGAGATAATAATTGTTGATACGGGAAGCACAGACAAGACAAGGGAAATAGCAGCTAAATTCAATGCAAAAATAGTCGACTTCAAGTGGGCTGATGATTTCTCTGCTGCAAGGAATGAAAGCCTGAAGCATGCAACAAAGGACTGGATTTTGGTTTTGGATGCTGATGAGACCTTAGACGAAGAAGCTCTTAAAACAATAAAAGACATTATAAAAAACAAAGAGCATTATGCCTTCTTATTTCTTCAAAAAAATTATACCAATGACTCTTCGATTGCGGGATTTGTCAATGAGGAACACAAGCATAAGAATAAAATATATATGGGATGGTATGGCTCGTTGATTTGCAGGCTTTTCAGGAATAAACAAGGGTATTCTTTTTCTGGTACCGTTCATGAGCTAGCAGAGCCTTCAATAGACTCCAAAAAAGGAAAGATTGCCGTGACAAACATTCCGGTGCATCATTACGGCAACACAGATTCTGAAACTGTCAAGAAGAAAAGGCAGTTTTATCTTGAGCTTTGCAAGAAAAAGTCAAAAGAAAATCCAAGCGATGCCTCTTACTTCGAGTTGGGGGTTTTGTATAAGGAAAATAATGATTTTGAAAATGCGGTAAAATCCTTCAAGAAAGCTATTGGGCTGAATTCAAAGCACAATATGGCTTTATACGAGCTTGGAGTAATTCATGAGCAGAAGAAAGATTACGATGAAGCCATAAAGAATTATACGGAATCATTGAGAATAAAGGAAAACGCAGAGGCTTTTCAAGCTCTTGGGGTTTGCTATTTGAAGAATGGCATGCTCAAGGAAGCCTATAGAAACCTGACAAAGGCAATGATAATCAATCCCAACAAATACACTATATATAATAATCTAGGCGCGGTGCTTGAAAAGAATGGTAGTTATGAGACAGCAATCCAGATGCTTGAGATTGGCATAAAGCTGAACCCTAAAAACGCTATTGGCTATTATAATCTTGGAATTGTTTTTGACAAGAAAGGGGAGTTTGGAAAAGCCTTGGAGAATTACGAGAAAGCTGTTGAATCAGGACACAATAAAAAAGAAGAGATAAACAAGAGAATTCACCAGATTAAGGTCATTCTTGCGCAGAATCCAAATATTAAGTACGGGTTTAAGATGGGCGGTTAAAAATACTGAGCTGTCAAGTTAGCGTCACCTAAACATTAAAAAAAATATTTGAGTTAGCAGGGCTTAAAATGGAATTAGGGGTTAATAGGTGGTTAGGGTTGATTA
>JACQSQ010000039.1 GCA_016211245.1 Candidatus Woesearchaeota archaeon
CTCCGGCACCTCCGCATGAGCGTAAGCGAATAAGGAGGTTAGCAAATCTATGATTTGCCTCACCTCCGCATATGTGAATTGAATTAGAACACAATTTAAAAATATTTGCTAAATAAAGCATCTTTTATTAATTTTTAATCAAAAATCTGCGACCCATGCTCTGCATAGTTAAATGGGTGCCCCGCATACTTCTTTTTTAAGGAGCGCAAACGGTTCACTTCCAACGCGATTTGTTAAAGAAGTCGTTTAAGTATTTTTAATTTTTATTCGTTATTGGATTATTTTTATTGAATTATGAAGAATTCGAAAATTTCCTATCTATATTTTTTAGCCCAAGTATAATCTCTAATTCTTTTGCTTTTCCCAAACCCACAGGAAGCGCATTTTCTCTTATTGAGGTTCATCGTTCTCTTGCCGCATCTCCGGCAGTATATCATGTTCTTCTTGCCGGATTTCTCACCCATTGATGGCGTGCCTTTCATTTAAACCACTCAGAAATCTATTCTGTAGATATGATTGTTATTGTATCGCCCCTTATGAAAACTGTATTCAGCTTTCTGACCATCTCGCCGTTCATCCTTTCCTCGACATCATCCAGAACTATATTGATGTGAATGTCAAATGATACAAGCTTGCCGGTATACTGCTTGTTGTTCTTCAGCTCGACAATTATTCTCTTGTCCCTTGCCTTGTTCAACGCATCCAAAGGCCTTAATTGCTCCATGATTAAAAATTCACCTCGAAAATTATAGCTGGAAGAAATTAGGGTTGTTTATAAATGTTTGCCAATTTAATGAGCAGGCGCGTAAGCCATGCTTCCATGAGGCTTTGCGCTCTTGCCATTCTCCCACATCCCAAAGAGAAAGCTTGCCGGCAACGCGCCTACCGCAAAAGTTGGCGCAACAAGCCTGCTCACGTAATGTGGCTCTATGCCGTATGGGGTGAGTTTGGGCACGTAAAAATTCTGGAATGCGATTTGTGTTAGGCCATTGGATGCCATAAAATAAAATGGCGAAAACAATAAGCCTACTTTAAACCATGTTTCTCCAAAACCATCCCCTATTGTTTTGGTTATGCCAATAGGATTTAGGTAATTATCTGTCAAATGGCTTGCTGCCTTAAATTGAGTCACGAATGCCGCATGATATAATGTTGAGGCATACAGGCCGCGCAATATTTTTCCGCTTAACTCCTCATTGGGTATTAAAGGAAAAGTCAAGTTTCCGAGCCATACCATTGGAGATATAACAGCATTGACCGCAGAATATGTTGTAAGCCCCTTGTCTATAGAATTATAAACCGATTCTCCCTTTGCTAAGTTTGCAATTGCGCCTCCGCCGGCAAAAGCGCTGCCTACCCAAATCCCAAAAGTCGCTGAAGCCCCCAATAAAGGCAAAGTGTACATGCTTAATGCAGTTGTTGCAGCAGCCATTCCAAGCTTCCAAGCAATTCTTCCGGCTTTCCTCATGAAGCCTTTGCTTTCTTTGTCCTGCACTTTATCTTCAAGGCTCATTCCATATCACCCAGCAAATCGTAGCCATATTCCCTTCCCAATATTTCCAGAACCAGCTTTGCGTCTTTGTAGTCAAACCTTCTCTTGCATCTTGGGCAGGACTTCGGGCTGTCAACTTTAGGAATCCATCTGTAAGTGCAAAATTCGCATGCTTTTAATTTATACTTACTCATAAGTAGTAATAATATAATTTCCCCTTTATAAAGCTTTTGTTTTGTTAGCATTAGAAAGTGGTGAAAATAGATAGGTTTAAAAAGGAGAAAACGTATGGCTTGATATGGTTGAACAAAGCCAATTGGAAATACAACTAACGCATGAAGTTTTGGTAGGAGATGCTTTAGCCGTATTCAAGAGAAAATTAGGTTGCAGTGAGGCAAAACTTTTAAGAACTTCATTTGTAGGAGATTATATAATCTCAGCATATCAATTATGGCAGAAAGCCGAAGGTAGAGAAAAATTAGCTTATCAATTAGCAACAAGAGGCACAATAAGAAGTGATGCGGGGCCTAACCCTAAAAATCTAGCATCTTACTTTGGCTTTGTGCCAATTGAAGGCAATCCTTTAAGACCAGAAGAAGTTCAGGGAATCAAGCTGGAATTGGAAGAGCTTACCGCTCATTGAATAGGTTATATTCGTCCCACAAAACTTTTTTATTTTGTATAGTTTCTTTCAATGATTTCTCGACAGAAGACAGCTTGCTCTGCCCCGTCTTAACCTCAACAAAAACAACTTCTTCAATCTTCTTTTCATCCATTCCCTTAAACACAATAAAATCAACTGGCTTTCCTATGAATCTGGCCTCTGTAGGCTTATACGGAAAATCAGGCAGGTAAGGCGCTAATTGCTCGGAAATTTGCCCTGATAGTACAGCTCTGGACTGCTTTATCGCAGTCTCCCTTATCTCGGGAATCTTGTCTTCATGCTCTTTTCTTGCAAAATACTTCCCGATAAGAAATCCTATATACAATATCAAGACCACAACAATTGCAATTGAGATAAATTCAAAAAGCTCCATAAAGAATTAATGATGCAACTTAAATAAAAACCTATCTTATTTTTTCTTCTCCATCCTTTCAATCACGGCCTTCAGGATTATCGGCCATGCAATAGTCGCATCTGCCAAAACTTCCGCAAATCTGCCACCTTCCTCTTCGGGAACAAATTTTCCCCAAGAAACGCCTTCGCTGTAAGTGCACCCTGAGAGGCCTCCCCAATTCACAGGTTCTGGGCAAATCCTCACGGCATAATTTATTCTCTTATATCCGCCTCCATGCCCTATTCTTTTATCAATAATGTCCAGGTACGGGCCTGCCTGCTGCGCCCAGTTTCTTGGGACTCCGCCTCCAATTGTAAAAATGCCTACTTTCTTTGCATTCTTTATCCGCTCAGTGTAATGCTCCAAATCCAAAAACGGGTTAAATTGAAAGGGCTTTTCGCCTTTAATCCGCTGCCTCCTCATGTAGATTCCCATGTCAAGTCCCAGTTCGGAATCGGTAAAAGCAGGAATATAAACGGGAACTTTTTTGCTGTAAGCTGACTTCAGGATTGCCCTGCCTTCCGCATTTTCAGCCAGGTGCTTGCCCATGAGCTCTGTGATCTTGTAGCTGCACAGCACTTCGTTTTTGTCAATCTTGTCAAGGACTTTTGCCACTATCTCCTCTGTATCATCAAGATTTTTTTCAAGCTCCAAGGTGTCATAAACCCTATCGTAGCCCTTGTTGTACAGCTCAACATCGTCCATTTTAGGATTATATTTGAAATGCCTCATGCCGACAGACTCCACAAATCCATGTGTCATCAAAGCGCCCGTGCTGATGATTGCGTTAAGCATTCCCTTGTCAATCATGTCGCAGATGAGCATTCCCATTTTTGCAACTGTCATTGCTCCAGAAAATGTCCCGACAACAAAGCAGTCTTTGTCTGCAGCCATCTCGTAAAGGACATCGGCAGCCTCCCCAAGAGTTCTGCCGCCAAATGCTGTTTTTGACATGCATCTTGCAAAGTCATCAAAATTTTTTATTTTGCTTAAGTCCAACGCCTCCAATGGCTCCAGATTGTCAGAAAATCCTGTTGCATATTTTTTAGAATCTCTCCTTTCACACATATTTTTTTCCTTGTTCATTTCAACAGAATGCTGTTTGTGGTTCATTTCAGACGATAAAAAAAATAATTTTTTTGTTTATAAATCTTTGTTAAAATATCGACATATTGACAGAAACCTATTTAAAGCAGGAAAATTTCCTCGGCGCCATGGCATTATCGCAATCAAGGCCGAGAAGGAAGCAGACCGGGGCAAGGTATGTTGCATACCGGAAGAAAAAGCTGTACGAGCTTGGCAGGGAGCCATCCTTCACGAAGCTCGGCAAAAAAAGGATGCAAGTCCTTAGAGTCAGGGGCGCCAACAGGAAATTAAGGCTTTTGGGCGCAGACAGCGCAAACTTGTTTGATCCAAAAACAAAATCATTCAGGCAGGTCAAGATAAAAACCATAACAGACAATCCTGCAAACAGGCATTTCGTCAGAAGAAACATAATGACAAAAGGCTCGGTGATTGACACAGAGGCTGGAAAAGCCCGCATCACTTCAAGGCCCGGTCAGGACGGGGTTGTCAATGCGGTGTTAATTTCTTAACGTTGTTACTTTTTAATGGTTAAAAATCGAAAGATTTATAAATGAGTTTTTCTTATATGTTATTATGGCTGCTGGAATTCGTACTATAAAGTCTAGGATGTCTACTGCTGAAGCGGCAGGAAGGTCGGATTGGAGAAGTCAAGTGCTTTTCCCAGAGGCTGCACCGCAAGTCACCGCACTAAGCGGGCCACAATCCACAACTCCAAGTCTTGAGGCAAAAGTCGCTGATCAAGATTCGTTAGGATTAATATACGATCATCTAAAGGTTATGCTATCAGGTCCAGAGCGAGTGCGGCCAGCAAATTACAGGGCTGCAGAGTTTCTCTATTATGGCGCGAATGATTTGGAGCGTCTGCCCAATGGAACTAGGAACGGGCTTCCAGAAGAATTTTACGCGGTTACAACAAAAGCGGAAAGAGCTGCGCTTTTCATCGGAGATGGCAGATTAAAATACAATCCAGACATTTCAATGCACCAAATAAGAGAAAGGCAGCTGGAATCGATGTCAGCCTCTCAATTAGTTTCCATATTTGTCGGGATAGGCTGGGGCTATCAAGGAGTGAGGGAAATACAAAAAAGGGTTGACGGATGTGTAAGGGAAAGAGGAGGCTTAATTGCAGCCATAGATGCTTTGCCGCCTGAGGTGCAGGACAGAATAAAAAGCCAGCTCCTAAGAAGCCGTGCTGTATCCCAGGTCATGAACAATCAAATGTATGATTTTCCCGATACTAATGCTGAGCGCGTTACAAGCTATACAAGCGCAAAAAATTATTTGGAAGGAACTGCTGCCCATATGAAAAGAGTGCAGGAAGCTATGAGAAGTGCTGAAGTTAGAGTAAAAGGATAACTCTACAATTATCTGGCCAGAAATATAAGAAATTGGTCTAATTCTTTGGTTATGGCTAAAAGCAATCAACTTTAAATAATATCTGCTTATTCCAGGCGCATGCAAAATCTAATTTTAATTTACAACAGGCTGTATTCGCATTTCGGTTCGCAGCACTGGTGGCCTGTGACTGGGGAAGGCAAGCTAAACCCAGAATATTCTGACGGCCCTAAAAATGAAAAGCAGCAACTTGAAGTTTGCTTTGGGGCTATACTTACCCAGAGCACAAGCTGGAAAAATGTTGAAAAGGCAATAATAAATTTAAACAAGAGCAATTTAATTGACATCAATAAAATATCGAAAATTGAAAATGAAAGGTTTGCAAAAATAATAAAGTCCAGCGGCTACCACAACCAAAAAGCAAAAAAATTGAAGAATTTCTGCGAATTTTTATTAAAAAAGTATGATGGAAGACTGGATAAATTGTTTAAAAATAATATAGCGGTCCTCAGAGAACAATTATTGTCCGTAAATGGAATCGGCCCTGAAACAGCTGACTCGATAATTCTTTATGCCGCCAAGAAGCCAATTTTCGTGGTTGATGCCTACACAAAAAAGATATTTAACAGAATCGGGTTCAATGAGGGAACATATGATGAGCTCCAGCAATTATTCCATAAATCGCTTCCAAATAGCGAAAAGTTATTTAATGAGTACCACGCATTGCTGGTAGAATTAGGAAAGCATATATGCAAAAAGCAGCCATTATGCCGCGCATGCCCAATAAGCAGTCAGTGTGATTATGTCAAAAAAAGAGCACAAAAATTAAAATGGCTATGTCTATAATCGTAACAGCGATTCTTGTTTATCTCCTAATAATGTTTATAGTGCATGAAATGTTCAAGAAATTCTTCCACATGATAATATTTATAGGGCTTCTCCTTCTTGCTGCGGCTTTGGGTTATATAAGCCTGAAAGGATTCTGATTAAAAAAGTATTTAAAGCGAGTTCTCTAGAGTTAAATTATGGCTCTTTCAGATTACATACCATTCAGCCTTCCATCTGGGTTTAGTTTTGAGTATATTGCAACGATAGGCGGCGCAGTTTTAGCCCTGGGGGTTGGAGTAGCGGTAATTATTGCACTGAGGAACAGATCCGACGATTTTGGGACTACCGGGGAAAAATCAGAGATAAATCTAGCAGGGCTTTGGCGCTATAGACGACTGCTGCGTCAAATCCAAAAGCTTGAAACCAGGGCAAAGAACGCTGAAAAGGCACTAAGAAAAGCTGAAAAAGGCGAAGAAGGCGCGGCAGCAAGCAAAAGCGAGCAAAGGGCAGACCAAGCAGTTGAGCAGGGAGCAAAGGCAGCAGAACTTGAAGCGAAGGCTGAAGAAGACACGACAGCAGTTGAAGGCAGAGTTCTTGGCATAGAAGCCTCGCTAAAGGAGATTTTAAGGGCAATAATTGAATATGCGCACAGAAAAGGCAACAATGTCGTTGGGCAAGAAAGGCAGGCCAAAGTTCTCGAGGAGGTTCTAAGGAAGATAGAAAACATAGTAAGCCATCCGGATATCGACAGCACAATCCTGCCTTACTTAGAGGAATTCCTGCAGCAGCTCACAGCAGCCTTCAGCCAAGACGCCGCATTAGAAAAAGACAAAGAAAAAGCCATATCCGAGCTTGTAAGGAAAGCCAGGCAGCCTGTAAGAGTTATGAAACGATCGATATCTGGCGCAAAAAGAAAGCTGAGGAAACTGAGAAGCGCAAGAAGAAAGACTCAAAGAAGCTTCAAAAAAGAGTTCAGCAAAGAAATTTTTTCATTGAATGCGAAGAGAAAAGAGCTAAAGCTCCTTAAGAGGACGAAAGATGCCGACCCAAGCATTATAGCCAGCCTGGAAGCTGAAACCAGCTTAATGAAACAGCAGATGGGCGAGATGCAGCAAATCTACAGGCAGCTTCGCATTGCAAGCGCATTCGTCAGGAAAGGCTCCAGGCAGATGAAAAGCCTGCTGCAGTATGTTATAAGGAATGAAAAGGACTTGGCAAGATTTGAAAAGGCGTTGGAAGAAAGAAAAAAGCAAATCAAGAACAGGTCAAGGAAGCTTGAGGACGCAGTCGGCAACATGAGCCGCCTGATTGGATTTGAAGGGCGCGATCCTCACAAGCTGGTGCTGGATTTGTCAAGAGAAATGAGGCTGTATTTTGGGGCTTATGTGGAAATTCTTAACAATGATATTGAATTTGACAACATTGTTAAGTCCATAACTGCCAAGGAATTTGTGATATCCCAGCAGATGGAAGCGTTCCAGCAGATTGCGATTGCAGTCACCGAAAGCGAGAAGGCAGTTGAAAATGGAATTGGCGCAATAACAGAGCTTGTAAAAGCTATAACTGGCGAGGGCTCAAAAAGAAATATTGATTACATAGCCCAGCAGCTTAGAAATGCCATGAAAATCCTTGATTATCAAAAAGGGATTGAAGCCTTTATGAAAAGATTGGCATGGACAATGAAGGTTAAATCCCGGCAAGTGAATGCGCAGATGCAGGAGATAATAAATGAGGACGCGAAATTGCTGGCGCAAGTTCAGGCAGAGGAGCAAAGCAATTCTGAATATCTTGCTTCCCTGATTGCCACTGCCGTCAGGCAGAAAATAAATGTGGAAAAAACATACATGAAACCTGCAGTTGCCTTTGGCCAAGAACTTGAAAAAGCAAATAACAAAGTGGCTAATGCTTATAATGCCGGAGTGAGGATAGAACAGATGGCTGCGGCCTCTTAACTCTTCCCGATTCTGTCTGCCCTGATCATTTCAATATTTAATCCCTTTAATAGTTCTCCAATCCTCTCCTTCTCCGCTCCAAGCCCTTTCCAGTCCAAAACAAAGAAATCAATCTTCTCCTTTGTCCTGCTTAGAATCTGGCTTGTCAGGTCTTCATCCAAATCCTGCAGAGCATACTTTGGGCAGATATGGGAAAAAGCAATGTCAGTTTTCAGCATTATCTTGTTGAAATTGGCGCAGTAATGGGTCCCTCCAAGCCCGGCAGCAATTTTATAATTTTTATTGTCGTTTTCCAGCCCTTTCATTATGGCTTTTGCGATTATTTCTCCATTATTTTTTTCATTCCATTCCTTTTCAGTGCTCCCTATTTCTACAAAAACAGCAGGTTTCTCGACATAAGGCCCATGATGGGTTGCTTCCAAAGTAATTTCATAAGTTGTATCTTTTGCATTTTCATTCAATTCTAGAAACATATTTTTCAATAAAACTGCAGAAGATAGGCATAACATTTTTTCCTTTCCGCCTAATCTTGCCTCGTTCCAGTTTCCTATCGCATGAACTGCAAAGCTTGGGGTATTTTCCTTGCTTCTGTGCTTTGAGGCAAAAATAAGAAAATCAGCATTAATTCTTTTGTCAATATTTTCAGAGTAGACTAATTCATCATTCGTTAAATATAATTTTATATTTATATTCTGATAAACTTCATTGCCATCATATTTCTCATCTGTTTTTTCAAAATCAAATAATTTTATTAGGCTATTCCTTATGTTGATTCCTGCAGGATCTTTTGACGATGCGATGATTGCGAAATCCATCATTATAAAGAAGAATGTGGTAAATTATATATCCTTATCGATAAGTATTTAAATAAGTAATAAAATAACTAGAATTCTCTATTTAAATATAAAACTTCAATAAGATTTATAAATAAGTATTTTAA
>JACQSQ010000044.1 GCA_016211245.1 Candidatus Woesearchaeota archaeon
CAAATTTTATCGTCGGGAAACACCAAAAATAAAAAGATTTAAATACTAGTTTTATACTATATTTAAAATTGAAATCATCACGAGAAAAACAAAAATGAGCGAATTCGGATTGCATGTTACCATTGATGCATCGGGTTGCGACAAGCGCAAACTGGCGTCATACTCTCTTGTGTACGACATCTTGAATCATTTACCGGGTAAAATCGGCATGACTAAGATGACCTTGCCTTATGTATGCAAGTGGCTGGACAAGTTCTCTGACGGCACAGAGGGAATTTCTGGGTTTGTCATGATTGCTGAGAGCCACATCACTATACATACTTTCCCTGACCAGGATTATGTGTTCATGGATGTGTTCTCGTGCAGGAATTTTGACACGGAAAATGCAATAAAGTACTTAGTTAATGCATTTGGCGCGAAAAAATATGAAAAACACATCTTGAAAAGGGGATTAAGCTTCCCGCCTAAAATCCACAAGCCGCAGAATATCCTGGTTGAGCATTGATATTTTTTTCTTGATTTTCTTAGCAAACTTTTTATCTTTTGGATTATTACCCATATAAAATGACCGGCAAAAACATTAAAATCGGGCTTGTGCAGACAGCAGCAAGCGGCGATATTGGAAAAAACCTTAACAAAACTTCAAAATTCATAAGCCTGGCAGCCGACAAAGGAGCTTCAATAGTCTGCCTGCAGGAGCTTTTTGCAGCAAAATACCCGGCACAGGAAGAAAAAAAAGAGCTCTTCAATACAGCAGAGCAGATTCCTGGCAGAACCAGCAGATTCCTGTCAGAAGAGGCCAATAAAAACAAGATTATCTTAATTGGTGGTTCAATCTTCGAGAAAGCAGAAGATAAAAAATTCTACAACACCTGCTTGATTTTCAATGAAAAAGGCAAGATCATTGCCAAATACCGCAAAACCCACATTCCTCATGATCCCCATTACTATGAGCAATACTATTTTTCACCTGGAAATTTGGGATATATCCAAGTGAATGCAGGCAACCTCAAAATAGCCCCTCTGATATGCTACGACCAATGGTACCCTGAAGCTGCCAGGATAAATGCGCTGAAAGGCGCCCAAATAATATTCTATCCCACGGCTATTGGCTGGTTTAAGGAAATGAAAGAGATGGAGCCGTTTTCCGCCGGAAGGTGGGAGGATTCAATGCGAAGCCATGCCTCGCTGAATGGGATTTATGTTGCGGCCGCCAATCGGGTTGGAAAAGAAGGCAATATTGATTTCTGGGGCGGTTCTTTTGTTGCAGACCCTTTTGGGCAGGTTGTTGCAAGGGCAAGCAGCACAAAAGAGGAAGTTCTGGTTGCGGATATTGACTTAATCAAGATTGGGGCATCACAGGAAGGATGGAGATTCCTGCAGAATAGGAAGCCAAGAAGTTATGGGGAGTTAGTAAAGAATTAAGTTATTTATTGGAATTTACTAGCTCTTAACTCCATCTGGGAAGTAGAAATCAAATCTTACTCCTTTAAATCCAATATCCGGCAAAATAACATAACTATTTGTTCTTGTACTACCGGCGATTACTGGTCCTTGTTGAGGTGCCGATACAACATCAATATAGCCTCTTCTTAACTCTATAAGTCTGTGTGCAGACTTAAGACCAAAACCACCACCTCTTTTGGTAGTGAAGTCCTTGAATATTTCAACAAATCTTTCAGGTGGCAGAGGTTGCCCACTGACATCAATAATACCATCACCTTTTTCTTCATAATGAAGTGCACCCAAACCATTATACCTTGCATATCTAAAATTGACAGGCAAACGGGCATTTTTAACTTCTTGATAAAAAGCAGTGTACTCCGGGTTCATTACTTTGCCCTTAGCTACAGATAAATTCGTAACATGCCTTTCGGAAGGTGTCCACAATAAATGCTCTAATTGTGATGCAGGAATAGAGGATAGGAATCTTTCATCACCGCCAGAAGCCAGGTAAGAGAGGCTCAATCCCATTAACCTAAATTGGGTTAGATGCTTTAGTGCTTTTTAAATAAAATCACGATTATAGAGTCTTGAAGGTATAATTTGTATGTTCTCCAATGTGTGCATAAAATGAATAGCCAATTGGGCTAAGTCATGCTCAAAAGCTCTCGAGGCTAAAAAGATATCATCATCACCGTCATACACATTTTTTTCTTTATTCACTCTTCTAAGAAAATTATCAATATTGGGTATAGAAATTTAAAAATCGCATTGACGTTCTCTCTCGCTTCTCTAAAATGAGCATCACTTATCGGAAAAGACCAGCCCCTCTCAAAGATATCTGGCATAATTAGTACATATTGCCCAAATTCATCCACAATAAGTTTTCTTAAATCACTCATGAGACTCCTAGTAGTATAGTATGTTCATTTTAAAATGTATGCCCGGAATTAATCAAAACAAATAATTTTATTAACGAACCAATCTTTTCTTTCTCTTATGACCCAAACACCAAAATCACTCGGCTTTCGAATGCCGGCAGAATGGGAAAGGCAGGAAGCTGTCTGGATTGCATGGCCGCATAACCTGGACACCTGGCCAAAGGAAATGCTCAAGAAAGTAGAAGATTCTTATGCAGAATTCGTAAAAGCGCTCCATATGGGTCAAAAAGTAAAGATTTTGGTCAATGACAAAGATTCCGAAGAAAAAGCAAAATCAAAATTAAATGATAAAAGAATCAAAGATTTCACTAATGTACTCTTCTACCAAATTAAAAATATTGACGGCTGGATACGCGATTACGGGCCGACTTTTGTCATAAATGATAAAACAAGGCAGAAAGCAATGGTCAAATGGACATTCAACGCCTGGGGCAATAAATATGAGGATTTGAAACTGGATAACAATGTCCCTTACGAGATGAATCGGCTATTAAATCTTCCGGTATTTGAAGCCAATATCATCCTTGAAGGCGGCTCTACAGAAGTCAATGGCTCCGGCACAGTCTTGACTACAGAACAGTGCCTCTTAAACAAAAACAGAAATCCAAAACTGACTAAAAAGCAGGTAGAGAATCATCTTAAAAATTACCTAAACGTCTCCAACATCTTGTGGCTGAAAGAAGGAATTGCAGGCGATGATACGGATGGCCATATAGATGACATAGCAAGATTTGTAAATCAAAATACAGTAGCCTGCGCTTTTGAAGATAACAAAAAAGATGAAAACTATGGAATTTTGAAAGAGAATTATGAATTATTGATGAAAATGAAGGATGAAAAAGGAGACAATCTGAATGTAATAAAGCTTCCAATGCCGGGCTTTGTTGGTGACAAGGAAAGAAGGTGGCCCGCCAGCTATTGTAACTTCTACATTGGCAATGATGCCATTATTGTACCGATTTTCTGGCATGAAAAGGATAAGAAAGCCCTTGCAATAATCCAAGAAGCATTTCCAAACAGAAAGGTTATAGGGGTAAACTCAAGAGAAATGGTTTATGGGTTTGGTAGCTTCCATTGCCTGAGCCAGCAGGAGCCTAAAATATAAAACACGCAATATTTAAATAGTTAATACACTATTGCAAATATTGTGATTAAAAATGCAAACCTTTACTGCTGTTGTGCATAAAGAAGAAGAATTGTATGTATCAGAATGCCCGGAAATAGGCACAGCTAGCCAAGGCAAAACAATAGATGAAGCTGTTTCTAATCTTAAAGAAGCCACCGAACTTTATCTGGAGGAATTCCCAATTAAAGAAAAGAGGAAAACCTGGATGACAACTTTCGAGGTGGCTATAAATGCCAGAACTTAGAAATGTTTCTGGCGAAAAACTAATTAAAATTCTATGCAATAAATTGGGGTTTTCTGTCAGCGGAAGGTCTGGCTCTCATGTTAGATTATCAAAAATAACGCCTGAAGGAAAAGTCGGAACGGTTGTTCCAATACACCATGATATTAAAATTGGGACATTAAAGAGCATTCTGAAACTTGGAAAGATTGATGAAGAAGAATTTAAGGAATATTTGTGAAGCCAGCAGGAGCCGAAATAATAGGATTTTATCTTGATAGGGTTGTTGTCCTTATAGCTGTTGCATACATACTATCAATATCTCTTTTTACTGTCGGGTCTGATTGGTAAACTGAAAGTGGAAAATCTATGCCAAACCTTTCATTGTGACCAATTTCTTTATTCGTGGCAAGGTCTATATGGACATCATGCGGAATTCCATGAAATTCTCCCTCTTTAGCATACTCCAATATGTCTAATTTTCCGCCTCTAAAGGGGGAATCAGGAGGCAAATTGCGCGAATAAGGATGATTGACAATGGCAACGTCTAATGACGAAGCAAACTCATTATATTGGAAAAGAACTTCAGACTGGAGTTCTCTGTTATAACCGCGGGCATTGTAAAATACCGCACCTGTTTCTAACTCGTGCTTTTCACCAATAGACTTAATCCTATTTATAAGATTCCTTGCAGAATTCTCAATGCTCTCGCTTTGCCTTACAACCCCAATGCTAGGCGATGGATTTTGAATAGTGGAGCATGAGGGGAGAATAAAACTTCCAACAACTAATGCTACCAATCCTGCCCTGTGTAGGTTAACCATAAGCTATTTTATGTTTTTTCTCAAAAATATAAACTTTTCTTTTTATTAA
>JACQSQ010000041.1 GCA_016211245.1 Candidatus Woesearchaeota archaeon
AAAACCTGGTCCAGGTGGATTATGGCATAAATATTGCCTCCAAACCAGTAGTTTGAGCCAATTCCTATATGCGCTGTGCCTAAAGCCTTGTCATCGACAATCATCGCGCCTATGATCGAAGCTTTTGGATTTAACCCAATTCCAAGCTCGCAGATTCTTCTAACGTTTCCTGGATTTTTTGCGACAGAAGCTGCCCATTTCAATGTAGCTTCCAATTGCTTGGCCTCTTCTCCGCCTTTTATGTCTGTTATCTCCCCGTCCTTAATTGTCAAGTCTATGGGCTTTTTTATCAATATCGTGTGCTCATGCGTTCTGGAGCTGCCGTCAATCACGACCCTTCCTTCAACCCCCTTGCCGTTTGGAGGGGTATAAACCTCTCCGGCTGGCAAATTGCCCCCTGTCCCCGGCATAGTATAATTTCCATCAGCAGCTATCGCCCTTATTCCGGCTTTGTTGTAAAACAAATCAGTTCCCAAAGGAGTAGTTATATGTATCTCTTTTGCCTTTTCCAGCTTCTGCCGCATTTCCTCATGCTGCACCTGCAATGGCCTGTAGTTCACATCAATAGCATTCATTATCAGCTCTATGTTGCTTGTTGCCAGGTCTCCAAGGCTCATTGCCGAGACAAACCTGTGGTTTTTCTTTGCAACCCACCTCCTGAAGCTTTTTCCAAGCTCTTTTATATTACCGAGCTTGTCAGACATGTTGAGGATTATTATATTGCCCGGCCTAAGCTCTGACAGATTTCTGACAACAATCTCATCGGAAACATCTCCTCGCGATTTTACATTCTGCAGAATCAGTTTTGCATCAAGCTTTAGCTGCTCTGCCGCAAGATAATAGGCAGCGGACATTACAGCAGCCACATTCCTGTTCTCGTAGCCTGTGTCCCCCACTATCAGGACTTTTTCATCCTTAACTCCCAAGCACGGGGTAAAAACTTTTTTCAAAGAAAGCGATACTCTATGGGTCAAATCATAGAGATTATTCTCCTTAAGCCATTTCAATGATTCACGAGTTTCCATTAAGGTTGTAGAAGAAAAGATTGTTTTAAAAAGGTTTTGATAGAATGTCGTAGCAATTTAACAAAATCAATTTAAAAAAATTTTTACAATTTTAGCAACGTCAACTCCTTCTTTGTGAGATTGCTTCAATTTAGACCTGTTTAACGTCCAAGATTGGACTGGATTATTTTTTGATGGGCATACCAAAAGAATCTTATTATTATTTTTGGCAATTTTTAAATTTCTCCTTATGCTTGATTCCCGCTGCATAAAGCATTTATAAAAAGCACTTCGGAACATAGCATTTGCCACAGTACCTTCAAAAATATTTTTAACATAATGCCAAAGATTTCTATCTGTGGATAGGTTGAAAACAGCTACAATTTTTCTATTAGGGTTGAGTTTAAGCAAGTAATCTAAACCCAATGGTTCTTTTATGGCAGCATCAACATATTTTCTATTCTGCGGTGTGGGGAAATAATAGGGTAAAGTGCTACAACTGGATGATAATAATTGAATAATGTTGCCTTTGCGAAGGTCTATATACTCTATTTTCATATTGTTAGTGTTTAGTAATTTCACATATAATGGTATTTTTTGTTTTCTTAATTTATCAATATTCAGCACTTTTTTGTTCTCGGCAACCCAAATAAGCCTGTCAAGATTCATAGCATTTACAATTTTATTAAAGTTTATAGGATATACATAACCATTCCAAATTCTCTGGATTGCGCCAAAAGGTATATTTCTCCTTAAGAGAAAGTTATCTGTAAGGTCTTCCCAATAAATCCTGGAACCTAACATTGACTGATGTGTTAAGAAATATGCGCCATTGAAAGTGCCTGCTGAACAGCCGCATACAGCTTCGAATGAATCATATAAATCCATCTTTTGTAGTCCAGTAACGACTCCAGCACCAAAAACACCCATCATGCCGCCTCCGCCCAGATACAGAATGGCTTTCTTCCCCATAGAATGGATGTTGAATATAACTTTATTAATAAAATTTTCCGAAAACATTTTATATCATGAAAGAAAAGTAATAATATGCAGCTTGTATTCAAAATTTTGCTTTTTATTATATTGTTTTTGATAATTTTCTCGCTATTGGCTTTCTATATGTCAATACGCCCAATAAAAATAATAACAAGATTAGAGCCTTCGGATTTAGGATTGGAGCATGAAGAGGTTTATTTTAAAAGCAAAGACGGTATAAAATTAAGCGGCTGGCTTATTCCAAACAATAAAACGAGAACAACTATTATCGTAATGCACGGCTATCCTGCCGACAAGGCGAACTTGCTTGGCATTGCCGAATTTCTGGCTAAAGACTTCAATGTTTTCCTGTTTGACTTCAGGAGTTTCGGGAAAAGCGAGGGAAGATATACAACTGTTGGCTATCTCGAAAAGAATGACTTATTAGGGGCAATTGAGTATTTGGAAAAAGAAAAGAATCTTACGAAAATAGGGCTTTATGGCTTTTCTTTGGGCGGTGCTGTTGCATTGATGACCAGCCATAAAAATGTAAAAGCAATTGTGACAGACAGCGCTTATGCAAAGCTAAGCCATATGGCTGAGCACATGTACAGCCCGTTTTTAATTTTAAAGTATCCATTGGCTTATTTGGCAAAACTTTACGGATTGGTTTTTTTGAGAATAGATATCAATGATGTCAATCCAGTCGAGGATATAAAAAACATCAAAGCGCCAATTTTAATAATACATGCACAGAAGGATTCTCAAATCCCGGTGGGCGAAGCTTATTTGCTGCACGAAGCAAACCAAAAAGCGGAGTTTTGGATTGTCAAGAATGCAGACCATGGTATGAGCCATGCTGTGAATCCAGAGGAATACGAAAGAAAAGTTGTTGAGTTTTTTAGGGAAAACATAAAGTAATATGTCATTTTTAAGTGATAAAATAAAAAGGTTTAAAAACACGATTCATTTCTTGCAGTTTTAATGGAGCGGTTTAAATGGCGGACTTAGAAGATTTGGCATTAAGCGCACAGTTTCATAGAGACCAGTTCTTTAGAGATGATTGGTTTAGTATGGTCCTTGATGAATTTAAAAGAGAAAGAGGTATTGACGCGCGAACTTACTTGACCGTGAGAATATCAGATTTTCTCAAGCGCAGAAAAATTGATCCGCAATATGATGTTCAAGCACTTGCAGAAATTAATCGAGATGATGTCAGTCTTTTAGGGGCTGCTTATCATATTGGCCGTAAAGGCTTTTTGACAAATCACGATACAATATTGCCTGGAGAATCTAGTCCTATGGATGCAAGCGCTTTCGTAGGCAATGTGCTTAGTTATCTGGAGCCTTTGGACAATTCTAAAGCAGCCACATTCTTGGAAAACATATGCGATGTATGCAGTAAAGATACGCAATTACAGCAAATTGTCGCTGCTGCAGTTTTCGAGATTCTTCCTGCGGTAATGCACAGATACAGTATGCAATTGTCTGAAATACAAATTAGTGGGAAGCCTGCAAAAGTGATTGGTGAGGAAGAAGTAAGGCTTAAGGAATGGTACAGCACTAGTTTAAATAGATTTGTACAGTATGTGAATCAAGCAATAAGATCCCATAGAAACCTGACATTAGCCGAGTTTGGACAATATGTCGGAATACAATTCGGTAATGGAGAAACTGCTACAGACAAGGGAAATGGAGATGCTAAATTGACTTCCGACTATGTGACAATAGTGCTAAGACAATGTGGTAATAACTATCCCAAAGCGATAGAACGAATAGAAAAAGAGTTTGGCCCAATTGCTGCAGTTGATTGGGATGCCACTCATGATAGAGATGCATGTAGAATACCTTTACATATAGGAGGTAAGCGAGTCCAGCTTCAATTTAACAGAAAAGCAGTAGATGGCCATCTGAATGCACTCTTCGTGCACATGTGTGATTATGCTGCAGCGAAGCCAGACGTTGATCAGTCTTATGCTGCCATAAGCAGAAAAGCAAGACCAAGCATTGAAGCTCATTTTAGATAATTTTTCAGAAATATTTTTATTTTTCTAAATGTTTGTATTTATATGACCCGCCGCCAGCAGATAATTGAGATTCTTGAAAATCAGAAGGCAACCGCGCAATATCTTGCTAATATTTTTGAAACTACGCTAAAGGAAATTCTGGAGGATTTTAAGCACATTGAAAAATCCATAAAACCAAAAAAACTTAAAATAATTCCAGCATACTGCAAAAGCTGTAATTTTGTATTCAAGGAAAGAAGCAGGGTAAGCAAGCCAACAAAATGCCCGAAGTGCAGAAGCGAGTGGATTGAAACGCAAAGGTTTTACATAGGGTAAACTATTTCTTTTTAAGCCATTTTCTCTGTTTTAAGGTTATAGCTAGCGGCCCTATTGCAAAGCCAAATGTGAAAAATGAAGGAACTAAAAGGAATAAAGACAGTAACACCAAAAATGCCGCAAATGAATGGGCAATGCCGCTCTTGAGAGAGAATAGGGTAGTTTGTTTTATTTTGCCTGACAAAATCGAAGGATTTCTGTTGACGGCATTAAAAGTCATTATGTTCTGGAGATGCTTTGAGTTGATGTAAATAAACATGGAAAAAATCATGCCTTGTATGAAATGATAGGTTGATTTGTGGAAGAATAGTATTTCATTATAACTTGCATAGTACAGAATGTAGACAAATATAGACACAAGGGCAACAGATAAAAGGTGCTTGAAATTGTATGTTGATTGATTTACGCTTTCCTTAAACATAGTATTTAATTCATAAGATTCTAACTTGATGTATTTGTAAGTTTTTTGCTTGTATAGTTTAAATCCCTTCATGGTAAGATAGTAGTCCAGCAGCATCAACATTGCAATCAGAAAAATGGTCAAGTATACATTTTGTATCATAGTCATTATAAACTCACGAAAGGTATATAAAAACTTTGCCTTTAGCTATTCTTATGATCAAATCCGTTATCTTCGACTTGGACAACACCTTGATAGATTTCCTTAGAATGAAAAATCTCAGCTGCGATGCTGCCGTTTCTGCAATGATTGGGGCTGGATTGGATGTGAATAAAGAGGAAGCCATGAATGAGGTATCCGAACTTTATAAGCAATATGGAATGGAAGACAAGCTCGTTTTCCAGAGATTGCTGGAAAAATTGGCAGGCAATGTCAATTATGAAATTCTCGCAAGCGGGATAGTTGCTTATAGAAGGGTAAGGGCTAGCTTTCTGGAGCCATACCCAAACGTAAGCAAGGTGCTATATGAGTTAAAGCAAAAAGGGATAAGGATTGCAATTGTCTCAGATGCCCCAAGGCTAAAGGCGTGGATAAGGCTCGTGTCAATGAAAATCAACCACTATTTTGATTTGGTGGTCACGTTTGATGACACTGGAGAGTATAAACCGAGCAACAAGCCATTTAAGGTTGTATTTGACAAGCTGAATTTAAATCCCGAAGAGTGCCTGATGGTGGGAGACTGGCCGGAAAGAGACATAAAAGGAGCAAAGCAGCTTGGTATGCTTACATGCTTTGCTAAATATGGCAATCCAAAAGCCAATGCTCCTGAAGCTGATTATGAAATAAATGATATTAAGGAATTGCTGGAGATTGTTGAATAGTCCTATTACCAAAAAGTAATGAATTTACTCGTAAATAACCCAAATCTTTATATATTACTTCTTATACTAGCTGCCCATAGGCTTAAAATCCTATAATTAGCTTAAAATTTATGAGGTGTGAGTATGGCAAGAGGAAGATGCATGAAATGTAGGAAAGAAGTTGAAATCAAGGATGGCAAGGAAGTCACGATGAAGAATGGAATGAGAGCTATGAAAGGCGTCTGTGGCACATGCGGCACTAAAGTTTTTAGGATTCTGGGAAAGGCTAAATAAGCCTTTCTATATTGTATATTCAAATTAATTGATATTCCTTTGTTTATAGTTTATATGAATTATATAGGCAATTTATAAATAAAACTTGTATATATCCTAATTTGGGGGTGCGTAGCTGTACCCATTTATAGCTAAGATTGGCTGAATTGCAGATAACTGATTAATGCCAAGAGCGCTGGGCAAGCGAGCGCAAGTTAACTTGATGCCATCTATTGGCTAAACGTCAGCAGATGCAATCTTTAAATCCCTGCTTGCGTAAGGGGCTTATAACTAAAGCCAATCTTGCTGACAGCCAAAAGCTGGCTGGGCAACAGTGAAGCCCCTACTAAATTTCTAATGCTTCTAATCAACGACTTAATATTAACTCTGTATTTTCCTATTAATATCTACTTAATAGTAGTAAAAATAGAAAGATTTATAAATATGACTTATTCTTGCAGCTGCATGGAACATCGCTATGATTTTTGTAATGCTGAAATAGGGGATATTATATCATTCCATTATAGGAATAAAATAAGGCATGGAAAGGTAATAAGAACAGGGAATTTTGACCCCAATTATTATGCAGATGTTGTTATTTTAGGAAATACCAATTTGGATGCTAACACCGAGTTTCCTTATTTTAGAGTATGGAGCCACAGAGAGGTATTCCTGGAAAATAAAGTAAGAGCCATAGAATCTGCTAAAAGATACGCCTGAATCAATTTTGAGATTTTTTAAATTTAGGAATTACCACATAGCCAAAAAAAGCAGCTATAGCAATAACAATCCAGAAAAATAATTCTTTGATTTGATTTGTTGCCAGCAGCACCAAGTTCAGCACCAAAATAAAAACCATAAGGACTGCCAGAATTCTCAAATATTTTTTATCCATATCTGGCTATTTCTTCAGAACCCTTTTCTTCATTCTCATGAAAACTAGCCCATTCCGGAACTCAACTTGCTTGTGTGTGTATGCATTTGCCTCTACTGTAATGAAGTCTATCTTCTCATTCTTGTAAGAAAGTTCCAAAAATTACACCCCCACGTATAAAATCAAATCTCAAAATTAATATAAAAATCTTTTGTTTTGTCGTATAGGAATTTGTATACTGGGGTAATATTTACATTAAAAATAAGATAAGAAATAAGTATAATTATCTTTTCGCCTTTGCGTCCCTTTCCCTGTTGTATCTTTCAGGCGGCCTTCTGTAATGCCTCCAGAATTCCCCTATCTTTTGCTCGTCCTGCCTCCTAACCTGAACTATCTCTTCCGGAAGATCCGGCATCGCTACTGTCATTGAGCTCGGCTTTTCCTTCCTGAATTTGGCGTATCTCTCTCTTTTTATGTTGATTTTCTTTGCCTTGTTTTTGTTTTTCTTCTTGCCCATATGAGTCAGTATAGCAGAACTTATATTTAAAAATTATGGGAAATGAAAAAATGCGGAGGACCGGGCTATTGTATGGCAGTTCAATGCGGTGACAATTTTACATAGCAAAATTCTATAAAAATGCCAAAATAACCGAAACATTTAAATAAGTAATAATACTTAACTTACTTAGGTGATTAAAAATGACAAACATGACATTAGCAGTTCCAGAAGACCTGCACGCGATTATGAAGAAATATGATACAATAAAGTGGAGTGAGATAGCTAGAAAAGCATTATGGGATCAGGCAAGAAAATTGGAATTGATGGATAAATTGCTTGCGAAGAGTGAATTGACGGAAGAAGATGCCGAAAGAATAGGCCACAAGATAAAGCATGGAATAGCAAAAAGGCACGGATTGGTTAAATGAAAATAGCCGTGGACACCAATAGAGTAATTGCAGCCTTAGTGAAAGACAGCACTACGAGAAAAATAATATTTAACAGGAATTTTGAATTTGTGACGCCAGATTGCACAATAGCAGAAATCCAAGAGCATAAAGAAGAGCTAAAAGCCAAAACAAACCTTAGCGATAACGAATTCTATATTCTTTTGGCTTTGATTTTTGAAAATATCTTGATTATTCCAAAATCCGATTATGAATCATATCTTAATGAATGCAAAAATGATGTAAGTGATGAAGATGATATTCCATTGCTTGCTGTAGCAATTGCTTCAAAAGCTGAAGCTATTTGGGCGCATGATCCGCATTTTAAGGAGCAGAAAAAAGTTAAAGTTTTTACTAATATTGATTTGCTGAAAATAGATAATAAAAATTAATGCGGAGGACAGGATTCGATTGCAGACCCCCAAGCTTCGCTTGAGAATTACCTGCGTAGGCACTAAGCCAATAGGTGTCTTCAAGTCATAGCATTTCTGCTCATAACACCAATAACATGCCTAAGCCTATCC
>JACQSQ010000045.1 GCA_016211245.1 Candidatus Woesearchaeota archaeon
AAGGAGAAAAGTTGTCCGTCGAACCGCCTGTTGTGGTGGAATTTGCTTAAAGAAATGCTATCTTACGTACAATTCAGTAGGGTTATGATTCAAAATCTATGTATTTTTATGCCAAAACATAAAAACGGTTTCAAAATGTTCGTATAATGCCCAAAGCAAGGCGAGTTTTTTCGAGGCAACCCACGAAAAAACCTCGTCGATTTTGAGGCATCCAACAAAATCAGACGAGACTTTTTCCTGAATGAAATTCGGAAAAAGTTTGCTTTGCGAGTATTACACGCCCGAAGGGTTCTAAACTTTTTGAGCTACCCGAATTTTATTATCTGCGTACATCACGCAAGAATGAGTAATGTTCCTGAAAGGCTGTGCGTTTAACGTATCGGCGTTAAGCGAAGCAGATAAAGCTAAAATTTGGGGTTATTTCATTAGTGTTAAGGATTCAAAGAGATAGGCAAAAGGTTAATTTTTAGAATGGTTTTTTGGTCTGTTTTGGTCTAATTAGAAGTTTATCCTTTACTTGGGACACTTCGTGAGTAACTCCCCTCTCACTTAATCTTTCTAATAACCAAGTAGGTATTCTACCAGTTACCATGACGTCACAACTTTTACCTATTACGTTAGTTCCATGGGATTGATAACCTAAAGTGCTCCATACCACTACCTCCAACGTAGAATCACAACCAGCTGGATAATGAAGATGGTAAACCGGACCCGTGTAACGTTCTAATGTACCGTCTTGAACTGTATCTTTAGGTTCATACGGCACTATTGTTTGGTCAATCATAATAAAGCTTAGAAATCTATTTCGGCTTTTAAACCTTTTGCCTCCTTTCGTCAGCCTATAGGAAAAATTGTATAACACTAATTAAAACCTTTACTTATTCTCTAAAAAATTTCAACAACATGGATGAGAATTGAGTGCAGAGGAAATTTCCCATGCGAAGTGTGGGGAATTTCCTTTGCGAATAGGGTTTTCACCAAGAAAACCCGTATTCGAATCCTTCGTTGTTGTTGAAATTTTTTTATCAATCAAATTATGAATAATTAAAATACTGAAAATAAGTAAAGGTAGCTCAAAAAGTTCGTGTAATGCAGATTATACGAATATTTTTTATATAAGTTCCTACACGATTTTGTGAAAAAGCGGTGATTGAATGCTGGAGAAGCTTGAAACTGAAATCAAGATAAGGGGATTTAGTAAACGTACATTGGAAGCATACCTCTATCACAACAGGAATTTTCTTGGTTTTATTAAGAAAGAGCCAAGCCAGGTTACTGAAGAAGATGCCAAGAAGTACCTTGCTTACCTAATCTCAGACAAAAAGTACAGCCCAAGGAGCTCAAATCTTGCTTTAAGCTCTCTCAAGTTCTTTTATAATGAAATCTTGCAAAATCCGGCCTTTAATGCAGTTAAGGCGCCAAAACTGGAGAAAAAGCTGCCGACAGTCCTGACAAAAGAAGAAATAAAGCAGCTCATTAATGCCGTTAAAAATCCCAAACACAAACTGCTCATCCAGTTCCTGTACTCTTCCGGATTGCGCGTGAGCGAATGTGTCAGCCTAAAAATTGATGACCTAGATTTGACGGAAAAGATGGGCAAGGTTAAACATGGAAAAGGAAATAAAGAAAGGTATATCATTCTTTCAGAAAACCTTATTCATAATTTTAATGATTACATATCGAAAAAGAGGGACAGCAGCAAATACATTTTTTCAGTAAATGGAAGGCCTATAACAATAAGGCAGGCCCAAAAGATTGTAAAAGGGGCAGCGGTAAAATCTGGGCTAAGGAAGAGGGTGTTTTGCCATGCTTTGAGAAGCAGTTTTGCTACACATTTGCTTGAGGCAGGCACAGATATAAGGGTCATACAAGAGCTTTTAGGGCATTCTGATTTGTCAACAACACAAATCTACACAAAAGTATCAACACAACAGCTCAAGAAAGTGAAAAGCCCCTTGGATACTTTATGATTAAAACTTTTAATTAATAATAAAAAGAATTAAATGTAAAGATAAAGAAAATCAAAATCCAAATTCTGCGAGGCTTAGCTGCAAAATGTTTTCTTTTGCCTGCAAAGTCTTGAACTCCGGGTCCAACCTCAAATGTGGTTTTGAGTTAAGATATCTCTTTATTATAGGTACTCCTTTTTCTATAAGTGAAGTCACGTAGTTTGATGCCAAATGCTCTGAAATATTAAGGCGGTCAGCTATGCTTGAGTATGTAACCCCCCCTTTTTCTTCTTCAAGCGTATAAATCACCAAGAAAACTTCCTGTTCCATCCTGTTCAGCCTCTTGATATCAAAATTGTTTCTTTTTAGCGCCGGCATTCCCACGGATTCCAGGAACATCTGTAATTGCTCAATCCTTTCGCTCATTTTGTCGAGTTTCCTCTCTATCTCGCTTATGTACTCGTAATTCGCCGCAATCTCGTTTGTATTTTCGTTGATTGCCTGCAGATGCTCATCAAATTCCTGCCTCATCTTAGCAAATTCCTGCTTTAATTTTTTGCCCTTTGGCCTTAATTTTAGATTAATCCTTCTAAGAAATATTTTCCTCAAAATATTAACCCCCCCCGAAAATTTTTGTTCTTGGGTGGTTTAAATAGCTTTCTATTTTAGTGAATTTTCCCCATAGATTTCAAAAGATAATGCTTCTCCTTGCCCTGCTTTATGACTCCTACCTCATCAAGATGCTCTATCTCTTCCAAAAGCCTGTAGAATGAGCTTTTTGAGCATAAGCTCTGCTCTTCAACCACAATCTCCTTAAGCTGAAATGCCGATATCCTCTCATATTTCCTGATATAAGAGATTATAACACTTTTAACATACTCTTTTGAATTTCTTGTTATTCTTTTTGCAATTCTCTCCCTCATCGAAAGTTTTTTCTGCTCTAGTTTCTCGAGCCTTTCCTGAAGGATGCCCAATTCGTTTTGAAGGTGTCTTGGATAGTCTTTTTGTGACACAACAAGACTTTGTGGCTGTGGTGCTTCCGGCCTTTGTTGCTGGAATTTTGCCAATTCCTCAACTTTCGCAGCTAATTCCCTCATTTTGGACATCATACCCTCAAATGAGTAATAATCATCTATAATGCGCCTTATCTCTTCTCTTGTTTTTGGCACATATGAAAGCTCAAGCTGCATCTGCCTTATAAGCTGCTCCTGCTCCATATTTTTTCTGTACAGGTAATTCAGCCACTTGAAAATATTTATAGTGTCTCTTTTTACATTGCCAAAAGATAGCTTCAGAAGTTCGTTAATCTGCACAAATTTTTTTTCTGGCCGCTCCGCATTTTGCTTCTTACTCCAAAACATAAATAACTGAATGATGGGCATTTATTTAAATCTTTTGATTTTTGGGAATAATTTGGGATTATTATAGGACTAAATTGGGACTATATTTCGACGACAAAAAATTAATTTTGGGACTAAATTGGGATAGTATTGGGATTGTACCGGGACTAAGCTGGGAATGAAAATGTTAGCAAAATTATGATGATTAAAAATAATAATTTTTGGTATTGGTACGAAATCGGGGACCATGGCACTTTAGATTTATCAAAATATTTTTTGATGAAAATGTTCCAAAAGGATTAAATAAAAGTAGTTTCAACTAAGTGGTATAGCTAAAAGTACAATATGATTACAGAGTAGTTGATATATTAAAAATAATAATGTTAAAATAGTTAATAGTAAAAAGTGGGGTTAAAGCTGATTATTCAAGGCAAAGAATAAAAGAGTTTAGAGTAGGGTAAATTTTATTTTCAATATTGAAATAAAAAAGATATCTAATTTTACTCATGAAAAGTGAGAGATCGTCATGAACAAAACAACATCAAAATCAAGGCTTGCAATCATTTTGTCCCGCTTGAAGGTGTTTGAAAGCCCGAAAATAGGTTGGGAGCAATATGCCACTGATAGTGAGGTAGCTGCTTCTATGATTTGGAATGCTTATTTGATAGGAGATATTGAAGGAAAAGTGATTGCCGATCTTGGCTGTGGGACTGGCATTTTAGGCATAGGGGCCCTACTATTAGGCGCCAAGAAGGTATTTTTAATAGATGCTGATGAGAAAGCCTTGGAAACAGCAAGGGAGAATGTCACAAAGGTAAAAAGTGAGGGTTACGGCCTTGGACAGGTTATGTTTAGATGCCATGACATATCCAATATAAAAGATTCGGCAGATGTAGTATTGCAGAACCCGCCTTTTGGCACTAAAAAACGACATGCTGATATAATTTTTCTTGAAAAAGCCCTAGAAGCAGCTCCAGTCGTATATTCTTTCCATAAAAGTGAGAACAATGGCTTTTTTGAGCGGTTTTCAGCCAAAAAAAATGCAAAAATAACCCATGTTTGGCCATTCAAGCTTCCATTAAAATCAACTTTTTCATTTCACCGTCGGCAAATTCATAGAATCGAGGTAAGCTGCTTGAGATTTGAAAAGACGGATTAATTTTGACGACGTGAAAATTGAAGAATTAAGAATACATAAAACAGCAAAAGATTTTTAAAGAACATTAATGTCCTAATCTGCAAGGAAAATGGAAATCAAAATTCTCGATGACAAAAAAAGCAAATTAATAATTGAGGCGAAGGGGGCAGACCATACATTGTGCAACGCGCTGAAATCCGAGCTGCTGAATGACAAGCATGTCAAGATAGCAACATACGGCATAAGGCATCCGCAAATAAGCCTGCCTCAGATAATAGTTGAAACAGACGGCGAAGTAAGCCCTAAAAATGCCATTATAAACGCTGTACAAAGGCTTCATAAGGTCAATGAAAAATTCAAAAAAGAATTTGCGGCTGCTATACGCTAAAAATATTCGCCTAATTTTTGTTTGTCAAGCTTTTTGATTAAGAATTCACCAAATTTCGCCTAATTCTCGATTTATATAGGAAAATAATTCTAAAAAAGACCAAAAAGCTTATAAATTCATGGTGCCTAATCCATTGAATGTTTTTCAGAATCAAAAGAGTAAAGGGAAAAGAATATGCCTATATTGTTGAAAATGAATGGAAACGAAAAGGCAGCAGGCAGAAGGTAAAAAAATATGTTGGCAGGGCCTATAGGTTTGAGCTAAAAAATGATGCAGATTTTAATGAGTTCAATAAAATCAAAAATGCTGAGAGCTATCTTAGCGAGAATAGCTTCAGCAAAATATTAAACGACTTGATTGAGTGGGAAGTGTTTAGGCATGGAATTGACATGGGCAAGTTTATAATTGAGCTAAACGAGCCAAAAGTTCAGCAAAAAAGAAGAAATGCTGTTTTGATGATAAATGACGGTTTTATGTGCGGAATAACTTTAAAGAATGTTATGGGGTTTAAGCTTGAAGATGGGTCGACTGACGGATATAGGTTCGCAAGGGCCTTTGTTGAGGCAGGCATAAAAATACCGCAGGAAATTTTTGTCGGGGTTTTTGGAAAGTTATATAAAACCGAAGCCGGGATTAAATAAAATGAGCAAATCTATAGGCATTTTGTTGCTTGCAAGCAGCATATTAGCATTATTAGCGGGGGCTTTTATCGATATTAACTATAGGGCTACAGCGCAGATTACTGGACGGGCAGCAGCCATGCCAGCTACCGGCGCTTTTGATTATCTTGAGGGGTTTATATTTTCCTACTCCATTATAAGCCTGATAATGGGGATGATTTTCCTGTTCAGGGTTTGATTCAAAATGTATTTAAACCGATGTAGAACCCCTTGCTTATGGCTTCTAAAGTTCCAAGGAATTTAGGCATTGTGCTCGACGGAAACAGGCGCTATGCCAGAAAGCTGGGCCTGAAGCCATGGCTAGGGCACGAGCTAGGCGTTAAAAAGCTTGAGAAATTGTTTGGCTGGTGCGGGGAGTTAGGTATTAAGGAACTGACATTGTACTCTTTCTCAACCGAGAACTTCAACAGGGCAAAACGAGAGATTGACTTTTTGTTTGGGTTATTCAAGAAAAAATTTGATGAAATAAAGAAAGGCAAGGATTTTATGGACAAGGGGATAAAGGTTAATGCAATAGGCAGACTAGATATGTTCCCGCCAAACATGAGAAAAGTCATGCTTGAGGTAATGGAAAAAACAAAGAACAACAAGAAACTTACGGTTAATTTTGCACTTGCCTACGGAGGCAGGCAGGAAATAATAGATGCTGTAAGAAATATAGCCAGAGATGTGGAAAAAGGCAGGATAAAGCCTGAAAGCATAAATGAGGGGTTAATAGCAAAAAACCTCTACCTTCAAAACGAGCCTGATCTGGTGATAAGGTCAGGAGGGGAGATAAGAACATCAAATTTTCTAATGTGGCAAAGCGCGTATAGTGAATGGGTATTTATTAAAAAATTATGGCCGGAATTCACAAAGCATGATTTAATGATGTGTATCGGGGAATTCAACAAAAGAAAAAGGAGATTCGGAAAGTGAAAACCGAACCTATAAAAATAAGCTGTGTTCAAAATTTTTAATCAAAAATATTCTGAAAGGTGCTTTGATGGATATTTATGAGCAATTCGATGAGAATGTAAAAAAAGCTGCTGAGGCTTTCAAACAGATCGACAAAAAAGAGGTTATAAGGCTAATAAGCCATCTTGACGCGGATGGAATAAGCGCGGCGGCAATTATGGTAAAGCTTCTTAGCATAGACAACAGGAAGCACTCTGTCTCTATAGTGCCTCAGCTGAACTCCAATGCAATAAAGCAGCTCGCTGCCGAGCCTTATAACTGCTTTGTATTCACTGATATAGGCTCAGGCTTGGTGGATGAAATTAGAGAGGAGCTTAAAGGCAGAAAAGTTGTTATTCTGGACCACCATAGCACCGCAAATCTTGATTATGGTGATATTATATTTGTAAACCCGCACCTGCATGGAATTGACGGCGGCAAAGAAATTTCAGGAGCCGGGGTGGTGTTTAAATTCGCATGCGCGGTAGATTCAAGCATGGAAGAAATGGCCCATATAGCAATAGTAGGGGCTTTGGGGGATTTGCAGGAACAAAGTGGCTTTTTACGGCTGAATCGGGAAATTCTGGAAATTGCGGTCAGGAAAAAGAAAATACAGGTAACAACCGGATTGAGGATTTTTGGCTCGCAAACAAAGCCATTGCATAAGGCATTGGAATACTGCACTGACCCTTACATACCGGGGGTTTCAGGCTCCGAGTCCGGGGCGATACAATTTCTATACCAAATGGGGATCAACCCCAAAAACGGCAGCAGCTGGAAAAAGATAGTGCATCTTGACAATGAAGAAATGAAAAAGCTTGTTACCGGCATTATAATGAAAAGGCTTAATGAAGAGAAGCCAGATGATGTCTTGGGAAACGTCTACATCCTGCCTCACGAGGATGAAGAAAGCCCGACAAGAGACGCAAAAGAGTTTGCAACTTTGCTCAATGCGTGCGGCAGATTGGGAAGGGCATCTTATGGAATTGGAGCCTGCCTTGGCGATAAAAAAATAAAGCAGCAGGCTATAAGAAGCCTGGCTGATTACAAGAAAGAAATCGTAAATGCCCTAAACTGGTACAATGAAAACAAGTTCAGCGAGGATATCCTATGGGGCGAGAGATTTGTCATAATAAACGCAAAGGACAAGGTAATGCCAACAATAATTGGAACTTTGGCTTCGATACTCTCAAAATCCAATGTCATGACAAACAATGTATTTATCCTATCAATGGCCCAGATGCTTGACGGCAATACAAAAATTTCATTGAGGACAACAAACAACATAAATGGGGCTTTTGATTTGCGGAATATAATTGAAGAAATCACTAAAGGAGTCGGCAATGCCGAAGCTGGGGGCCATCAAAACGCTGCAGGCGCAATAATACCGACAGAAAAAGAAAATGATTTTCTTGAAGCGGCTAAAGAGGTTCTTGGGAAGTATGCTGCCATAGAAAAGGTTGGGTAAAATATTTGGACTTTTTGCCACCTACGAATTTCTAAGCGTACTTTTTTGAAGAAAAATATCTTTATATAATTCACAGCACAGTCCTTATCCCATCAATTTTTTCAGCGACTTCCTGACCCAGTTTTGTGAGAGTGAGGAGCTTTATCCTGCCCTGAGGCTCGAAATTTATCAGGCCGGCTTTTTGCATTTCCTGAAGAATCTTCACAACATGAGAATAAGTGCAGTCAACAGTCTTTGCTATCGAGGAAGCGTAAATCTCACCTTTGGCATTTTTAAGCTCAACCAACATCATTGCGGGCTTTTCCCTGAAAAAGACGTTGAATATTTCCTTGTTTTGCGAAGCCATCAAATAACCCCCAAATATGTATTTTAGAATATAGTTTACATTAGTCAGGTTATATTTAAATATTTCTATTTATGTTTGATGAAAAGAATGTTTTGTCTTGGTAAGCACAAACTGGTTACCTCCAACGTGCTTTGAAAGCAGATGTCGTTCTGTTTTATTTATTGGATTTTCGTAATTGGTTTTTGTCTGATGTTAAATCGTATTGGCTTTTCGTTAATGGGCTTTATTTTATTGCGTTTCGCGCTTTATGTTTTACTTTCTACTTGCGCTGGACAATAGGCGCACTTTCAATAAATTGAGTTCATTAAAATTAAAAAAATAATTATTGAAAATTCTAAGAATACCTGTCAGCGCTGTACTTTGCAGCCAAATTTGTTATTGAATTAAGCTGCTTTTGTATTTCTGCTTCGCTTTCTGTTCCATAAGAAACAAGTATTTTATCCAAATCCTTTATAACATAATTGTCAAACTCATTACTTTCCTTGCCATTGACATAAAACCTTAATTTTTTGTTTCCATCACCGCAATAACCTGCTTTTTCAAAGAATATGCAATCGTTGTCAAAGTCCATCCCAAGCGACTTGAATAAATGCCCTATTGTTAACCCTATTGCATGAATATGGATCAAATCTCCAATGCCCTCCTCAAAATGAATGAACCTTGCCGCCAGCTGGTACCTGCTTTGGGAGAAGTCTATGGCTTTTCCATTTACATAAACCTTAACATCTGCATGGTTATGTGCTGATCTTAGTTGCCCAACACCAGAGAGAAGCATCAAATCCTTGTTGTCTTTTTGCAGTTCGCTAATGCTTTTGACTAACTCTGCCTTGGAAAGCCACTGCCAAATAAGCAAAGAGAGCAAGGCAAGAACCAAAATATAAAGAATGGTATCTTTTTTGCTCATGCCTGCTGCCCTTGATTTTCCTGAGGCTTGACTAGTGTATTTGTTGCCAAATCCATGTAAGCCCCGATTACTTGGGGCTGCCTGAAAACATAATAGCCGTCTTGTTCTATAGAGAAGAACTGCCTTAGCCCCTCGCTTGATGGGTATGCGCTTACTTCATCAGAAAGCACTACTGTAGGAACTTTAGTTATGTTGTATTTTGCAATGAGCCCTTTTCCTTTTGCATCCCCTATATCAACAGTCTCTTCGTTATCTATTATTATTGCAAAACTCTGCTCGCTAGTTAGTACAGATTTATGGAAGCTTACGTTATAGCAGTCTGCGCAGCTTTTGTCAACAAGGTATATTAGGTCTACTAATCCACTTAATTTTCCTGTAGTTAAGTTAATAAAAGGGGGAGAAACCATTCTTAAGACATAGCCTTCCTCTTCTTTTGTCCCTATTGTGGGCCATGCCTGCTGCATTATTGGGTAGGCTTCGGCATCTTCTGACAGAATAACAGTAGGGACAAAATCCAGATTATATTTTTGTATCAAGGATTTGCCCTCGTCGCTGATTAAGCTTATGTTTTTCTCTTCAACAACTTTGATGCCTGCAAACTTAATCTGAGTAAGAAGCCTGGACATATCATTGCATTTCATGCAAGAGTCATCTTTTATTAGCTTCAAGCTGACCTTTCCAACAATCCTTCCGCTTAAAGCATCTGTATAAGGCGGGTTTAATTGCGCCAAAACTAAGCCATCTTGAACTTTGTTAAATCCTTCAATACTTAGCTTATTTAGCTCGCCTGTAACTATTATCGAAGGTATTTTCTGAATTTTATATTTATTTATCAAGCTCCTTGCCTCCCCGGAACTGAATTCAAGGGTCTTTTCATTCAAAAGCTCCACCTTTAATGATTTAATATAGCTTGAGAACACCGAGGCATCAAAACAGTCTGCGCACTTGGAATCCCTGATCAAAACCAGCTCAATTTTTGCTGGTTTTGCCGCTTCTTTGGCGGTCTCTATGCTTTCTTTCAATTTTTTATTTATCCCGAATGTTAAGAAGATGTTTATGATAAGAATAAGGGCAAGAACAGCAGCTGCAATCAACAATACATTCTCAATGTTATTCTTTTTATGCGCAGGGTGAAATGAATAGTGCTCATGAATAGGCTTATGATGCACAACAGGGTGATGATGCGCATTCTCCTCTTTTTTTTCTTCCATTTAAACTCCCTAAATTTTGCATCCGGTCAATGACGCCAGCTTATCAAATGTTTGGACATTCTCGTACCACTGCCCGCTTATAACCCATGTGGGCGTTTTCTTTATGCCCTGAAGCTCGCTAAAATCATGATAGTTGATATACTTGAATGACTTGCCGAACATTGCTTTCTGGCCTTGGGTATATTTGCACCAGTCCATTGCGCCGTACATAACAGCCCCTTTTTCTGTCAGGCATTTTGCAAAGCTGTCGTAGGCGCTTGGCTTGCCCATCGAATAAGCAGAGTAAGTGATTATTGATAAAATCAAAACTACTATAACAGCGCCTATGACATAATATTTTGTTTTTTTTGATTTCTCTTGACTAGCTTCAAACTGCTTTTGATGCTCAAGTCTCTGCTCATGCTCTTTTTGCGCTTCGTGGCTTTCCTGCCTTAGCTTTTCCAGCCTAAGCTTGCGCTTCTCCCTCTTGCTTAACTCCATTTTTAATTACAATCCAGTAGCTTGGCTTGCTGGCACCGCTTCATAATCAGATTCTGCCGCGACTCCGCAGCCTCCGCCGACATATTGATTTTGCTGCTGCCCTTGCTGCTGGTTGTATGTTGCGTAGCCATCGCTGCTGGCTGAATTACACCCCACTAATAGCACTCCAACAACTAAAACTAACAATACTACTATTTTTGCATTCATTTTTACACCCCATTACTATAATGCTAACAGCCGCCTACCATTGAGGGCAAGTCTTGTATGTTTGATGGAACACTTGCGCCTCCAGAACCCTGGACAGGAGCGCTCCCAGCACTAACCTTACCTGCGCTTATGCTTGATTTCAATGCACTTAACTGCATCGCCTGGACTGCAGTAAGCAGAACCAAAACTACAAGCACAATTACAATAATTACGTTTCTATTCATTTTCTACCTCCTCTTATGGTTTATTTAACATTATTTAAAGATTTGGATTATTGAATGCTTTTTAACTTGCATAACACTTTTAAATTATTTATTATTTACTTTTTAATTCAATAGGCGATCTATTTTACTGCAAACATGATAAAATAGGTAACCGCACACTTCTATTGTGCTATTTTGCTGACAATCAAGCACTAAAGTTATATGTGTGGCACCCATTATTATTGAGAGAGTGCATAGGTCTTGTATTGAATAATTTTTTTTAATGTAAATTGATTATTGAAATCTTTATTGGCTAACAGCCGCCTACCATTGAGGGCAGTTGGTCAAGCGGCGTTGCTTGAGCATGAGTCTGTTGTTGATTTCCAGAGCCTTGCTGCAAGAACTGCTGTTTTATTCCAATAGAGCCGCCATGGGTTAATATGTCTGCTAACTGCTGTCCTGTAAAAACCAAATAATCTTGAATCATGCCCTGAGGATACCATAGCCCTTTCCATTTTGTCATTTCTCCCATTATTTGCTCATCTGTGTATTGAGGATAATACTTAATGAAGAATTTTGCCATTCCCTGCCATGCATAGCTGTGAGCGCAGCCACATCTGTTGATTGTTGTAACACTATTTGGACCACCACAGCAAAAATCGCAGGTAAATACACTTACAATCCTATTCCACCTTTGCTCTTCTTCTGGTGTAAGCTGAATGGCATTTTCTGTCCCGAATCTTCTTGAGCCGAGCAATGATGCCCATACTTTCTGGCTGGTTATAGGGTCGTCAAAAGTTGCCCCTTGAATCTTTTCAGAGCCTGGCCCTTCAAGAGCATAAGGTGGTGTGCCTGTTGGAACAACTGCTGCGATTGCATCCTGAGTTGGATTGCCTGTGTCTTTTGGAGCAGGAGTTTCGCTTATAGTCTGCCACTCAACAAGTTTTGTCGTTCTTCCGTCGGTATTCAGCTGAGGCCCAATAACAACGCCGCCTTTGCCAGAGCCCAGCTTTAATGGCGTTGATACAGATTTAACAAAGCTGCTTATTGGCGACGCTGTTCCGCTAGCCAAAGCGTTAACTTGAGAAATCTGGAATTGGTTCAAAAATATCATCAAAGCAACTACAGCTACTAAACTATAGCTTACTTTCTCAAAAAAGGTGAATGGCTTTCGCTCAATTCTTGCTGTATGCTCACCAATGTGTATTGCATGTTCGCCTTTTTCTTTGCTTAAAAATAACCATACGACTAAGGCAATTAGAACTAAAACCAAGAAGAATGAAACTGACGTAAGAAAAATATTAGATGACAATTTCGCAAACTGGAATTGGCTGTAGATAAGGACAACTCCTACTAAAATAACTAAAAATAATATAACCTTTTCTAAAAAGGCGTCTTCCTTTGATCCATGTATCATTTTTATTCATTAAATAAGACATTTATATATATTTTACTTTAAAAACAATGTTAATTTTTATACCTATTTCAGTAAAACAAAATCTATTTTGGTTCATTATCGTTTACAAAGCGCTATTTGCCCTTAATCAGCCTAACAATCCTCCAAAAGCTATTTGGTTATATATCAAATAAATGCCGGCTATTACTACAACTATTGAGCCGAATCTGTATAAGTAAGGTGCCCATCTCCTTAATGTCTTTTCTACAGCTGTTTTGGATAAAGCGACTGCAAGTGAAAACAAAACCATAAAAAAGCTCATCCCTGCTGCGTACACTAAAAATGTTATTAATCCACTAATAAGTCCTGCTGATTTTAATGCGGTTGTTACAACAAGCAGGAAAATTGGCAGTGTGCAGCCGAGAGATGTAATAGCAAACCCGACACCATAAACAAAAAAAGAAATGTGCTTATTTTTTAATTTATTAGATTTCAGGTATTCCCCGATGTTCATTAATCTGTTAACATAAGCTTTTGCTTTTAGATTAAGCAAATAAATTAAGCCTATCAAAACAAGTAAAATTCCGATAAACAAGTCAAACCATCCAACATACTTTAAAAGGCCCCTGCCAAGATAACTGATGGCAAAACCAATCAGGGAAAATGCAGTTGCAAATCCCAAGCTGACAGTCAAGCCAAGACTTAGACCTGCAAAGGCTCTTTTTATGACAGATGCTTTTTCTAGACCTTCATTCTTGAAGTAATAAGTGACATAAACAGGAAGCATTGCAAATCCGCATGGGTTTATGAATGAAACCAGCCCTGCGGAAAATGCCAGTGAAGTTAATTCAAAATTAACCATTTTAAATCAATTTTTCAATCTCCTGTGATAAAATATTTGAGTCGCTCAAGCTTTCATCCTTATATCTTATGATGCCTTCCTTGTCAATAATATAAGTTGATTCCAAAGTCTTCATTTGCAGCTTTACAGCAACATCATCCGAGTCAAATGTCCAGAGCCAGTCTCCACCATTAAACCTTTCTTTTGTGTCCAATGCACCATTTATGTCATTGCTTCCGATGTCTATAGAGATTATCTCAAGATTTTTATCCTTGAATTTTTCATGAACCTTATTCAAAGTTGCAATTTCCCTTGCGCAGGAGCTGCATCCAGGGGTGAAGCCCTGAATGATGTAAACCTTGCCTTTAAGCTCTTGGTCTGTGAATTCACTTCCACTCGCATCACTTAAAGTAAAAGAAGGCGCTTTTGTGTTCGGGTGCTCTACAATAACATACTTAAATCTTTCAAGATTCTTGACTGCATCTGGGACTTGTTCTGTCTTGGTGCAGCCTATTACAAAGATTGCAAAAACCAGTGTTAATAATATTTTTTTCATGTTGCTTTTATTATTACTCCACCACAACATCGAAGCTAGCTGTCCTGACTTTTCTTTCTGCTGAAAATTGGACCCAGAGCTTGTATTTTCCGGGTTTTGTGAATTTATGCTTGAATGCAATTTTATTGTCTTTGTCAAAATTTTCATCATGGTTATGGTTGAATCCTTCCAAAGCCTCGTCTATTGCCATCAGATGGGCATTTGCAACCAAGAATTTTTCAGTTATTGGAACTGGCTTATTGTTGCTGTCAAAAATTTCAAATTTTAATTCAGCTTCCTTTTCTGCTGCAATTTCTTTTGATGAAATAAAATTAACTTTGAGGCCTCCAAGTGTGTATTTTTCTTCTGCTTCTGCATTGCCTGGAATATTAATGTCAAAATCAACAATGTGCTGCATTCCATTTATCGTAAAATCAATCCAAATTCTGTAAGCTCCGGATGCTGTGAAGTTGAAAGGCGCGCTGAAAACTCCTGCTCCTGAAGCTTCCGGATGAATATGTTCAAAATGCTTTAGGTCGTTTCTTACAAGAACAACATGCATTATCTTATCGTGGACTATATCCAAGTCTAATACAGGCTTCTTTGACTGCAGTTCATTTATTGTAAACTTAAGCACAGCCTCTTTTCCCGGCTGCACATCAGGCTTTATAAAGCCGACTTTATACATATGAACGTCAACAGAGCTTCTGGTGCCTGCATGCGCTGTCATGGCCATATGCTGCATTGAATCTATTTTGTGTTCCATATTTTCCATCATACTATTTTTCATCATGCCGGTCATTTCATTAAACTTGTCCATATCGCATACATGCTCAATGCCCTCGACCATGCAGCCCCAGCATGATTCTGCCGCCTTGATTATTTTCCCATCTTTTGTAGGCTTCATGAGCATCCATTCATAGCCTGTATCTTGACACATTTTCTTGAATTCTGAATCTTGATTGGTGCCTTGATTTTGAGCACAACTTGAAATAAAAACCAGAGCAATAATAGATAAAACAAATAAGTTATTCAATTTCATTTTTACCACCATTCTCACTTTTATTCAAATGCCAAATAACAAATATAATGGCTAACAAACCAATGATAATGCCTAAAACATTGCCTATTTTTGATGTAAATAGATTTGATTCCAAAGCCCTTTCATTTAAGTAGCCCCAAAATGACATCGACCAAGGTACATATTTTGGAAGCTCTGTCTGGAAGAAGAACGTGCCTTTGAACATAATCATCAATAAGCCTATAATAAGCAATAAAATGCCTCCGATTATGTTGTAAGTATGAGTAAATATTTGCTTATTGAATAATTTGAGTGTAATTTGCTTGCCTCTTAAAAATCTGGAGTTTGCCCAATCGTACCTATCGGAGAAATATGCCAAGATAATCAGCGGAACAACTATGCCAATTCCATAAAACAATAGCATTAAAGTTCCATTTAAAACTGTAGAAGCGTTTGCAGCCAGGACTAAAATACCTACTAAAATTGGCCCAACACAAGGTGTCCAGCCAATTCCAAAGAAAAAGCCGAGCATTGCAGTACTGAAAAAGCTTTTCTCTTTGCTGTAGTCTAATTTGAAGCTAAAGATGCCAAATCCGATATTAAAAAACAATAAAATTCCAAAAAAAATCAAAATAAATCCTGAGACAACGGCAAAAGCCAGCTTATAGGCATTGAAAAAATTTCCTAGAAAGCCCGCGATCAGACCAAATACTGTAAATGCAATCAACAATCCAATCGAAAATGCTATCGTCATCAGCATGGCTTTTTTCCTGTCTTTGAATGCAACTGAAAAGAACGTGGGCAGCAAAGCAATTCCGCAAGGAGAGGTCATTGAGATTAAGCCTGCAAAGAAAGCAAGAAGAAAGGTTATGCTTGAAGCCAATTCCTGTTGGTGCTGCTTTAACCTTTGCAGGCCAATAGGCAGTTCTTGCTGCGCATAAGCTATATTGGCTAATAAAATCATTAAAGCCAAAATCAAAAAAATATTTTTGCTTTTCATTTTCTGTGCTTGAATAATTTTGAAGATAAGACTCCAACCAGTATACCTGCAAGCAAAAATAAAACATTAGTTAAGTAGCCTTTATTTCCCTGTTTTTCAATAACCTCAACTACAAAATCTTCCGGCATGTATTCTTTGCCATCAACATTAAACTCTAAAAAAATTTCGTATAGGCCATGGTTATTAAATTCGTGCTTTAAGTCTAAAATTCCGTCTTTAGCCTTGAAGTCATTTTCAAGCAAAGTCTTGCCGTTTTGCGCTATCTTTATTTTTCCGTTTATTTCTTCCCTAATAAGGCCGCTTTCATTGCCGAATGAAAACAGGAAAGATGCTTTTTCATTGACAATCGGAACATGAGGCGCTACAGACATTTGCACTAGCATATCATCTGTAACTTTTATGCAGCCGCCGTTTGCATTGGCTATTGGAAGCATTAATATAAAAATTATGAATAAAATAACTTTTCTTATCATTTTGATTGTTTATATTCAATCACAATTTCATCTTCGTCATGCATGACATAGTCCTCAAACTCGTAATTTGGTTTGCCATTAACTGCCATTGACAGAGTACCTATTTCATTATTGCAATATTCAAATATGCAGGAGCCGTTGAATTTTTTATCCCAAACCTTGAAGAAATAGCCAAGCGTCAAAGTTTCAGGCTTTTGCCATGGCCTGTTATTTTCCAGATGAATTGTACCGTCGCTTTCATGGGTATGTGTTGGGGACATTCTCATTCCGCTTATTTCGTAATCCATGTTTTTGCCAATGTTTATTCCAACTCCTGTCGGAATAGGCTGTTCTTCTCCATTTATAATTATCTTCAGCTTAGGATGCCAATGTATTGGCTGTTGCGGTACTCCATTTGTATTCTGGCTTGAAGATGAATTCCTGAGTAAAATATAGGATACTCCAAATACTAAAATAACTGCAATAATTGCGATATAAATTGATTTGATTTTCATTTTAATGTAATGAAGCAAAACTTGTTATAGAATCTAGTTGATCCTTGATTTGTTCATTATTTTCCTCCCCATAGCTTATCAATATTTTATCCAAATCATTAAAAACATAATTTTCAAATTCGTTATTTAGCTTCCCATTGACATAAAATTTTAGTTTTTTATTTCCTTCATTGCAGAACTTTTCATTATTTTCTAAAGTAATGCAGTCTTTGTTGAAATTAGTTCCTATACTTTCAAAGAAAACCCATAAAGGAATGCCAGTTGCGTGCATGTGCAAAATATCGCCAGTTTTTTCAGGAGCTGGAGCGCCAGAATCAACGTGAATAAAACTGCTTACTGGCTGATTGCCTTGCATTCTCTCCATGTGGGATTTGTCAAAAAAGTCCAATGGCTTGCCATCAATATAAACTTTCCAATCAGCATGGATATGCTGTGAGCCTAAAACCCCCATTTGAGAATTAATGCCCATATTGCATTGAAGCTCTCCGGCATCAATGCATTGCTCTACCGGCATGCCGCAAACATCGCATCTTCCATCATTATTGATATCCATTAGTTCCCTGGCAAGCTGCTTGTCAAAAGATGTCAAGGACATTCTTGACATTCTAGCAGATGCATGAGTTTCAATTTTTTGTATTTCATTTTTGTTTTTAAATAAATAAATAGTAGAAGGTATAGAATATATCAAAGATCCTGTGACTACAGCAAGCA
>JACQSQ010000046.1 GCA_016211245.1 Candidatus Woesearchaeota archaeon
CGGCAACTTCGGCCAAATAAAACTCTGCACAGATTATTCTGCGTCATTCACAGGAGGCAATCTCAAATGCACATCAGCCTGCCAGCTCAACACAAGCGGCTGCACAGAAAAGCCCAAATGCGGAAACAATGTTATTGATGCGGGAGAAAGCTGCGACTTGAGCAATCTAGGACCCTTGACAGGAAAATGTAATGACTACAGCATGGACTTTAACGACGGCAATTTGAAATGCACAAGCTGCAAGCTTGACACAAATGAATGCAAAAAATCCCCGACTTGCGGAAACGGGAAGCTCGACACAGGAGAAACATGCGACGGCAGCAATTTCGGGAACATTACAGATTTGAGTTGCACTAATTATAAAAACACGTTCAACAGCGGAACATTGACATGCAAGAACTGCAGGGTAAGCACTGACAAGTGCAATTCAAACGCAACTACAGCCCCGCCAATAACCTGCAGGGACAGGGGCACGTGCAGGATAAACGAATTATGCACAGACAACTCCGACTGCGAAAGCAGATACTGCAGCCTAGGCAAATGCAGCGAGCCAACATGCAACGATAATTTCAAGAACCAAGAAGAGTCTGATGTCGACTGCGGAGGGGCGTGCAGCAGCAAATGCGGCAACGGCAAATCCTGCAGATTCAACAGCGATTGCAGCAACGGATACTGCAGCCTAGGCAAATGCAGCAGCGCGGAGACATGCTCTGACGGAAAATTAAGCCCGTCAGAAGCTGATGTAGATTGCGGAGGCCCATGCCCTCTAAGATGCTCCGAGGGCAATAGCTGCATACTGGATGAGGACTGTGATGACGGGCTTCAATGCGCTTCTGACAAATGTACGAAGATATCAACTGCAGAGCCGGTTTCAGACTCTGACGGCGATGGAATGCCTGACGATTGGGAGCTGCAGAACGGTCTGGACCCTTCAAATCCTGGCGATGCAGGCGAGGACTTAGACAATGACGGATTAACGAACAAGGAAGAGTACGAAACACAAAATACCTACAGCATTGGAACAGACCCGAACAATGCGGACACAGACAATGATGGATATTCCGACAAGGAAGAGATAGAGAATGATACAGATCCCACCAATCCCGAGGACTTTCCAAAATCAAATCTGACAAAGATAATCTTGTTCATAGTGGGGGCAGTAGTCCTGTTGGGAGGATTCGGCTACCTGGCTTATGTTGCAGTCGAGAAGAAAAAGGAGTCTGAATTTGCAGCATGGAGGCAGACTCCAAAAAGAACAATGACTCCACAGCAGAAACCAGTGCCAAGACAGCCAATTTTCATGCAAAAGCAGCAGCAAAGAGCCGAGGTCAATCCAAATGCCAAGGCGATTGAAGACATAAAAAATATTGAAAGGAAAAAGCTATTTGAGTCATTTGGTGGGAAGCAAGCGGAAAAGCCGCTCAAGCCGGAAAATGCCAAGGCTGAAAAAGAAATCAAAACAGAAGAAAAACCAAAAGAAGGAAAGCAAAGGTCAAGACGAAAACCGCAGCAAAAAAAACCGAAAGAAGATGTCTTCTTGAGGCTCAAAACAATTGCCCAGGAATCAAAAAAGAAATCAGGTAAAAAAAATGCGCCAAAATGAAGAAAACATCACAGCTCTACGGGCAGATATTTATTTACGCTCTTACATTGATATTGATTTCTGTAGTGCTCATCTATGGCTATAGCGCTATAAAGAATTTCAGGCAGAAAACTGACGATATAGTTGCAATAAAACTTGAAAAAGACCTAAAAAACTCCATACAAAGCATAACAAATGATTACGGCTCAGTTTCCAAAAAAGAGTTCCAGTTGAGCGGCGACATAACACAAGCATGTTTTGCCGACTTTGAAATTGCTGACAAGTCCAGCCCAGTAAGCAGCGTGTCATTAAACAAGCTGGTGATTAACAGCATAAGGGATTCTGACAAAAATGTTTTTTTGCTCGGAGATGGCCTGAAAAGCTCATTCTTTGCCGGCAGGATATCCGTAGATAATGACGTGCTCTGCATAAGAACAACAGGAAACAGGATAACATTGAGGATGGAGGGCAAAGGAGATTATGCATATCTGAGCCGATGGGAATAAAATGAAAGCCAAAAAGGCATTCGAAATACAGTTCAACTGGATATTCGTGCTTATTGCCGGAGCCGCCATCCTGATATTTTTCACTTCCATAATAATCAAGCAAAAAAGCATTACACAGTCCTCTACAAATATAGAAGTGCTAAAGCAGATAGAAAGCATAATATCCGGAGCAAGCGCAAGCACGGACACTATTGTGCCTTTAGACATGCCGGATTTTGAGATAAAAATAAGCTGCAACAAGGTTTCCATTGGATCTTCAGCGAGCCAATACCAAAACCTGATATTATTTTCCCCTTCCCTAATAAAAGGCAGCAGGGTAATCACCCAAACACTGGCTTTTAGCGAGCCCTACAAGTCCTCAAACCTACTTTTTGTCACAAGCACGCGAGTGAAGTATGTTTTGATAGGCGGCGACCTGATGAAGGAAATAAACAAGACACTTCCGGCAGAATCAGGCAAAGAGGCTTACGCACTCTACGAACCTTCCAAAATCTTAAACGCAAACAATTACAACGTCAAACTCGTGTTCTTCAACACGAATTTTCCTTCAAGCGTTCCAAGCTCATTTGAAAAAATGCCTGATTCGGACGTTTCCGCAATCAAAATAACAGGCAATGCGGAAAAAGGCGAAATAGGCGAAATAGAATTTTACGAAAAGAAAAAAGAGCAATTCTCTTTGGCCGGTAAATCAGCCTATATTGGAAAATCCTCGCTTATAGCGGCTATTTACGCCGGCACTATCGGGCTTTACGAATGCGGCATGAAAAACGCGCTTTCAAGGCACAGCCTGGTGGCGCAAGTCCACAAGGGCAAGACAGAGCAGCTGGAAAAGGATGCCAAAAGAGCGGAATGCAAGAACATCTATACAAACTCAATCAAAATAATTGACAGCCTTGGCAAGACATCCTCAAAGATAGCAGAATCGCAAAAAATAGCAATAAATGACATCAGCAGCCTCTCGGCAGACGCAAAATCGCTTGCTATACAGAACAAAGAGCTGCAAAAATTTTCGTGCCCATTAATTTATTAAAACTTTACCAAAATGCGCAGGAAAGCCCAGCTTCAGACATTCGAGACGATTGCAGTGATATTCATATTCTTTATCCTGGTGGGGATAGGGGCAATTTTTTACGCTAGAATACAAAAAAGCAACATCGGCATTACGAAGTACGAATATTCACAATCAAAGTCCGTCATTATTGCCCAAAGAGTAATGTTCATGCCAGAGCTGCAGTGCAGCGAAGATAAGATATCGAGGGAGAACTGCATAGACGCATTAAAGATTGACGCGGCAAAAAAAATAATGGGGTCAAACCAGATATACTATTATGACTTATTGGAATTTAGCGAGATAAACATCACCCAGATTTACCCCAGCTCGTCAGTGCCAAAGCCAACTACGGTCTACTCAAGAAAGCTGGAGAAGCCGGGCAGCAGCTTTCTGACTTACGTGCCCATATCGATTTACAACTCCACAACAAGAATATACGGATTTGGGGTTTTAAGCATAGAAACTCAAGCAAAATGAAATATATCAAAATTAAGAGGGCACAGATGGAGATAATAGGGCTTGCTGTAATAGTGGTTATAATACTAATCTCCACAGTCATAGCTGTGAGGTTTCTGGTTTTTAAAAAGCCCGACAACACACGAGCGGGATTTGTAAGCGCAGAGCTTGCGAGCAATACAATCCACACTTTTCTGGAGACAACTGCCGCAGACTGCAAAAAGGCAAAGATGGAGGAGCTGATACAGGACTGCGCACAAGGCGTTGAGAGGATATGCAACAACGGCAAAGGGGCGTGCGATTTTGTCAAGAGCGCTGCAACTGAGATATTCTCAAAAACATTCGGCCAATGGAAAACCAAATACAAGTTCAGCGTTTTTATAGACCCAAACGCGCCATTTTTCACGCTTGAATCTCAATGCACAGAGGAGCAGGAGAAAGAATCCGAGACTTTCTTCGTGCCGGTTACATCAGCCACAGTCTCGGTAAAGCTGGATATATGTAAATAAATAAGTCATACAGTACAAATACACTTTACAAATTTAATAATATTCAATAATGAATTAAATTGAAAAATATGAGACTTATGCGTTCAACATGAAATAATATGGTATAAACTAATAATTACGAGACTCATGCAATCGCTTACGCTTTTAATGGGTACCCTTCATAAAGCAGTGGTGCTTTATTGTTAGGAAATATAGCAAAACATAAGTTGCGGGTTACCTGTCAAAAACCGCCACAATTTATAATTAATCTTGGCGGTTTTTGAGAATGCTCGGAAATCTCTGATTTCCGACATATCATCATGCTTACTTTATCATAGGTCGCCAAATAATTATAAAATTAGTCAATGTTAATGTAATTAAAATTGTTCTAATAATTGGACACTTAGCAACTTTACTTAATAAAATCCAAATATTTAAATATAACTTGCTTCAATATCCTAGCTAAAAGAGGTACACAAATGAAAAGAAAAGCACAGAGCATTTCCATCAACACAATCATAATAGCAGCAATAGGGTTGGCTGTTCTAGTTGTATTGTTTGCGATATTCACAGGAAGGCTCGGTAAATTCACGCTTGGGGTCGAGAAGACAGATACCTGCGACCAGAAATGCTTAAGCCTGAACATGGACACTGCTCTTGCTCCGCAATCAGACGCCAAAACCTGCCCCCAGGGTCAGTATGTCGCGGGCTCCTACAGCGACGGGAAATACGGATGCTGCTGCGTGCCTAAAAGCTAAGTTGATATTCTATGCATAAAAAAGCACAGAGCATTTCCATCAACACAATCATAATAGCAGCAATAGGACTAGCAGTTCTAATTGTTTTGTTTGTTGTTTTTACCGGCAGGTTTGGCAAGTTTGGAGAGGGGGTAAAGGAAAGCTCCCTTACATGCGACAAAGGCTGCAGAGCTGTTGGATATACGCAAGGCTATTCAAGAAGAGGAACGTGCGGAAGCGGAGAAACCTCAATACCAGGAAGATTTGAGGATTTCAAGGAAGGGGAAACTACCTGCTGCTGCTCCTAATACAAATATTTATATAGGTGGTTTTTAAGGAATTCTTAAATGGCAAGAAAACTTAATTCTATTTTTTTAGGCAAAAAAGGCGAGGAAGAGATTCCGACAACAAGGCACGTTGCTTATTGGATACTCATTTTTGCATGCGTTATTATAATGTGGCTTATTGTCAATGGAATTATAAACAAAATACTTACACTTTATTAAAAATGCTCAAATACAAAAAAGGAGGCATGGGGGTTATAGCATCAGTCATCCTGATTGTCGTAGTTTTTTTCTTTTTCGGTCCTTTTGTAAAGGATTTGGGAGCTATCATGCTTCAGGGAGGAGAAAAATCTAAATGCTCTTTGTCGCTTATCTTGGGAACAGAGTCAAAATGCCCGCCCAAGCAAATTATCATATTAAGAGACAAAGTGGAAGCTGATGGCAAAAAATACCTTGACAAGGGAGAATATGACACACAAACAATGGCAAAGGAGGCTTTAGCCAAGCTTCTTGTGGAATGCAAGCAAAGCAGCTCATCCTTCAGCAGGGAAAATCTAGTGTTTGATGAAGTAGTTTGCTATGAGTGCTTCAAAGTGAGAGTAAGCCAAGAGGCAGGAACTCTTTCAGATTTAACTCCATACCTAAGAGATGCAAAACCTAAGGGAATAAATATTGATAAGACTTATCTTAATATTTTGACAAGAGATCCTGAGCATTTAAGAGCTTATATGGAATTCGGCATGGCCAAAGGGCTTTCACCTTCCGCAACTACATTTACCTTCAAACCAGGCCAAGATTATACTATATTCTTTATGGGAATAAAGCAGGGAGAAGCAACCAATATATTTAATTCCATAAAAGATGTGGTTACAGTTGACTTTCTAAGCTTTGTGAGGGGAAATGATGCTTATTTCACCTATGTCGCAGAGTCAGACAAAATAAGCCAGATATGCAACAGGAAAGTAAACTAAAATGGGGAAAAGAGCTTGCAACAGAAAAGCAAATATGGGCTTTAGATTTTTAGTTGTTCTAGTAATAACTATGGTTTTTGTGCTGATTTACACATTGTGGCTTAAAGATTACAGGATATTTGGAAACAATCTTTCTGATTACCTGATATGCAAGAACAGCAATTTGGAAAGTGCAAAGCTGAAATTAAAAGCACCCCTCCCAAAGCCTTTTAGCAACGAAGTATTGGATGAAAGAAAAGGCAACAGGTGCAAGACAGAATACGTAACCGTGGCAGAAAGTAAAGAACTTGAAATCATTTCAAAAAAAATGGCGCAATGCTGGGACATGTATCTAGAAGGAAAGGAAAGAATATTTGAAACCGAAGACAACAATTATTGCGCTGTTTGCTCCGTATTGGAGTTTGAGGATAAGAAGCAATTAACTGGACTGACGGACTATTTAATCAGGCAGCCTGCCCAGAACCAGCAGGGAAAAACATATTTTCAATACCTGACAAGGGTTAAATTCGATAAGGATGTGCAGACAGAATTGGAAAATCCCCAATTGAAAGACTTAGACAGGTTGGATACTTCAAGGCCTTTGGCGGTTATATTTACTATGGAAAAAAATGCATATCCCGGAAGCTGGACAGGATACAGCAGCTTGAGAACAGGGACAATATCTGGACTAGCTGGCGGTGTTGTAAGTGGTTTGTTTGTTGTTGGAGTTGGAACTTGCAGTGGGCTTACGCTTGGCCTATGCGGAGGATTAATAATATTAACAACAACTTTAGGGGCTGGTCAATTTGGAACAATGGGCTATGCAATAGGCTCTACCTATAATCCAGACACAGACACAAAAGTGGTGTTATGGCCGTACAACAACCAAGACCTGCAAAAGCTTGATTGCACGATGCTTGAAGGCAAGGACTCGCTTGAAATCAAGAAATTTTAGGAAAGTTTTTATAATGCCCAAGACAAAAATAAGCAAATGCGAATAAACAAGAAAGGAATGGAAGGATACGAGACCCTTTTAAGCTGGATAATCATAATAGGAATGGTAATACTTCTTTTGGTTGCATTGGCAATGTTTACTGATGTCGGAAAAACAGCTTGGAAATCTGTAAAAGAAGCGATAGGATTTTTTGCTTAAAATGAAGGCTTATAAAAGAGGCTTTGAGAATTGGAGTCTAGCAGTTAAAGTATTGGCTCTTACTATAATAGCAGTTATAATATGGAGTGTCTTGTCAGGAGGGTTCAATAGAGCAGTAAGTTCGCTTGCAAATCCCCTCAAGAAATGGATTGGGCTGGAGACAGAAGAGGATTTGGCAAGGCAGAAGGAAGAAGAAAGGACTAAGAGAGAGGTGGCGCAGCAGGCTGTATCGCTTTATTCGCAATTTGGGACAAATCTTAAAAATTGCCTTAAAGAGAAATCCAGCACAAGGCCATGTGTTTGCCCTGCAATAGATTTCACGAAATTAAGCAGTTATTCTCTTAAGATATCCGACTCTGGCGGGAAAAAATTTCTTGAGCTTTTGGACTCAAATCTTGTGTCTGTATCAAGCTATAAGACTGAAATAGATGAAGTAGCTTTTGTTATTGGGGATTTAGGCAGCGGATTTTATGCAGCAGCAGAGCTTGATTTCTACAACCGGCCAAAGGAATTAACCCGAACTTTATTAAGCGCTAATCCACAATACCTGCTTTTTTCCCAAGACAAGATGGTATACGGCTCAAATATCGAAAAATTAAAGAATAACATGAATCATGTCAGCTTTATCAAACTCAGAAAAGGCATAACTCTAGGGCACAATCAGGAAGAGCGGCTAGGGCAGGAAATACAGTTCAATGTTGAAAAAGACTACATTGTCATAGAAGACAATAATTTTGGATTTGGCAATTGCTAATAAAATGAAGGCAAGAAAATCGCAAGGATTGTCTGTAAATACAATAATAATCGCTGCGCTGGCATTAGGAGTTCTGATAGTATTAATAGTCATATTCACAGGAGGCATAGGAAAAACCTCGCAAAATTTAGGAAGCTGCATACTAAAAGGAGGCCAATGTCAATTGCCCGGTGGAAAATGTCCTGAAGGATACCCTATACAAATATTTGTTTCCGGGGAGTGTGAAAAATCACCGACAAAAAATCTATGCTGCATAAAGTCTGAAAATGAAGAGCAAACCAAGAAATAAAGCAGAATCAACAATGTGGTTTATCTTAGTAGGAGCTATAATAGCCATAGTTGTTGGAGGGATATATATTTATGTGATAAAAGGAGGATTGTCTGCTGGCGGTAAAAATGTAGGGTATTTGTCAAGCTGCAAAAATCAAGGCGGCCATTGCAAGATAGAATGTGATAAATCAACTGAAAGCGGGTTTTTTAAATCAGGGGGTTGCCCGGATGAAGATGGCAGCGGCAAGATAGATGGCAGCGAGCAAAGCGGTCAAGATTACTGCTGCATCCTAAAAGAGACTTAAAAATGCGGAATTTTTCTTTCTTTAAGCATAAAAAGGGACTGGAAGACAGCGGCACATGGGGTTTGAAAGAAATTGCCATATTGGTGCTTTGCGCCTTTGGAGTTTATATAATCCTTAGCGTTACTTCAACATTATATGCGGCAACCCTGTCGCAAAAAGATGAAGGATCAAAAGCAAACTTAAACAGGCTTTACAACAATATCAAACTCCTCCTGGAAAACAGCGAGCCAAGAGCTTATATTGAGGACAGCTATTTTTTGGGCGAAAATAGAGTATTAGTTGGATTTGATACTTATTGGGATGAAACTCGTGAAATCATAGACTTTAGATTGTGGGACGATTACAATGTTTATAAACCATCCTTATGTGGAACATCAGCTTGCTTATGCCTTTATACTAATGATTGGGATCCAAGAACAGCAGAAAATAGAAATAAAGAGTTATTGCAATGCAGAAGCGAAGCTTTTGTCGGCAAGAATATAATATTTTTCAGTGAAGGTGGCAATATCAATCCTAAAACCAAAGGAACACAAAGAGAAGATATGAATGAAAATTATCTTATATTTTATGGCGATGAATGGGAAACACAGCAAATCTATATTGAAAAAGAATACAAGAAAGAAGAGAATAAATATTACATTTACATATCAAAGATAAACAAGCAGAACCAAAATGACCCTGCAACACTAAGAAAACGGTAGATAGACACTTCTAAAGAGCTTTTCGCAGGCGGAAGAACAAGAGGAGCTGGAGGCGGAGCAAGTTTTGATTAGAGTCAGTAAATACCATTATCTATCCTTAGTGGTCCTAATTACTTTTGCCAGATACTAAAAATAACAAAAAGATTTTATATACCCTTAAAGATAAGCCTTTCTATGGATTTTAGCAGAATAAAGATTTTTAAGTGCAAAAAAGGAATGTCAGATGAACTTTTCTTTACCATATTTGAAGTTATACTGGTTGCTATAATAACCGTGGCTTTATACAATTTCATCACAGACGTTTCTGAAAAAACCATATTCGAGAAGAATTACCTGGCAAGAGACATGGCATTGCTGATAAACACGCTATACGCTGCGCCTGGCGAGGTTTCCTATGCCTATAATGAGGATACCACAAAATTCAAGCTTATCTACAAATTCAGCCCAAATAAAATCGAAGTCTATGAAAAGGAAGAGGCCTTGCAGCAAAACCATCCATTTTACCTGTTTGCCGAAAACAAAAATATGGAATTTGGCTATGGCGAGATTGAATACAGGGAAAAGACAATAACCATGTTTTCAAAAAATGACGAAAGCATAGGGGTCGCTTCAGTCCGTGATACTACACTTTCTTAATTAAAATGGTAAGAAAAAAAAGAGGAGAAGTGTCTTCAGAAGTGCTTTATTTCATACCAAAAATAATATTCTTAATAGCGGTGCTTTTTGCAGTCGTAATCTTAGTCAAGAAATTCATAATTATAACCACAGATATAAGGCCTGTGGAGTCCCATATCCTTGTTAGAAGGCTGCTTTATTCAAAAGAAGGCATATCTTATTTTGACAGCCAATTGAACAGGGTTTATCCCGGAACAATAGACTTGGAGAGATTCAAAATGCTGAGCCGTTCAAATCCAAACGAGCTGGATATGTCAATAATAAACTACGGCGAAGACAACCCAATAATCTCGGCAAAAATGACGCTCAAGCAGCAAGGCAAGGAAGACATAATAGCGTATTACAACAAGGACAGGTTTGACAAATGGGAGCCAAGAATTCTGCCAGGGGTTAAAGGCGGTGCTGGCAGTGTCAGGGCTTTCAAGGAAAAACAATACGTCATGATAAAGGATAGCAATAAATTATCTAATGGCACCTTGGAATTTTACATGGTAAGCTAAAATGATAAAACAGAAAAAAGGAGCAATAGCCCCGATATTGCTGGATTTTTTGTCGTATCTGGCATTTATAGCAGTAATTGCAATTTTTTATCTTCTCTTTACATTTCTCACTCAGGAAACAAATAACAAGATAGAAGCCTTGCAAATAAAGACGCAATCCAGCCTGGTGCTCATCAACTATTTGAAAACTCCTGTTAATGTAGAAGACAAAGAGATTACAATCGCAGAGCTGATAAGGCTTTGGCACATTGATCCAGCTAAATACAGATTTATTTTAGAAACATCTTCTGTAGAAATACTGAACAAAATGGAGTACGAATACGAAAATCCGCATGCTGATAACCTAGTTGTCAGAGGATTTAATGTAATAATCAACAGGGAAAAGAGAAAAGACAAATCACTTGATCATGTGCTAGACTTCACTTCAATGTCGTTCGGGAGCGGTTATATATTAAATGAATATGGGGGTCATAGCGGGCCAGGAAAAATCCAGGCAGAGCAGTTTTTGCCAGTATCAGACAGCCAATACTTGTATTTGGTGCTGATGGAGAGCGAGAAAGCAAAATGAGACAAAAAAAAGCTGCCATGGCATTCAGCATGACTATGGTGCTGATTGCAGTAGTTGCATTAATTTATGCATGGACGCAGCTAAACCATAAGTATAACTCTTTCAACGAAATTATAGGGGAAAAACAATACAGGCTGATAGCCACTTACAACCAAGCCGAAAACTCACTTTTTTACATAGACACTTCTGCAAAGTATTCCCTTCAGCAGGCAGTCTATGATTTAGCCAAAAATGGAGGCATTTCAGAAGTCGAAGAAATAGGAACAGACGAGGCATTTGCTTTTTATGAATGCGGCAAGTTTAGTGATGCTTATGTGTGGCTTGAGATAAGCAAGGATGCAGACGGAAAATATATTGAGAAAGACTGCTTTGACGAAAAGCAGGCTGGAAATCACCTTAGCTATTTGTTTGACAACAATCTAGACAAATATCTGGAAAACGCTCCTTACAACATACCTCTTAACAACTATGATTATGAGACGAAAGGAAGCCTTGAGATGATAGGGATAGCCAATGAGCCGATGAAGTTTGACATATACAAAAATGAAAAAGAAATTGAGCCGAAGCCAAAGGAATTCTATGTTGACCGGGAAGGCAAAGTTATTGTCAGGAAGCCAGAAGAAAAACCTGAAATTGCATCAATAGGGGCCTCAAAATCGCTTGTCGATTTCACAGGGCTGGAAAAAGCAAAGCTAGGCTCAGAAGAGATTGGTATAAAAGGGCTGTGTCCCAAGGGAAGAAGATGCGTTTTAACAAAAGAGGCATTCGAGGAATTGTTAAGGGCGCAAAAAACAGCAAAGCAGAAGGGAGTTTCTTTGGAAATAAGGTCTTCTTACAGGTCATTGCAGCAGCAGATAAACATATGGGAAGGAAAAACACCGGAAAAGTACAAGCAGAGATTTCCAAATGAGCAATTAAGGAGAAAATATGTCTGCTATCCTTATGGCGACAACGTCGAAAAAAGATGTACACATTTGATGGGAAAAGCTGTTGATATAAGATTGCAAAACAAGCAAATGAACAGCAACGACTGGAAACTGTTATATCAAATAATGATTACAACAAAGAATGCGGAAAATCAGCCAGCATGGGTCAAACTTACAAATGAGCCATGGCATTTTGAATGCTGCGAAACAGACAGATACGCAAGGGCAATAGAAAAAGGTGTTACAGAAATAGTTTAGAAAATGGAAATAAAAAATTTAATTTTATTATTGACAATACCAATTTTGTTAATTGTAGCATTGTTTTCCTTAGGCAAAATTCCGCCCATAACCGGGGCGGCAACAGCAGAAGAGGCCAATCAGAAATTGGGAGAATACTCTATAACGCCCTCTTTCAAAGCAAAAATAGACTATAATATTGAAGAGGAATATGGAAAGCTTAAGACAGAATTGAAAAAAATAATTGATGAATGCAAATCACAAGAAAATATGGAAGACTGCATTAACAAAAAAATAAGTGAAAATACGGAAATACAATGGAAATGTGATGAAAAAGATACAGATGTGCTGTATGATTTTGTTGACAAGCTGAAAGACTGCATAAAAATTCAGCAGGAAAATGTGATGTGCAGATTCTCTTTTGACAGAAAAGATCATATAAATAGGGTTAAATCCCAAAGAACTTTCGAGATAAGGCTGACAAACTGGTATCCGCCGAATGTCAAGGCAGAGTTATTTGAGGATGGCAAATGGCTTGCAACAGAATTTATAGAATTAGGGAAGCTGACTTATTCTGATGACATGAAGAATCCTACAAAGGATGTCAATTCCATAGTTGCAAAAATCATGTTCAATGAAGGAACCCCAACAGTGCAGGAAATTTATGCATCTACCGATGCTTCACCGAGAGTAGAGCTAAGCAAGCTTTTTTTGTTGTATAAATCCAAAAAAAACGAGGCTGATGGAGAGGATGTTGCCAATGTACATTTTATTGACTTAAGCGTAGAAGGAAATTTCAGAGGGTCATCTAGCAAGGCAATTAACCTGCCAATCACAAAAGGCACGAAATTCTGCGCAAAAACAGCAAAGCAGGTTTTGGCTTATGACAACTCAGACAGTGCTGTAAAGATGCGCGACATAGAATATAGGTTTGCAGTTACCTTCCCAAAAACAGCCCCAAAGCCGCTTGATGACTTATTGCCCCTGGATGGCCTAAAGGCGGAAAATGCCGCTATTCTGTCATGGAGCAAGCCGAAAGACAACACCATAGACTCTTATTCAATTTATTATTCCGAGAATGACTTCTCCAACAAAAAAATCCAGGACATCAAGAAAGACGAGAACATCAGGAAAATATCGGCAGAAATTGAAAATTTGGTAAGAATAGATAAAATTGACTTGACTAGGTGTGGTTTTGATCCTGCCGGGAGCCCGTGCAAATACGGCGATTACGAAAATTCATTGGCCGTGGGCAGGCTTTATTACTCCAAATCCGACAACAAATTTATTTATTTGATAAAAGACTCAGACTTGACAGACGGAAAGCAATATTATTTTGCAGTCACAGCCGTCAACAGCCAGGGCGAGATTTCAAACGACAAGTCCATTCAAGGAAACACTTATATTTTAAGCGAAGGAAAAAATTATGCTAGATTCACGCCTGCTGATGACTTGGCACCCGGAAAAGCAGCAGAATTGGGCAAAATAAAAACACCTGAAGGAAAAACAAAACTTGCATGGAAGAGGCCTTCAAAAAATACAGACGGCAGCGAGGCAAATGATGTTGCAGGATACAGAATTTACTACAAAAGATCGCTTTCAGACATCAATCCGCAGCTTGAGCCAGGTCATGAGATAAAACAGATAACTGCAGCCGATGCAAAATGTGACACAATTTCCTTATATTGCGAGTATATTGTCGAAAATATTGCAGGTCTAGAGAAAGGCCAGCCTTATAGTTTTGCAGTAATCCCAATAGATGAGGTATTGCCAAAAGCAAATGAGTATAATTTAGAAAGCGATAGAGTTTCTGTGCAGATAGGATAAAAATTAAAACTTGTATCTTATCTAATATTTGTATTGTAGCCCATAACCAAAAGATTTAAATATCTGTAGCCCATAACTATATTTATGGTAAGCGTAGAAAAGATTAAAGTAAAGAGAAATACCTATTACAAACTATCACACCCTATAAGAAAAGGCAATAAAATAACCCATAAGTCGAGATATATAGGCAAAAAACTGCCTTCAAAAGAAAGGCTGGAGCAATTAAAAAAAGAATTTCTTAGGGAAATGCTCGAAGGCAAGTACAAATACCTCTCGTCAAAAGATATTAATAGCATAGAAAATAAAAGGCTGAGTTATAATGCTGAAATCAGGAAATTAAGTCATATAGAAAAGGAAAAGCAAATGAAAGAATTCATCATTAGGTTTACTTATGACAGCAGCAAACTGTCTGGAGTTCCTGTGACATTAAGGCAGACATCTTTAATATTAAAAGAAGGCATAATGCCAAAAGACATAAAAAGCCTGAGAACAGCAAGAGAGCTTGAAAATCATGAAAATGGAATTCTTGCAATAACAAAATACAAAGGCCGACTGGATATTAATTTCATAAAAAAGCTCCACTTAACACTGTTTGCGGGAGTTGACGATACAATAGCAGGAAAAACAAGATATGAGCTTAAGAGAGACGTTAAACTGGCGGCTACTCCATATGTTCCTCCAAAATGGCATGAACTGAAGAAAGAGCTGGATAATTTCTTCAAATGGCACAGGTCAGAAAACAGAAGGCTCCATCCGGTGGAATCGGCAGCATTGGTTCATTTAAAGCTAATATCATTGCAGCCTTTTGTTGATGGAAACAGCAGGTTGTCAAGACTATTGATGAATTGGGTTTTATGGAAGAAAAACTATCCATTAATAGACATACCAATAGGGGATTTGGAGAATTATTACAATGCTTTGGATAAATATCAGATAGAAAAAGATGAAAAACCATTTGTCAATTACATCAAAAAGAAATATCTTGATATGTAAAAACCACATTATAAAATCAAAACCCTTATATATAATTTCCTCAAACCACTAATTATGCTGAAGATTCCATATGAGGAGATAATTCTGAAGATAAATGAAAGCACTAAGATGAATTCCTCTGAGATTGAAGACCGGATTGAAAAGAAGATGAAGCAGCTGTCAGGATTGATAAGCAAGGAAGGTGCCGCCCATATTGTTGCGAATGAGCTTGGAGTAAAGATTTTCGAGCCTCTAAGCGGAAAGCTGCAGATAAAGAACATAATAAACGGAATGAGGGATGTAGAGACGCTTGGCAAGGTTCTGCAGATATATGAGATGAGGGAATTTGCAACAGAAACAAGGACTGGAAAAGTGGCTTCTATTCTTATCGGAGACGAGACCGCAGCAATAAGGGTTGTGATGTGGGGCTCTCAGGCTGATAACATAAATAAACTTAATTCTGGGGATATTGTAAAGATCTTGGGAGGTTACACAAGAGAAAACAACGGAAGAAAGGAGTTGCATCTTAATGACAGAAGCCAGCTTTTGGTAAATCCCAATGGAGAAACAGTAGGAGAAGTAGCTGTACAGATTAAATCAGGAAACAGGAAAAATATAAAGGACCTAAGCGAGGCAGATTCTGAAGCTGAATTACTGGGAACAATAGTCCAGGTTTTCGACATACGATTTTATGAAGTCTGCCCTAAATGCTCCAAAAGGGCAAGGCCGTCTGTTGACTTGTTTGTCTGTTCAGAGCACGGAAATGTAATCCCGGCTTATGCTTATGTGCTGAATGCGGTTCTGGATGACGGTACTGAAACTATAAGATGTGTATTCTTCAGGAACCAAGTAGAGAAACTGCTGAATATGAATCAGGAGCAACTGCTTAATTTCAGGAGCAATCCTGCCGAGTTTGAAGCTGTTAAAAACGAAATGCTCGGAACCATTATCAAGCTTAATGGCAGGCCCAATAAAAATTTCTTATTCAACAGAGTTGAGTTTGTTGCCAATTCCGTTGACACAAAGCCTAATCCGGAAGAGGAGATAAAGAGGATGAGCGCAGATAATTCTTAATACATTTTAGAAAAGTTAATAAAAATAATTTTCACTTTTCAGAAGAGTTCTTTTCCAAAGACTGCCTGCTCCAAACTTGCTTTTTTCGCTCCATATGCAAATGTGACGATGAACGCAAGCATGAACACAAGCGCAGGCATTCCCATATTGACTGTAGGATTCCATCCGCCTAACGGAACATGCCCAATGTAATAAGCCACAATCATCATTATGATGCCAAAGGCAGATGCAAGCCGTGTCAATACTCCTGTAACTAAAGACAGGCCAATCATGACTTCAAATATACCGGCGTACCATATTAAAGTTCCAAATACAGCAGCCCCGCCCGGCATGTTCCACAATCCAAATAGTTTTTGAATGCCTAATATCAGAAACAATGCGCCAACACCTATGCGAAAAACTACATACAGGTTGTTTTTGTATTTTGTATCAAAATAAGCCATAATAATCTACCTCCGTATATGTGTAAAATTACAAATTAGTATATAAATGTTAGTGGTATTCATCTATCTTCTCCAACCTATATATCCCAGCACCACTGGACACTGGACATTCGCGCCTATAATATATAAAGCGGCTCTTACTCTATATCTATTGAAGTTGTCGCAAGACAATTTTACCCGGTCTCTGGGATGGTAAGGAAATGGCGTAAATCCGCCTAAACCCAAACCATTCATAATCAAGGAGTCTTTGAAAAAACATGCGAACAGCAATGGGTGAAGAAAATGAACGAAAGTAGAAACGTGCCTGAAAAGAAATTCAGCACAGGAGTTATAACTGCCACAGTCTGGCAAAACCAGGGAAAAGGCAGAAGCGGAGAAG
>JACQSQ010000047.1 GCA_016211245.1 Candidatus Woesearchaeota archaeon
AAGTAATAGAATCCATGCCCTGAAACTTCAGCAGCTTTCTCAAAATTTGCCAAGCCCAATTCCTGCAACAGCTCTCCATGCGGCTTCAATTCAAAATCAAATTTTGGCTTCTCGCCCCAAGTCTTTATGACTGCATTGTCATTTGCATCCTTTCCGACAGGAACAGACTCGTGAAGGATATTTGGAATCCTCATCAGATAATAGGTGATTTTATTTTTTAATTCCTCAACTTTTTCATCGCTTTGCCTTATCCTGTCTGGCAGCTCTTTTGCTTCCTGTATTTTTTCCTTAATGTCTCTGCCTTGTTTTTTGAGATTATTGATTTCGTCTGTTATTTCGTTCTTCCTCTGCCTCAATTTTTGGTTTTCCTGCAGCAGCTTTCTATAGTCAATATCGCATTTCAGCAAGTCATCTACCCATTCCAGCTTTTCCTTGTCATTCCTTTTCTGCAAATCCTTCTTGACGATGTCGGGGTTTTCTCTGATAAATTTTATGTCAAGCATAGGATTATTGGTTTTAATAATGTATAAAAAGGTTTCTGAGGAAATCTTAAATAGATGTAACAAAATGGGTATAATAAAATAATATTTAGAGGGATATTTTGGTTAATGAAGTAACTCTTTCGTTATATTTTATTTGCCATCATGAGAGCAGGGATGAGGTTATAAGGGATGCAGAGCTAGTTAGAAGGGTAGCTTGTGAAAAATGGATGCCGGTTACGTTCTTCTTCTCAGGAGTGGAGTTAGAGGCAATATTGAGGGAAAGGGAAACAATAAAGTGGGCATTGGATGGATTTGATCTTGTAGCTGCAATACAAGGAGATTTTTTTATAAACCCAAGATTTGGAATGGCAGATCCTTATAGGCCGGAGCTTGGCATTATGACATTCAACCACGTTCCGCTGGCACAGCCATTTCTTGAAGACCAAGGAGAATACTTGAAAGGTGTTCTTCCAGACCAAATAGGGAGAAGCATAAACATAGCACAATATGGATTCCATAAAACACCTGTTACTCTTCATGCATCTGATGGTGTTTATGCGCTATATTCGGCTCATGATGTGCGGCAACAAGGCGTGGACACTGTTGTAGCAAGCGGAGAATTTCTTGACGGAAATGAGCGGGCTAAAGGAAATTTATATTGGGCATCTGGATTAAGGCATCTTATAAGAAACAACGGTATACAACTGCAAGATAGAAAATTTTATGATGCAAGGCATTTTGTTGATGTTGCAAGATATAAAGCCTCTCTAACTAATGGAGGGCGAGTTGTTTCTGGATGCGACAGCAACGAAGTTAATGGAATGAGTGAGAGCGCAAATGGAATGAGTTTACGTGATGGTATAACAAGAGTATGCTGCATCGGAGACGAAGCTTATAGGAGTGGCGTCAGATTAATTAATTGCAATGCCTCAGCGCACTTGCCAAACCGGAATGGAGACCATGCTGATTTAGAATCCATCTGGCCATGGAATGATGTTCATGCTATGCAAAATGCCGAAGGCAATTTAAGCTGGATTATAAGGGACAGGAATGATATAATCAGCTATGCTGTCTGGCTGGTAGGAGAAAGGCATAGACAAAGGTGGGATGTGAGGGAAGCAAAAGAACATTTATATCTGGCTGCTGATTCCGCATTAAGGCATGAGCATTACGGGCATTTTTTTACTGAGCATTTCAAATATCATATTAACCAAGCCATAGGATTATTACAAGGAGATAAATATTATAACTAAGCCCTCAAGCTTATCTTCTCCCTGCTCTGAATAGCTTTCATCAGCCTGACGCCAATATTATTGTTTTTTTTAATTTTAATGACACCGGTCTTTCCTGCTTTTGCGCTGAGAATAAACTCATCTCCTGCATACAGGTCAACATCGCGATTCTGCATGTCCATGCCAAGTTCAATCATCAAGTTATTTTTCTTATGCCCGATTTCAAATGGGATGTCCTTTCCCTCCTTTGCAGCCCCTTTTGGAGTAAACTGACCGGATTTTCCGCCTTCATTCTTTTCATCAAAGCTTTTCACATCAATGCCTATGCCTAATTTCTTCTCGAGCATCATGATGTTTGTGCCTTGCTTTCCTATTATTCTTGCAATGTCACTTTCAGGAACATAAACAACACACTTGTTGTCAGAAACCATTTCAACCTCTACATTCCTGGAGTATTTCTGGAATTCTGATACTATTGAGTTTTCAGCCAGTTTATGGACCCCTGGTTTTTTGTCCCTTGTTTCCTGGACAGGAATCACGACAGTCTGCTCTCCATAGCTGTAAATTTCATATTCAAGCCTGCCTGTCTCGAACTCATTCACAACAACAACGGGCCTTGCCAAGTCTGCCTCTGTCATTCCTGAAGGCACTTTCACAGTCATTTTAAGCTCCAAAACTTTATTCACAAATCCATTCCTGATAAAAATGACAGTATCAATAACCTGCGGAATAACCCCCATCTCAACCCTTCCAATGAACCTTTGTATGGCATCCACAGGGCTTGTTGCATGGACAACTCCAACCATGCCAACTCCAGCT
>JACQSQ010000048.1 GCA_016211245.1 Candidatus Woesearchaeota archaeon
ATGATTTCGTCTTTGCCTTTCTCAATGTAAGATTCAATAATGGTTTTTATTGCCTCATCTGTTCCATTTGTAGCAATTATTTCGTTTACAGCTACATTACAATAGTCAGCTAGAATTCTTCTTAATTTAGTATATTCTGGATATGTTGCTAAAGTGTTAGATTTTGTTTTACTTAATGCCTTTATTAAGCTAGGAGAGCAGCCTACAGTATTTTCATTAAAATCTAGCCTCAAAGAGCCTTCTCTATTTGAAGTTGGCGGACTATATGCCTGCATTTCAGTTACTGCTTTTCTTGGATTAATCATTTTTAACACCTATAATTACAAAATCGCTTTCAAAGATTTTGTCATAAACTTCAAGATTAGCATTTTTAATAGATGAGCCCGTATACACAATATCAATAACTAAATCGGAAATGCCATTGCAATAAGCGGATTCTGTTGAGCCTGACAAGTAGATTTTAGCAAACCTGTAGCCATTGTCTTCTAGAATATTAATATATTTTTTAGCGAGGTTTTTGTATTTTGAATTGATGGAAACCCTAAGATTTTTAGGCAAATCTTCAAGCTTTTTGCCTCTTGGCCCTAATAGGCATAAAACTGGCTTTCCAAACATCGCATTTTTATCATTCCAGTCAATAGTTTTTAGCACAATAAGCTTAGTATTATACTTAGCTAGCTCATATTCTTTAAACAAATCCCTACCAGTTAGACCTATTGCCTTTTTACCGTTTTGAGATAATTCCTCTATAATGAAGGGCACATCCTCACCTCTAGAAACAACTACCTTATCTTTAGGCGGATTTCCTAAATATTGCAGCGATATATCTACATAATTTGCCAAACTCTTGTTATTTGGCGCTACAATGAATGCAATCACTGGCTGATACCCTATTTTCCATGTTTGCCCCCTATTGATTAAAGGGCGGCAGGCGAGAATCGAACTCGCGCCAAGCGGGAACTGCATGCGAGTCTTGCGAGCATGCTCACAAGCCATTCCACAGCCTCTTATTCTACCACTAAACTACTGCCGCCATATTGTTTTTGTCTTATGTCATTTGAGCATCAATTTTTAGATTTTAAAAAAATAAACATATTTTAAACTAAACAATGCAAGAATTTCAGCAATGATGATAAGCAGAAATAGAACTATCTAGAAGCTTGAATTTGATTGAATTTAAGGAGCTTAAATTATTAAAATCAGAATAAAGTTCTCTCACAATGAATATAACCAACTCCTTTCATAACTACTAAAAAGAAGAGGTAGTATATAAATGTTTCTGTTACTACTAATAAGTTTCAACTTTTAGCCCTTTAATCCTTGAGAAATGCTTTTTCTTGAATTTGATTTCCCATATCTTCTCAAAATGCAGTCTGAAAAAGTCTCATTAGGAAGTTTATAACCAAGTAGAATTCTATAAGCTTTCTCAGTAATCTTAAGTTTTTTATTAGGCATAAGAGATGAGTGTAAGAAAAAACATATAAGCTTTTCGCTTTAACTCCCCCTTTTCGCCCTGTATTTTCCCCTTTTCTCGACTGCTTCAAGCCTTTTTATTGTTTCATGGGACTTTTTTGCCTCCTTCCTGTAGGCATCAAGGGCGCATTTAAAGCATTCTTCCCCTATTCTATAATGCTTTGACTCCAGTGCCTCTTTCAATAAGTGCAGGTCAACTGCCTTGTCCTCTGCTTTCTCGGAGAAAAAAGACAGCCCAAAATCAATGAAATAAACTTCAGTCAATTGCGAGCGAGTTTCGCTTCGCTCACTCGCAGCTGACAAAATCATGTTTGAGGTTGTCAAATCGCCATGGATTATTAAATTATTGTGCAGAACTGCAACTTTTTTGCCGATTTCTTGGCATAACTTCTTATAGTCGCTTTTTTCTAGAGTATCTTTAACTAATTTTCCTTCAATTTTTTCCATGGCTAAATTTTCCTTTTCATCATTTTTTGTTATTCTTGGCGATGGAAAATTTATCGTTTCTAATTTTTCAAGAATTTTTGCCTCCCTTCTCGTCCTAGAGCCGCGCAGCTTATTGTCGAGTTCATGCAGCCTGTAATTTTTCTTGAACCTGTTTTTCAGGATTTTGCCATCTTCAAGAAATAATTTTGCCTCTGCTCCTTGAGCAATTAATTTTTTCATGTTCGTGATACAAATTAAATAAAAATAGCCCCGGGCAGATTCGAACTGCCGTCAGAGCCTTTCTTCTTAATTTTCATTAAGCCAGAGGGCCCTATGCTCTCGGAATTCTCTAAAAGGATTAGAGAATATGACCGCTACACTACGGGGCTGTCATAAAAATAGAAATTGCAAATCGGTTTTTAAGCTTTCTCTTCCTTAACTTCTGTTTGGGCTTCCCCTTTTGCTTCCTGCGGATTTTCCATCCCAACAGGCGGTGCCAAACCATGCTCGCGTGCTTCAATCCCAAAATACCTTATCTCGCAGACCTTAATGGGATATATCCTGTTTAATGCTGATCTCATCTCTGATTGTATTTTGTGGGAGATAAGGTCGCTCATCAAATCGCCGTAGCTCGTTTTCTTGATTGTTTTGGTGAGGTATTGCACTATGTTATTTCTCATTTTGGCCGCAACCGACCCCTTGACATCAGCCTTTGTGATTACCAGCGGCTTGACTCTCAATGAAACATTATCGGCAGTTTCGCAAACAAAAGACAAGTCCATCTTCTCGCTGTTTCTTCTTACGAATCTTTTGACAGAAGAGGGTATTATCTCGTAGCCTATGATGCTTGTCATGCCCCTGTTTCCATCCACGCTAATGACCTTAAAATAAATGTTTATGTTTTGCCTCTTGATGTCGTTTGTGAGGTTCATCAGGTTGTGGTTTAAGGTTTTTCCTATCATCAGCCCCGGGTCGCTAACCAAAGTTTCGCCTATAACTGCCTCTCCGAACTGCTTGGGCGCGACAATCTGGTACCACTGCTTTTTCTTTGCCTTTGTAGCTTGCTCTGCTGCCATTTTATAGAATTCAGGAAAATTATGTGATTTATAAAGGTTTATATTATCAAACATCCAGGTTAACTACCTCCTTCGCATGAGCCTCTATAAACTTCCTTCTCGGCTCCACTTCATCGCCCATAAGAAGAGTGAACATTTTGTCAGCCTCAACAGCATCCTCAACGGCAACCTGCAATATGGTCCTGTTTTCAGGGTCCATGGTAGTTTCCCATAACTGCTGAGGGTTCATTTCCCCCAATCCCTTGTACCGCTGCAAATGCACTTCATCTCTTCCTATCTCGGCCATTAGCCTTTCAAGCTCTTCATCATTATATACGTATTTATCCATTTTTCCTTTGCTAACCTTGTACAGCGGGGGCTGGGCAATGTAGATGTACCCTGCTTCGATCAATGAAGGCAAATACCTGTAAAAGAAAGTCAAAAGCAATGTCCGTATATGGGAGCCATCGACATCCGCATCTGTCATAATAACCAGCTTGTGGTATCTTGCCTTGCCAAGGTCAAATTCTTCGCCAACACTTGTGCCGATTGCAGTAACCATTGTGGTGATTTCCTCATTTTCAAATATTTTGTTTAGCCTTGCCTTTTCAACATTCAGTATCTTTCCTCTTAATGGCAAGACTGCTTGGAATTCCCTGTTCCGGCCTTGCTTCGCGCTCCCGCCTGCAGAATCCCCCTCCACCAAGAACAGCTCGCATTTTGAAGGATCCTTTTCTGAGCAATCTGCAAGCTTTCCGGGCAATGAGCCGTGGTTTAACGCGCCCTTTCTTCTTGTTAAGTCCCTTGCCTTCTGGGCCGCTTCCCTGGCTTGGGCGGCATTCAAACATTTGAACGCAACTGACTTTGCAATGGCGGGGTTTTCCTCGAGGTACGAGCCCAAAGTGTCGTTTACTATGGAATCAACAAGACCTTTGACCTCTGAGTTTCCCAGCTTGGTTTTTGTCTGGCCTTCAAACTGGGGTTCCGGGATCTTTATAGAAATGACTGCAGTCAGCCCTTCTCTCACGTCTTCGCTTGTGACTTTTAGTCCTTTTATGTTGTTTCTTTCAATGTAATTATTCATGACCCTTGTCAATGCGGTTTTGAAGCCTATAAGATGCGTGCCGCCTTCATGGGTGTTTATGTTGTTCGCAAATGAAAAAACATTCTCCTGATAGCCGTCATTATACTGCAATGCATACTCAAAAACAATCCCGTTTTTAGCTTTGCTTGAATAAATCGTCTTATGCAACGGGTTTTTGTTTTTATTAAGGTACTCGACAAATGAAACTATGCCGCCGTCATACTGAAATTCGTGCCTTTTTCCATCCCTCTCGTCTTCTATGGTTATGTTTATGCCTTTATTCAAAAAAGCAAGCTCCCTAAGCCTGCTTGACAGTATGTCAAAGCTGAACTCCGTTGTTTGAAAAATCTCATTGTCAGGCACAAAGATTATTGTCGTCCCTGTGTCTTTCGGGTCGACTTCTCCCACAATTTCAAGAGGAGTGGCTGTTTTTCCCTGCGCATATTTCTGCTGGTATATTTTGCCGTTTCTTTTTACCTGCGCTATCAATTCCTTGGACAATGCGTTAGTCACTGAAATTCCGACTCCATGGAGGCCGCCGCTGACCTTGTAAACTTTCTTGTCGAATTTTCCGCCTGCATGCAGCTTTGTCATTACGACTTCGACAGCAGGAATTCCTAATTTCGGATGGACATCAACCGGAATGCCCCTGCCATTATCGCTTATAACGACATAGCCGTCTTTTTTAATCGCAACATAAATCTTAGTGCAAAATCCGGCCAATGCCTCGTCAATGGAGTTATCGACAGCTTCGTAAACAAGATGGTGAAGACCTTTGATGTCAGTAGCGCCTATGTACATAGCTGGCCTTTTTCTGACAGCGCTTAATCCTGCAAGAACTTGTATGTCTTTTGCCTCGTAGCTTGAATCAGGGGTATTTTTTGTTTCCTGGCTTTGTGATTGTTCCATTTTTATTTTATTTTTTATTATTGAAGTTTTCCGTTATTGCGTTTAAACGCTTAATACTTTTTGCTCTGCATGCGCTGGACAATTTGCACCGAACATTAGTATTTTAATACATTAAAAATTTTAATCCTGAAAATCCCTAGTTTTTTGCCTAATTTCCCTTCGTATGAAAACAATTAAACCACGATTTTAACGTCGACAAATTAGTATGTTTTCCTGATAATTTTAATGCCGCGAACTATATAAACTTTTCGTTCCTAGAATTGCTTTATAAGGCTTAAAAAGGCAAAATTCCTAAGAATTAGGAGCATTTAATTCCTATTTTCCCTAGAATTACATAAAGAGTTCATTTATCCCAAGCCTTCTTGACGCTTCATCAAAATCCTTCCTGATCTTGCTTGTGAAGTGGCTTACAAAAGGCCCTGTAAACTCCTTTATGACTATTATGCTCTGGGGTATCCCCATGTAATAGGCTGAGGATTTGAGCACGGTATATCCCTTTTTCGACATTTTTGTTATAAGCTCCTCTATAATATAAGGCGGAAGTGTCATAAGCTCCCTGCCTAAAGGCTTTGCCATGCTCAAGTTCAGGTCAAATTGCTGGTGCAGCTTCATTTGAATCACATCAAAGTATCTAAATATTTGTACCTTTCCTCAATGTTCTCGCCTTCAAGCAATTTTTCGCAATCCCTGCACAGGTAAGGGTCGCTGAAGGCGCTTTTCACTATAAAAGTCCCGCAATTAGTGCATGTGAATCTTGTCATTATACTCACCTTAAACTGCTTCCTCATATCCCAACATGAATGCCTCTTCTCTAGGGGTTAATTCATCGTCATCAAGCAGGGATTCCATGACCTCTTTAGAGTATATGCTAGTGTCGTCCTCGTCCTTCTCTTCATACCTTAATTCCTTTCTCAGCACCCAAATCACCCCTTCTTGCTTTTATTTTGCAATAGCAGCCTTAAATAATTAACCCATATAATATATATAAGTTATAAAAATTAAGCAGACTATATAGTATATATATCCTACAATATCTATTATTTCTAATAATAATGTTTATATATTAAATTAAATGCATAAGCCAAAAAGGGTGGTAACCATAGATGTCAGAAAATTGATAAGCTTTGGCAAGGGCTCTTATATCATATCAATGCCAAAAAGCTGGGTCGAGAAAAACAGGCTGAAAAAAGGTGATTTGATTAAGCTGGATGATGAAGGAGTGGAGCTAGTTCTTAAGGCAAACCACGAAGATCAAAAGCCGGAATCAAAGGAAATCAGCATAGATGCAAAGGGGAAAACAATAGATTTGCTGAAAATCGAGATTGTGAGTTCTTATTTGAATGGCTATGACACGATAAATATTCTTTTTGACAGCAATAACAAGGAAGTCCCGAAATTGAAGGACATACTTCGGAATCTTTCAGGGCTTGAAATAATGGAGCAGACCTCCACGAGGCTTGTTGCCAAGAATCTCATAAATATCAGCGAAATTTCAATAAACAACATAATAAGGAGGATGGATGTGATAACCAGGGCGATGATGCAGGATGCCGTATTGTGCTCCAGGGGGCAATGCAGCTATGACAACATCCACAACAGGGACAGCGATGTCAACAGGCTGTATTATCTTGGATTCCGGGTTATAAAAAACGCGCTTAAAAACCCGAGAATTGCAAAAACTCTGGGGATAGAGCCGTGGCAGCTGCACAGCGACACATTTGTCCTGAAAAAAATCGAAAGGCTTGCAGACAAGCAGAAAAGGATTGCAAGATACCTTAATAGCGCCAGCCTTGACAGGAGCTCGCTGCAGGAGCTTGACACCATCTACACGGACCTGATAGAGCTTTATAACGAAGTTATGAAATCCTATTACAATAGGGAAAAAACTTCCGCATTTAAGATTGAAGCCGGCAACAAGCAGATGACCCAGATGTGCAATGATTTCCTGGAAAAATACATGGACATATACGCCAAGGCAAAAACCAAGACATCAAACTCAAATCTCGTTGCAGTGGCTAAGATAGTGGAAAACCTGAAGGCGACAGCGATTGAGATAAGGGATTTGGCAAGGATTGTGCTATGCTACGAATAGCTAGTATCCTTCAAAAACAATTTTTTTATTATTCTTTTCAAGAATAGTCAATGTTTTGCTTGATTTCTTCACTTCGCCAACAACCTGTGCATCTTTCGCAATCTGGAGGATATCATCTGCATTTTCTTTTTCACAAGCCACGAAAAACCCTATGCCCATGTTGAATGTCCTGTACATCTGCTCGTCGGTAAATCCAGATTCTTTTTGCATCAATTCAAAAATAGGCTGGGGCTTTATTGGATTGGTTATTCTGAACTCCACCTTTTCCTTAGCTCGATTTAAATTTTTTAATCCGTATCCCGTGTTATTAAATCCAACAACATCAAAATCTTTGGAAATCTTCGTCATTGCCTGAACATAGATTTTAGTTGGTTCCAGCAAAATTTTTCCTATTGTTGAGCCGTCAAATTTGTTGTCTAATTTAAATTTTCCCCTGTATTTCTTTTTGTATTCAGCCCTTGTCTCAAAATCGCCATTCAATAAATGCCTTCTTAAATCAGTGAATCCGTTGCAGTGCGGGCCGGAGCTTCTTAATGCAATTATTTTTTGCCCTGGTTTGATTTTTAATTTTTCAAACTTATTTTTTTCCATAAAGCCTATCATGGCCCCTACAAGCTCAATTGAATAGCCCGGCTTGGGCCCGGTGAGGATTTCATCAACTGAGGCCGTTTCTCCCTTGCCAAAATTCATTCTTATTGAGCTTTTGAGTATATTTGAAGCATCGCATTGCTCCAGACCTTTTGACATTCCTTTTACTATTTCCCCAGTAATTGCCTTTTCCCTGATTTTGGACTGGCACAAAAGGCTATCCATAAATAAAAATGGATGAACTGCGCCTAATGTCGCCAAATCATTCGCGCAGACAGCAACGCAGTCTATGCCAATTGTATCGTACCTGCCCATTGCTTCGGCAATAATTGCCTTTGTGCCAACTCCATCAATCCCGCAGGCAATATAGTGTTTGGGAAAGACTTCATTGTTTTCATACAATTCAGCAAACATTCCTTTGGACTGGGGCAGCATATTTTGCTTTAAAGAAGAAGGAATGACTTTTTTTATTGCATCAACTGCTTTCGATTCTGTCTCCTGATACGCCGGAACCATGGCGCAAAGAGAGGATTAGTTCTATATAAAGTTTATCAATCAATTGTTTCCCGAGTAGTTAAATGCGGCAAATACTATTCCGGAATGAGGGATGCCATGTTGAGCCAAAACCAAGCGCAACTCATCATGTTCTCCGACCTCAAGTATCAGATTATATGCATGGCCATTGGCTGAAGAACCCAAAGTCCTATACCCGGGTATATCACAAGCGCAATACCACGGCTTCTCAATTACATGAACATTGTCCGGCTTTTTTTCTGGATTAAGTTTTCTTAGAATTTCCCTTAAACTAGTTGGTCTGCCTTGTAGTCCCGCTATCCTTTCAAATGCAGAGCCTAAAACTCTTGCTTGCAACGGAGTCATTTCGATTTTATGGTCTAGGGTTGTTGAAGAAACAATAGTCACAGAATCGTTCATACGCAATGGGTTGTTTGGCATCATTATATGAAAAGAATTTCCATTTAAAAATCTATCTATGCAGGATATTACACATTATTTTTTATTTCTTTTATGATTCCACCATTCCCAAATTATCGGCGCAAATGACAGGATTATTATAAAGATTATAACCAATAAAAAGTTGTTCTTTACAAAAGGGATGTTTCCAAAAAAATACCCCCCAAATACAAACAATGCAACCCACGCAATTCCGCCAACAATATTATAAGTCAGGAAATTAATGTATTTCATCTTTCCGACTCCTGCAATGAAAGGCGCAAATGTCCTGACTATAGGCACGAATCTTGCAAGAACTATTGTCTTGTTGCCGTATTTTTCATAGAATTTGTGCGTCTTGTCAAGGTGTTCTTTCTTGAATATTCCAGGATATTTTTGAAACGCTTTTGCGCCTAGGTATTTTCCGATTGAGTAATTTACCGTATCGCCCAGAATTGCAGCAACAGATAAAATTATGAATAAGGCTATGACATTCAAAGAGCCTATTGCTGCAAAAGTGCCGGCTGCAAAAAGGAGCGAATCGCCGGGAAGAAAAGGCGTTATTACCAATCCGGTTTCCGCAAACACAATAAGGAAAAGGATAAAATAAGTAAATGCCCCGTAATTCTGGATAATAACAACAAGGTATTTATCAAGGTGCAGGATAAAATCAATGAAATTTTTTATGAAAGTCATTCTTAAATCAGATTCCCATCGCGCTGTAGCCTGCATCAACAAAAATTACTTGGCCTGTTATTGCTTTTGACAAGTTGCTGCACAAGAACAGTGCGCAGTCAGCCACTTCATCAGCGGTTATGTTTCTTTTCAATGGAGACTTGGCAACATAATTAAGCAGCATCTCCGGAAATCCTGCAATTCCTGAGGCTGCAAGAGTGGCTATGGGGCCGGCAGAGATTGCATTAACCCTTATCTTTTGCTCGCCCAGGTCATATGCCAGATACCTCACGCTTGACTCCAGCGCAGCTTTTGCAACACCCATGATATTGTACCCAGGAGTTACTTTTTCGCTTCCAAGGTAGGTCATTGCAATAATTGAGCCGCCTTTCTTCATCATGGGTGCTATTCTTCTTGTCAATTCCGCCAATGAATACGAGCTGACTTCATGAGCTACCTGATACCCCCTCCTGTCAATGCCCATGTATTTTCCCTGAAGATGCTCCCTCTTTGCAAAAGCAATGCTGTGTATAAGAAAATCAACCTCACCAAATTCTTCCTTGACTTTTTTAAAAAATGAATCCAGCAGCTCATCGCTTACAACATCGCATTTTTCATATATCGGGTTATCCAGCGTTTTAATAAGCGGAACTGACATCTGCTCTGTCCTTTCCTGGTATGCCGCGAATATCCTGCATCCCGCGTCATTCAGCCTTTTCGCGATATGCCACGCTATGCTCTTGTCGTTTGCAATTCCGAAAACAACTGCTTTTTTGCCTTTCAAATCAATAGTTACTGCCATTTTATCATTTCCTTTTTCTTCAATATTATTCCAAAATTTTGATTTTCTAAGATGATTCTGCAGAAACAATCTTGCTTTATAAATCTTTATGAAAAGCTTGACTTTCAAAGGCCATTCAGGAGTTTTTGGTGTTTTGGATTCCACAATATCTAGAAAAAAGCATTGTTTTTAAACCTTCACCATTACTTTCCTGGAAAGATTCTTTTCTGTATGCTGGTACAACAAAGTGTCATATAACTTAATCAATTCCTTTACAGCAGGATTTTCCTGGTTTAATTTAAACAACTTTGCTCTGCCTATCTCTCTTGTTGGCACAACCAAGCCTGATTTCAGCATTTTATCCCATATCCTGTGCAGAGTTGTCCATCCTATATTTGAGTTTTCCGCAATGTCTGATAAGGAATAGTCCAATCCTCTGCCCTCTAACAAGAAATCCAATACTCTTATTATGGGGGTATCTCCTAAGGTTTCTCTAAAAATTGTTGTTTCTTCCATAGTAAAATGTCGTGGTAGAATAACTATTTAAATGTTTCTATTTTGGTATATTAATATACCTAAATAATAGTTAATATTTATATACTTGCTGATTATAACGAAATCAATGGATAAAAAGTCAATCCAAGAAAAAATTTTAAGAAAATTAATGGCAATGAATCCCCAAAAATGGGGAAACTCGCATACTGAGGAGGATAACTTAGTTAAGGGCTTGCCTAAGCATCTAAGAGGCACAAAGATTGTCCAAAACGCGATAGAAGAATTATATAAAATGGAGTTTTTGACTAAATTGAAGAAAACAGGCGAGTGGCACGTTTCCCTAAATCCCAGCAAGAAGGAAGATATTTACAGGTTTTTGGGGTTGCCGCTTGAAGAAAAATGAAAATTGAAATTGTTGAAGGTTTAAGGGAAAAGATGAAGAATGACAATAAGTATGTAAAAGACGTAATTAGTGGAAAGACAAAAGCAGAAAGAAAAAGGGCTGAAAAGACAATAATTGTCACGCCAGAAACCTTTGCCAAAATATTTTCCCCTGAACGGATAAAATTGATGCTGAAGATTAAAAGGAATAATATATACAGCATTTACCAGCTTGCGAAGGAGCTGCACAGAAAATACGAGGCCGTATAC
>JACQSQ010000057.1 GCA_016211245.1 Candidatus Woesearchaeota archaeon
AATTTATTCTTATAGATTATACTTGTATACAAAAATCATCAATTTTTTTTTAATTACATATACAAAAAACAGAAAGTTTATATATTAGCTACTTACATAATAGGATAAAGAGGGAAGTCAAATGGGAGAGCTTAAATTAACTTCAAACTTATTCTTATTTCTAGATTGGGGATATTTTATTCAAAATTTTTAACGAGTAAAATGACCCTGCGATTTTTTTGGAATTGAAATTATAGCAACCACAGAAATATATTAGGCGAATAGCCGTGGTTTGCTATCTAGCTGACCAAAGTTTTTAGGCTTTAGTGTTGGTCTGCTATTTATTCTGAGCCAAAAGATTTCTGGGCGAATTCAGAGGCAGAATTTGTTAGGCAAAAAAGGTGTTGAAAGCGAGGATGCCAACAGGATTATCTCTAGCTTCCAGAATCTTTCAAAGGAAGAGAAAATCGAGCTGATCTCCCGCTTCATTGACGAGCTGAAAAGGATTCATGAGGTTTCAGAGCAGGAGCTTCTGCACAAGAAAGAAGCCATGATTCCGGTGGGGGTTTTCGGGAATGATGCATTAAGCTCCCTGGAAGCGATTGTAAAGTTCATGAGGGAGAACCTGAAGATGAGATTCTCCAAGATTGCAAAATCGCTCAACAGGAGCAACAAGACAATCTGGGCAACTTACTCCAAAGCAAGCAAAAAAATGCCGTCTTCTTTTGATAACGTTTCCAGGCAGATAATTATTCCTTCTTCCGCAATTTCAAACAGGAGCTATTCGACGCTTGAAAGCGTAGTCGGATTTGTCAAGGACCTTGATTATTCAAACCATGAGGTTGCGGAGATGCTGCACCTTGATGACAGGACAATATGGACGGTATGGGACAGGGTGAAGAAAAAAAGAGGCATGAAACTTGAGCAATAAGCTGCATAAATTGGACATGGCAATATTTTTGATAGCTTTGGTTATAGCTGCAGCCGGAGTGTATTTCCTAGGGCCTTCCATAACGGGCTTTGTGATAAAGGAAGCAAGCTACTCAAAGGACCTGAATTTGGTTGTGGCATCAAATGGCAACTATACTTTTGAGCCTGACAATATTGGCGAATTAAAATCGTTAAGGCTTGATGGAAGGGTCACAAGCTATGGAAAGGCAAGAGTGTACATTGAAAATAATGGAATAAAATATTTGGTATTTGACAGCACAAGGCTGGAGGAAGATAAAAACATTTCATCAAATGAATCAAATTTAATTACAGGATTTGCCACGAAAGAAGATGATGAGAATAAAAATGAAAGCGACAAGGACAAGAAGGAAAAGAACAAGAAGCCTGAGTGGATTGGCCCGGATGAATTTTTAGTCAATGAAACAATTGAAATAAATCTTTCAAATTACTTTACTGATAAAGATGGAGATGCACTGACTTATTCTGCATCAGAGGTTGAAGGGCTTGATATTTCAGTCGATTCAGAGATAGTGACGATTGAGCCTGAAACTGAAAAAAATATCAATACTACAATAACCTTTATTGCCTCTGATGGAATTGATTCCAAAAGCCAGATTGTCGGGTTAAAAGCCATAGCTAAAAAGGAAAAGGCTGAGAATAAAGCTCCAAAATGGAATTCTGATGCGGGCAGTTTCTTGGTGAACGGCACAACTTTGATTGAGCTTTCAAAATATTTTGCTGATGAAGACGGCGATAATTTAAGCTATAATTACGGCTCGGTTGGAAACATAACAATAAGCCTTGAAAATGCGATAATGACCTTGGTGCCGGCAGATAGTTTTGCTGGAAATGCCTCAACAGTATTCACTGCATTTGACGGAAAGAATTTGACCATTAAAAGCGTTCTTTTGATAGTGCCTGAAATTTCCAATATTACAATTCCATTAAATGAGACAGAGGCAATAAATGAAACAAACCAGACTCCAATAATAAATGAGACAAAAACAATAACCATTAACTTATCCTATAACAAAGGCACTGTTTATGACGCAAACGACAATGGAGAGGAAAGCGTAAATGGGGTTGTTGACTTAAGCGTTGCTGGAACTGCCTTTGGCTGGAATGCCGATGAAACAAGGCTGTGCACAAGATGGGAAGTGTATAATGCCAAAGAAGCGACCTTGACGACTTTCTGCAACGGAAACAATGATTGCTGCGCGTTTTTTGAATTATTGCCAACCAAATCAAACTGGAGCGAGGCTTATTATTCAACCTATGGGAAGGATGGGGCTGGAAAGGACAATATCGTGTCTGCGCAAGTGCTTTATTATGACGTGAATTTGAGCACTGATAACCTGAAATCCGACATTTATTATTCATCATGGGGCAATTTAAGCGTCAAGTTCTTTGAGGAGGAAATTGAGTTCTTTGACGAATGCATTGATACGTGCTTGTTATCCGGGTTTAACAAAAGCAGCGTTACCCTGATGTTTGAGATAGAGGATGATGCGGTGCTGAGGATTGATTCAATCAAATACTCCTTATTGGCAGATGTCGCGAACAACGCGCCAAAGCTTTTGCAGAACATAACGTCAATAAACGTTTCAAGGAACAAAAATGCGACAATCAACCTTTCAAAATACTTCAATGATGAAGACGGGGACAAGCTGAGCTATAATTATTATCCGGCTGACAACATCACGATAGCGTTTGACGGGGATACTGCGACAATAATTCCGGACAAGGGAATGAGGGGAATAAGATATACCTACTTTGCTGCCAATGACTCTGACTTGTCAGTTGTATCTGATGTATTCATGATAAACGTCAGCGAGCAGTTCTTCAAGCCTGTCGTTGAGATAGGCAAGCCAGTGAAGTGGGAAAAGACGATAATCATTGACATCGAGAACATAACTTCGGTAAATCTGTCGCTTCCCGGCAGCGCCTCAAACATTTCAATAACGATAATCAATGAATCAGTTGAGAAGAATATATCAGACGAGAAGATAAAGATAGTTGAAGATGGCGAAACAAAGGACAAGGGGCAATACGAGCTTGAGAAGGAGCTTTCCGAGGTCCAGAGAAAGATCTCAATATTTGAAGAGGCAAGCGGAAAAGAGAATGTAATTGTCGCTGTGGACCAGACAACTGTTTCTGAGAGTGAAATTTATTCAAAATTGAATGAACTGTATGGCAAAGAATCTTCTATCTCATCGGAACTGAACCAGTTGCCAAATAATAATCCAATAAGCGGGAATGCTGTTTTTAGTTCAATAACTTCCAATGTAATTGCGTTGACGGAAGAATTAGAATCAATAAATGAAACAAATCCGCTATTGGTGATAAACGAGAGCCTTGGGGAGAATATCGAGGTTACTGTCGAGTACGAGACAGAAGCGCCGATTGCAATTGAGGAGAGGATAAATGAATACACAAAGCAGGTAAAGATAATCTCAGAGACTTCCTATGAAAATGTCCTTTCATATACATCCTTAAATGATGTTCCCAAAAATGCGATTAAATTGTACTGGGTGCAGGACGATGCAAGAACATTGTTTTCAAATGTCAAGTATATTGATAAGAATGCAAATGGGCTGATTGATAAAATTGAATGGGTTATTCCGCATCTTTCAAACCAGACATTTGAGGTTGTTATTACTGTGCTTAATGTCCAAAGCTATCCGACTGTTGGAGGAAGCTGGATTGTAGGGTTTAATACTTCAGGAACTGGGAATTTGAGCATTTACGGCTTTAATGGGACAAGCTATGCTGAGAAAGAGAATGACAGTTCTGTTACAGCAAGTGACTTGGATGTTTTGGAATTAAGATGTGATAATAATGTTTTAGAGCCTTATTATATTGTTGATTTGGAAGAATTGGAATTAAGCGGATTGAATGAGATAAGCGGGAATGCTGTAAAGAAAATTGAAGAGAAAAGAAATATCAAGCCTTTGGCATTTTCTCAATCAGAAATTTCAAATCCTTCATCATCCACTATGAATAATTTGCCTTTAAATTCTCTGATGCCGGCTAAAAGAGAGGATAGTGCTGGCGTTAATTTCTCAACTGTAGGCGGATGGATTAAAAAGACCACAATGCCGCAGAATTCTTTTGGCGGAAACATCGCCTTGTTAAGAAAATCTGAGTCTCTGGAAAGCAAGACCAAAGATTTTTCCTTTGCCAGCGAAGCTAATTTGCCGTTTTTGGCGCCCTTGGCAGCATATTCTGCTGAAAGCCCCCTTGATTCCAGAAATCTCTTGATCTCTATCCTGATGTTCTCGTCAAGCAGGAATTTTGGAGAATCTGACATATTGCTCCCCGCTGACGGATTTGGCAGCATATTCCAAAGCGTCCCTGATCATTTCCCTGGTGAGGCTGGGGTATCCTCTGATTATGCTTTCTACGCTTTCCCCGGCAGCAACCAATTCAATAATGTCACTGACCAAAACCCTAGTGCCCTTGAAAGTTGGCTTGCCATGACAGATTTCGCTGTCCGCGACAATGTACTTGCTGATTTCGGTTCTCATAACAGCAATACAGGAAATGCCCTATTTAAAGGTTTTGGAGAAAACTCAATAAATCCAAAAAAAGAAGAAAACGGGTCCCATAGCCTGGCCATAGCACCCAGACAAACTCTACTGTCTACCCGAACTATGGGTATAAATCAAAACCTATTTAAATACCTTTCTTTGGAAAATGCGGATAAAAAAGAAATAAAGGGTTCGCAGAATCTGGAATTTGAACCCGTTAAGGTAATTTCACAGCCGAGAACTAGTATGTATAGTCAACTTTATAAATCTTTCGCTAATCAGAACCAAGAGTGGATAACGGTAGGGTGGCAGAATCTGGAATTGCGCTCGCCTATCAAGCGGGTGGTTTCACAGCCGTCTGGGTTCAAAACTTCTGCGGAAGTGGAAGTCCCAGCCCTACCGTCCACAAATTTCAATGAAGAAAAAACATTAAATTTAAACTCACTAAATAATAAAAAAAATCCAGACAATGTACAAAACAAAATAATATCTTTCTTTGATATTATCCCTTCTGCCTACGCACTGCATTCTGGCAGCTCTACATATCCAACAATCTCAATAAACGGAAAAACTTACGCATTATTGACCAAGGAGCAGGTTTTAGGGCATTCTTAT
>JACQSQ010000050.1 GCA_016211245.1 Candidatus Woesearchaeota archaeon
AAATGTAGTATTTATTTATGGCAACAAAACTGCTAATGTTCTATGGAGTGAGGATTTTTTTGCTTTTGTGATTGAAAGCAAGGAAATTGCTGATAATTACAAAAAATATCACAAATATTTGTGGGATAAGATTGCAATAAGTTTATAGAGGTTCAAACCAATAAATTAATAAACGATTTTGTTTATATTCCTTAATATGGGGAGATACAAGGTTTTGGACGGCAAGATAGTTATAGGGCTTGCTGAAAAGGTTTCTGTGCATTGCGATGGAATAAAGAAAAATGTAGTTTCCAAGATAGATACAGGCGCTACAAAAAGCTCAATTGACACAAATTTGGCTGCCGAACTAAAATTAGGCCCTGTGATAAAATCAAAACTTGTAAAGTCAGCGCATGGCTCAAAGCTCAGGCCCATAATCGAAGCAACAATAGAACTAGCAGGAAAAAAAATAAAATCCGAATTTACTCTTGCAGACAGGGCCCACATGAAATACAGGATTTTGATAGGGCAGAATATATTGAAAGATGGTTTTTTGATAGACCCGACAAAATGAAAGAATGAATAAAACACGGGAAAATAGAGGCTTTATGCCTCTTCAAGCTTGACGAGTTCTTTTTGGTCAAGCTTTTTCTTGTGAAGAAAAAGGTTGTATGAAATCAGCAGTAATGTCTTTGGGGAGCAAAAGCTCGATTTGGATAGTCGAGGCTATGAAAAATTATTTTGACTCTGTTGACAATATCGACTTGAGGGACGTTGAAGTTAACTTGGGAGTTGGAAAGCTTGATGTCCTGTATGAGGGAAGGCAGTTGCCGCAGTACAGTTGTATATACGCCCGAGGCTCATTTAGATATTCAACGCTCCTGAGGGCTGTCACGAGAACCTTGTACCATTCGTCTTACATGCCGATAAAGGCTGAGACATTCACCTTGGGGCATGACAAGCTTCTGACACATCTTGCCTTGCAGCATTTTAATATTCCAATGCCAATGACATATCTAGCTTCTTCGACAAGAGCTGCCAAGAAAATACTTAATGAGGTTACTTATCCTATTGTATTAAAATTTCCGCATGGAACTCAAGGCAAAGGCGTTATGTTTGCCGAAAGCTATGCCGCTGCCTCGTCAATGCTTGATGCATTGTTTGCATTAAAGCAGCCATTTTTGATTCAGGAATATATAGAGACGGGCGGAGTTGATGTAAGGGCGCTGGTTGTTGGGGACAAGGTTGTTGCATCAATGAAAAGAAAAGCAGTCAAGGGCGAGCTGCGGGCAAATATACATGCAGGCGGAACAGGAGAATCCACAGTTTTGGATGAAAGGACAAAAAGAATTGCAATAGACACTTCCATTTCGGTTGGCGCAGACATATGCGCCGTTGACATGCTTGAAAGCGCGAAAGGACCTTTGGTTATTGAAGTGAATTTATCTCCAGGACTGCAGGGAATAACAAGAGCTACAGGAATTAATGTTGCCGACAAGATCGCAAAATACCTGTTTGAAAAGTCCGAGATATTTTCGGCAATGGACAGGGATGAGGCAACCTTGAAAATATTTGAGGACCTTGGATTAAGCGGCGAGATAGCACAGCAGATAATCACAAACCTTGATTTTAGGGCTTCAAGAATCTTATTGCCCAAGATTGTAACAGATATTGCAAAGTTTGGAGAGAAAGACGAGGTTGTTCTTAAGGTTGAGAAAGGGAAGTTAGTCGTGGAGAAGATTTGAATATAATTTTTTTAGATTCTTCGTTGGGTCTAACCCCACAGCTTGCTGCGATTGGGATAGCCTCGGAAGTCGGTTTACTGAAAAATTATCCTGACTACTATGATACTTGTTGAGAAGGCTCTCTTTTTTCAATTGACCTGGCGGGAAAAGCCCACTTATACATTATGTTTACAATTGCTCCGTTATTTTGGAATGAGACCTCCAAATGATCCATACCATAAGTCCTGAATCCATGACCTTCCCTCTTAAAATAACGTTCTCCAGATCCAACTTTTCTTAAGACTTCTTCAAAATTAAATCCTGCCGCGTGATCATTGACCTGTACAATCACTCCACTTCCACCTGAAAAATACCTTATTGTTACTGGATGAATAAAAGGAACCTTAGTTCCCCTATAAAATGCATTTTCTAACGCCAGAAACACAGGGCTTCGTTTCACACTACTACCATAAAGAAATTTTTTAACATCATTAAATGACGCACCAGACCGGAAAATAAAACCTGCAACATGGTGCAAGTCATACATCCATATAGAATTGGATATAACCTTTCGAAGTTGCGATAAACTGCCTTCGACTTTGCTTAAATCTTCAGGAGGATACCTAATTAATAAATCAAGCTCGCAAATTTCATCAACCTCTCGAATAGAAATAGGACCCGATTCATTAACCATATCCTCGAGTGTTCTTTTTGAAAAGACCATATTCTCACAAATTCAAATTTTGACACATTTATTTTTAATATCACCTCTTGTTTTTTAAAGTGATCATACATCGAATCAAAACAAAAACTCACTTCTCGTAACTATAGTTTGCTCTCTTCTCGGTCCAACAGAAACAATGGAAATGGGAACCTTCAACAATTCTTCAATCCTTCTCAAGTATTTCTTTGCATTATTCGGCAGCTTGTCATAAGTCCTGACTTTTGTCAGGTCGTCCCACCATCCGTCAAATTCCTCATAGACTGGCTGGCAGTTCTGAAGTATTTTCATGTTTGTCGTGAAATTGTTTATGATATTCCCCTTATACTTGTAAGCGACGCATATTTTTAATTTGTCGACTGCGGTCAAGACATCAAGCTTTGTCAAGGCAATTGAGTCAATCCCATTAACCATGACGGCGTATTTTCCTATCAAAGCATCAAACCATCCGACTCTTCTTTGCCTTCCTGTTGTTGCGCCAAACTCCTTTCCAACTTTTTGGAGCTTTTCTGCGGTGTTGCCCATTATCTCTGTAGGAAAAGGTCCCATGCCGACCCTTGTCTTGTATGCCTTGCACACTCCCAAAACGCTTTGGACTTTTTTAGGGGAAATCCCAAGCCCTGTGCAGATGCCTCCTGCAGTTGCATTTGAAGATGTGACAAACGGATAAGTGCCAAAGTCTACATCAAGCAAAGTTCCTTGAGCCCCCTCGAAAAGAATCCTGTAATTCTTGTCCAGAGCATTATTCATCAATGCCGAAGTGTCAGTTATATACGGCTTTAATGCCCGTGCATATTCTTTATATTCCTGATAGGACTCTTCATCACCGAACCTCTTCTTGAATAAGGTATCATCTATAAGCTCGTACATTTTCAGCCCGATTCTTGCAGCCTTATCTGTATATGCAGGCCCGATTCCCCTTGCTGTTGTACCTATTGTGCCCCCTGCTTTTTTGTCCTCTTCAATATGCTTGGGAAGAATCACGTGGGCATTTTCGCTGACCGCCAGATTGTCAGGCGTTATTTTTATCTTGTTTTTATCGAGGTTTTTCATTTCACCAAGCAGGACTTTCGGATCAACAACCAGCCCATTTCCGATAATTTTCAATTTATTTTTGTACATGACACCGGACGGGACAAGATGCACAACTAATTTATTGTTTCCAACCTCGATTGTGTGGCCTGCATTATTGCCGCCGTTGAATCTTGCGACAACATCGGCTTTCTCAGCCAAGAAATCTATAATTTTGCCCTTGCCCTCGTCTCCCCACTCCATGCCGATGACTGCGATGTTTGAGGGATTGTAGGATTGCTTTGCCATAACCGCTTGGAATGGAGATTTTTATTTAAAGTTTGCGATTTAAATCTTATTATTTTCTTCTATATAGTAAATAATGTCTTTGATTAGATTTGGGGTAGTAAAATTTAAATACAGCACTCTCTTCACTATGATATGGCACAACCGAAATATAGAATAGCAACAATTGGTTCTCATTCTGCTTTACAGGTATTCAAAGGAGCGCATGATGAAGGCTTTGAAACTATTGCCGTATGCAAAAAGGGTTCTGAAAGGCCTTACAAGATGTTTAATGCGGCAGATGAGATAATAAGCATTAATTCTTACAAGGATTTCCCAAAAATACAAAATCAGCTTATAAAAAAGAATGCTATTGTCATACCCCATGGCTCTTTTGTAACCTATATGGGCTATGAGGAAGTTGAGAAGCTAAAAGTCAATTATTTTGGCAACAAGAAAATCCTCAAGTGGGAATCCGACAGGAATCTGGAAAGGCAATGGCTTGTGAATTCCGGGCTTAAAGTGCCTCTGCTGTTTAAAAGCCCCAAAGACATTGACAGGCTGGCAATAGTCAAATTTATGGGCGCAGAAGGGGGCAGAGGATATTTCTTGGCTAAAGATGAAAAGGATTTCAACAAAAAGATTAAGCCTTACAAATTAAGAAAGTATGTTTTACAGGAGTATATAATTGGAGTTCCATTGTTTATACATTATTTTTACTCTTCTTTGACAAATGAAATAGAAATAATGGGTATGGACATACGGTATGAAAGCAATGTAGACTCATTGGGAAGAATAACTGCCAGAGACCAGATATTGCTTCCGAAATTAGACCCAAGTTATGTTATAGTTGGCAACATACCTGTTGTTGTCCGCGAATCATTTTTGCCCAGATTAATTGAGATGGGCGAGGCTGTTGTAAAGCAGTCACAGAAATTAGCGCCTCCAGGATTATTCGGCCCATTCTGCCTTGAGACTATTTTGACTCCTGAAGAAGAGATTTATGTTTTCGAGATTTCAGCAAGAATAGTTGCCGGGACAAATCCGTACATTGAAGGCTCCCCATATACAGCCCTAAAGTATAATGTTCCAATGTCAACAGGAAGAAGGATAGCCTTGGAGATAAAGAATGCGATTAAGACAAATCAATTGAAGAAGGTGTTGTGTTGAAAATGAGAAATTTAAAGGAATTTTTTAGACCAAAAATTGTAAAAATTTTGATGGCATTAATTATCCTTATTTTGTTTTCGTTGATTATTGGAGTTCCTGTAAAAGACTATACTGTGTGCCAGTATGTTATTCAATTTGAAGGTGCGCAATGCCATTATTTTATAAAATTTTACAGCATCTTATATCTCGCTACATCAGAATATTTAATACAAAATGGCAGCTTAAAATTAATATGGAGTATATACGCCGCTGAATTAATTGCAAGTTATTTGCTATCATGTCTTATAATTTTTATTTTTGATGAATTTAA
>JACQSQ010000049.1 GCA_016211245.1 Candidatus Woesearchaeota archaeon
ATGTTAGGGTTATTGGGGAGATTATAGATAAAAAATACAGCATTAAATTAGTCAGAAACGGAAAAAAAATGAATATTGAAAGCGGGTTTGACCACTTTAGGAGAATAATGGTTTAATGTTAAAAGCGGAGGGCGCGCCCGAAAATGGGCAAAAGCAATTGCAGATGGTTACCCTGCTTCAAGCTCCACCCTGTTTTCCATTAACGCCATTGCCCAAGATTACCGCTGCCTTAGGTCAACTTTTGCGAACGTAGTGAGCTCTCGGGGCTTTATGCCCCGCAAAGCGTCAACCGATTTCGCGGTTGATTTCCTTCCAGACCTGACGGATTTTCAAAAACAACAGCTCAACGGGACATGGCTTCGACGCCAGAAGCAAGACCATGCTGCAACAGCCAAAGCTGCTTCCCAGGCTTCACCGCGCCTAAGCACGTTTGCGCTGACAGGAGAGTGCTAGCTTCCCGGCAGAGCCCTCCATTGACGAGAAGGATTTAATGTTTTATAAGGTTATCTGTTTATTTTACAAATTCTACGTTAGGCAAATTTTCAAATTGCCTGTCGCCTGTGAGAAATTTCAAATTGTGCTTCAAAGATAAGATATATCCAACTGCATCTGTAGAGGAAATATTTTTTTTCTTGTTTAAATGCTTGAAATAAACCGCTTTAACAATAATTTCCGGAGTAATTTCCAAAAGCTCGAAACTTATGTTGCTAAACCATTCATCTGCCGCATTTTTGCTTTTTTCTCTCAGAATTATGTTATAAATTTCGCCTATATTCATCACACATGCTATTATTTTAATATCCTTAAATATATCGTAATTGGGGTTCTTTTCCATTAATGCCATTATTGCATAGGTGTCGAAAAAATACATTTTAGAAGCCGAAATCTAATTCCTTATCCACCTCCCTCATCAGTTCTTCAGTTGATTTGGAAAACTTCATCGTTCCCCAAATGTCTTTTCCTCTTGTTATAGGCTTTGCGCTAATCAGGACAGTAATTTCCTGATCTGGCTTTATGTTTTCTTTTTTGGCCGCTTCTTTGGGTATCAATATTCCTATTGAATTTCCCCATTTCTTTGTTTTGACTTTTATTTCCATCATGTAGTTATACATGTATAACTAATATAAAAATCTTTCTAAACCAGCCACACAACAAAATACCCGACAAAACACCCCAAGCTTAATAAAGGCATTGCCGGATAAAATTTGTCCTGCTGGCCTTTGAAAAGAAGGAATAACAAAGCAAGAGTAGCAAAAACCGGGATTATTAAGGCTTTCAGAAACCCGATCAGGACTGGATTTTGGAGCATAAGGTCTTTCATCACAACTCCCGCAAAAATCAATGTGAACCCTATGTCGCCGCCGCCAAGAACCGCAATCGAGCCTTTTGGCTTCTTTGACCTTATGGGCTTGAGTCTTGTAATTTTTTGGGCTTTTTCCCTTTGGTAAGGTATGAAAAGCCCAGCAAATACTCTTGACTTTGACTGGAATTCAGCCATCTTTACCATGTGCTTTGTCCTGTAAACAGCAATGTAATCATAAATCGAAATCAAAATGAGCAGCATGAATGCTGCAAAAAGGTTGAATATGTTGACCATGAAGGCAGCCAATCCTCCGTAAACAAATATTTCTGAAACATTGTGGATTATTGGATTTGGCCTGTACAGGCGCCAGAATGATATTGCCAAAGCAAATGCGCCTGCGGCTATAGGGTGTATGAAAGCTGCCAGCGCTATAGACAAAGTTAGGGACACAGAGAAAAAGAAGATTAGCTTCCAAAGCAGGGTTATGTTGGTTTTTGCTATGGCCAGCAGCAGCAAAGTCCCTATCAGGATTGCAGCTGCAATGTAGAGGAATGATGTTGATTGGTTTTCCACTTGCGGCCTTTCAAGCCCGTAAGGAAGGTCTTTCAGAACAACTGTTTTTGCTTCAGCAGTTTTTTTATGGTCAATATACTGATTGACTATTAGCAAACCTACAATCTGCGCCAAAAAGAAGAAAAAGGCCAAAGCGATAGTTACTTTAACGGTATGCTTCATTTTGTCAATAAAATTAAATTTATTTAATAAGTTATGTTTTTGTAAAGTAAACTTGTAGGGTATATGCCCAACAATAATGGCAGGCAAACACGGCTTTTCAGTGAAATGCGAGTGAGCTGACAAATGGTGAGTGATGTCCGCTCGAACTCACCTCACAAGTCACACGAACTCGCTCACAGCTCACTGAAAAGCCTACTCACAAAGGAAAAATCCGAAACTGCGTAGCGGATTTTTCCTCTGCATTCGATTTGCCGCCAGTGACTTGCGAGCGAAGCGAGTTCGCTCGCATTCGTCTGTTGGGTACGAAAAATCCAGCCATGGCGAGACGAGGCAGGAATTGCAAGGGAATGCCGAGTAGGGCAAATGCGAATGAAATGGGTATTTGATCGTCGAAGCCATGATTGGCTGGATTTTTTCTAAATATAATCCATAATTAATAACTTGACTTAACGGTTTTTGACTAAGTAGGCTTATAAAATTTATTTTTCTTATATAATAAGATATTTTAC
>JACQSQ010000051.1 GCA_016211245.1 Candidatus Woesearchaeota archaeon
ATCCAAAAGTTACCCACAAAGCCCAAGATAAATCATAATAAAAAAGATAATCTCTATTAAAAATCAGCAAAAATAAAAAAGAAAGCAGATAAGCGAACGCAGGGAAAAACCACCATCTTGTCGTTAAATCCCAGAACCAATTCGCTTCTTCTTGTTTATTTTTCATCTACTGTTAATTTCAAATATCTACTATATAATTTTTCCTAATTTCACAGCGATACATTTAAATACAAGTTGTACTTGTTTTACCTTATGGCAAAAATACAGGTTACGATAAAGAATGTTGACGAAGAAGCGTTCAGCGAGCTAAAATCAGAAGCCGCAAGAAAAAAGCTGCCAGTCGGAATAGCATTATCTCTAGCAATAGAGAAATGGATTTCCGAATCAAGAAAGCCATTGTTGCCATTGTCAAAGTGGAAGTCATTCAGAGGAGGGGCTAAAACAAGGCTTGTCAGCGAGCAAATAGACTCTATACTTTATCGGTGAGGCTAGTGGCTGTTTTTCTAGATGCCGGTTATTTTCTGGCCCTATATAATGAAAATGATGTGCATCATAAAAGGGCTGTGATATTAGCAGAGAAAATCGATGCGAACGAATTTGGCCAAGCAATCACTTCAGACCATATTTTTGATGAAGCTGTGTCAGTGGCGCTTAGAAAGTTCGGAAAAGAAAAAGCACAAGCTTTAGGAAAACAAATTCTTGACAGCGTTTTTATGGTTCAGTGCGACAGGCATCTTTTCGATGCGGCATTCCAAATATTTAATTCGTCAAATGAGCCATTTAGCTTTACTGATTGCACCAGCCAGGCAATTATGGATTTGGTTCAGATAAAATTCATTGCAACTTTTGACAGGCTGTTCGAGAAATTGAATGTGGAAGTTTTAAATTGATTCCTCATGTTTTGACAGGAAATAAACTCCCACAAACAATAAAACAATCCCAATAATCTGCATAAAAGTTGTAATTTCTCCCAAAATAAAAAAGCTTAAAATTGCCGCAAAGAATGGGGTTGAAAGCTCTAAGGCTCCGACTTGGGCTGCTTTCAGCCTTTTCAATCCTTCATAATATAGAATCGTTCCTATACCGACTACTACACCAACCAAAATCTGGTAAATGTTTGAGATGGCTATTGAAGATGTATAAAGCAAATAAATTGCAAATAATAAAGAGGCTATCAAGAACCTATAAAATACAACTACTCCTGCATTCATATCCCTCAAATATTTTCTCATCGCTATTGTAGTTGTTGCCCATGCAATTGCCGCCAGCAACACCAGAAAATCTCCGTAAGCGCCCAATTTCAGCATGGATAGGTTTTCCAATGTCCTTGTTGTGATAATCAAGCCGGCAATAATCATCAATAAAATACCGAGATAATCAAATTTTGTAAGTTTGTCCTCTTTAAGAATAAAAAAGCCCATCAGAACGATAAAAATCGGCTGCATGTGCCCTATCAGGACGGCATTGACCACCGGGATTTTTGTAAAGGAGTAAAAGTATATCAAATCCGCAAAGACTGTGCCCACAATTCCAACATAAATTATTGTTGAAAATTGTTTCCCGTTTACTTTCAAATTGCCTTTGTTTGTTATAAAAACATAAAGCAGCGCTATCAAAGCGACAAAAGCGGCCCTAATTGCGGACGTGTGAAGAAAATCTGAATTGAAATAAGACAATTTTCCGAATATTGGCTCGATGGCCCACATTATGCTGGCAGCCAAAATCGCCAGAACTCCGATTGTTTTCTGCTTCATCAGGCAAAATGTCAAAAACCACCAGTTAAAAATTTTTGTAATATGGCGGAGCCTAACCAACACTCACATTACTGTTGGTTTTTGAGCATGCTCGAAAATTTTCCATAATTTGCTTTGCTTATTGTCCACAACCATTATTTAGTAACTAGAGGGAAAATTTATCGACATGTTTAAAAATTGAATATAAATCTTTCTCTATAATGATAGACTTCAGCGAAATATCCAAGAAATGGCAGAAAAAGTGGGAAGAAAACAAAATATTTGAAGCCAATCCCGACAAAAGAAAAAAGTTCTTCATAAACTTCCCATACCCTTACATAAATTCCTACCTCCACTTGGGGCATGCTTTTTCTGTTACAAGGGTCGATGTTTTTGCGCGCTATAAGAGAATGCAGGGCTACAATGTGCTTTTCCCGCAGGCCTGGCACTGCACTGGAACTCCTGTATGGGCTGCAGCCCAAAGAATAAAGGAGAATGAGCCGAAGCAGATAAAGATTCTTGAGTCTCTTGGCTTTACTGGGAGCGAAATAAAAAAATTTTCTGACGTAAAGCACTGGATTGATGTATTTGTTCCGGCAGCAAAGCAGGATTTGGGAAGGCTTGGGGCAAGCGTTGACTGGAGGCGCAGCTTCATAACAACTGACTTGAATCCAAGATATGACAAGTTCATAAGGTGGCAGTTCGGAAAATTAAAGGAAAAAGGGCTTATTGACAAAGGGTCCCATCCAGTTGTTTGGTGCCCAAAAGACAAGATGCCTATAGGCGACCATGACAGAGTTGAGGGGGAAGGGGAAACACCAAAAGATTTCATATGGGTTAAGTTCAGATTAAAAAATTCTGATTTGGTATTGATGGTTGGGACTACCAGGCCAGATGCCCTTCTTGGGCAAACTCATATTTGGGTGGATCCTGATGCTACTTATAATATAGTAAAAGTCAAAGATGAAAAATGGGTTGTCGGACAAGAAGCAGTAAATAAAATAGAAGACCAGTATAAAAAGCCTGAAGTGATTGGGACTATCACATCAAAAGAGCTGATAGGCAAATGGGCTAAAGGGCCATTAGTTGACTACGAGCTTTACATTGCGCCTGCATGGTTTATTGATGCAAATGTAGGCTCTGGCATTGTTTATTCTGCGCTTGAAGATCCTGTTGATTTGGCTGAAATTCAGCACATACAGGCGCATCCTGAGATTGTTAAAAAATATAATCTGGATGAAGAGGTTATCAGGAAGCTAAAGCCAATATCCATAATTAATGTTCCAGGCATGGGAGAAAACCTCGGGCAGGAAATGATTGACAAATATAAAATAAAATCCCCGCAAGACAAAGATAAAATAGAGGAAGCCAAAGGGGAATTGAACAGGACCGTATTCAGGAAAGGAGTTATGAAGAACAACTGCGGGAAATATGCAGGGCTTTCTGTGCCTAAAGCTCAAGGTGTGATAAATAATGATTTAATTGAAGCAAACGATGCTGTAATGTTTTATGAGCTTACCGGAAAAGTTGTCTGCAGGTGCCTTACAGAGTGCACCATCAAGATGGTATCAGACCAGTGGTTTTTAAAATATGGCGATAAGAAATGGAAGGAAAAGGTAAGAAAATCACTAGCTCAAATGAGATTATATCCCGAATTGGTAAGAACTAATTTTGAGCATGTCATTGCCTGGCTGAATGACTGGGCCTGCACGCACCTTCACGGGACGGGAACCAAGCTGCCATGGGATGAGAAATGGGTCATAGAGTCCCTGTCCGACTCCACCATTTACATGGCTTATTATACTATTGCACACCTGATAAAAGAAATCCCTGAAGATGAGATTGATGACGGATTGTTTGACTATATTTTTCTGGGCAACGAAAATGGCGGGGAGAAAAACAAAAACTTGCAATTGATGAAGAAAGAATTTGAATACTGGTACCCTTTCGATGTAAGAAGCTCCGGAAAGGACCTGATACAAAACCACCTCACCTTCTGCCTTTTCAACCACACGGCGATATTCCCTGAAAAATACTGGCCGAAAGCTTTCAGCGTAAACGGGTGGCTGCTTGTCGAAGGGGACAAGATGAGCAAGAGCAAGGGCAATTTTTACACAATAAGGGAGATAATAGGTTTATACTCTGCCGATGTCACGAGAGCGGGCCTTGTGCTCGGGGGCGAGGGCCTGAGCGACCCGAATTTCGACCTGAACAATGCAAAATCCGTAGGGGAGAAGCTGGAGCAATGGCTTGAATTTGCGGCTAAAAATTATAAGAAATCATCAAAAACGCCATTAAGCATAGCGGACAGGATATTACTGTCAGGCATTCACAGGTCATTAAAGGAGGGAACCGAGGCAATGGATGATATGCTTTTCAGGACTGCCTTTGAAAAATTATTTTTCCAGATGCAGAGATTATTGAAAGAGTACATAAAAAGAAAAGAAATAAACCAGCATCTGCTGAATGAGTTCATTGAGATACAGACAAAAGTCCTGAGCCCTTTTTGCCCCTTTGTCTCAGAGGAAATATGGAATTTATTGGGAAAAAAGGATTTTGTATCAATTTCCGAATGGCCCAAGTTCAATGAAAAGCTTATAGACAAGGAAGCCGAGATGATAGCACAAATTACCGACACTGCACGAAAAGATATAATTGAAATATTAAAATTAACAAAAATCGGAAAGGCTTCAAAAATAACCTTGTTTGTTCCGGAAAAATGGAAATACGAATTCGTAAAAATGCTAAGAGAAGTGCTGAATGAAACGAGAAACACAGGAGATATACTTAAAAAATTAATGGCAACTTCCCTTAAACCGCACGGGGCCGAAATAAGCAAGATGGTTCCAAGGCTTGTAAATGACCCAAACAGGATACCGCAGCTTGAGCTAAAACAGGAGGCTGAGCTCAGCGCGCTGAAGGATGCCGTGAAGATTTACGAGAGCGAGTTCGGCTGCAAAATTGAGATTGCACTTGCAGAAAAGTCAGACGAAGCGAAAGCGAGGCAGTCGTTCCCGGGAAAAGCAGCTATTTTGGTCAAGTGATTATTTTGACTTCTTTTTTGCGCTGACGGAGTTTTCGTACTCGCCAACAATCAAATCCGGCTTATAGTTAAAGGCATTTTTTATTTTTTCCCATAATGTTCCCGTGCGGTGCCTAATCCTTATTTTTCCAAGCCTTTCAAGCCAGAACTCCTCCCTAACCTCGACAAAATGGGTGGCTATAACTGACAGGCCGTATAGCGCGATTCCAACCCCAAAAAACACGTATGCAACCGTAAATAATTTGCCAAAGTCTGTTTGGGGCGTTATGTCCCCATAGCCCACTGTTGTCATGGTGGCCGCTGAAAGGTATAATGCATCTATATAGCGGAAACCCTCAACATAATAATAAAAAGTCGCTCCTCCAAAAAGCATAATCATCATGACCACAAACACATAAATAATCCTCCTGTGAAATTTTTTGTGCTCTTCCTGCTCAATCCTCAGCAAATCCTCTTTTTTCATCTCCCTTTCCCTGATTTTTTCCAAATCTATCTCGAAATCCCTCGTCAATTCCTCATCGATTATTTTTGGGCAGTATTTCTCAAGAGTATCTATAGTATAAATAC
>JACQSQ010000052.1 GCA_016211245.1 Candidatus Woesearchaeota archaeon
AAGGAAAAAGAAAAGCTTGAATCGGAAATGAAAAAATTTGACGGGAAGGTTGAGCAGGCCAACAAGCCGGAGCCTGAGGAGCCAAAATCTTCCGACAAGCCGCTGATTATAGGCATTGCTTTGATAATAATCGCGCTGATAGCCATCATCTCTTACTCTGTCTTTTATAAAGAGCAGCCGAAAACACTTGAGGACCTGCATGTCTTAAACCTTCAGGGCAAGCTCAAGCCCGAGCAGGGCTATGTCTATAATGGAGTTTACAGCTTTGTGAAATTTGACAATGTCTGGCATGTTCAATTAAAATCTCCAAAAGGCACAAAGGTTTACAGCATGGCCCTGAGATACTCGCCAAGAGAAGTGCAGGGCATAGTTATAGAAGGAAACTTGGACAGGCAGTTTTTTGACAACCAAACCCAATTTTATGCCACATTTAATCCCACGGGAAATGATTTTTCAATGGTGGCTTTGGCAGTTGCCGATTTCGAAGCCCACATGACAAAAGTATTTGAAAAATTCCCAATAGGTGCTTGTGACAGGAATGAAACTTATGTATGCATTGAAAGGCCGATAGTTACCTGCTCTGACACAGGCAAGCTTGTGCTGTATGTAAGGGAATCCCAAAAATTCAGAGCTTATTATAATAACAACTGCATTGTGGTGGAGGGAAACGGGTTTGATTTGGTAAAGGGCGTTGACAGGATACTGTATAACTTGTACGGGCTGATGGAGCAGGAAGAAATATAATTTGTTAATCTTTGTAAAAATTAATAAGTCTGAGACCAATGTTTAAGGATTGTTTAAGTTAAATAAACCATATTTGAATAAAATGGAGCATTATTATTCTGCAGAGCAAAAATCAGACCTGAAAATAAAAAAAATAAGGCAAAAGATTAAAGGAAATGAATTCGGGTTTTACACTGCATCCGGAGTCTTTTCAAAAGGCAAAATTGACAGGGGAACTTTGGTTCTTGCGGAAAATATGCGGATTAAAAACAATTCAAAAATATTGGATGTGGGCTGCGGCATTGGCATTTTGGGGATAGCTGCTGCAAAATTTTTTGATGCAGCTGTTGTGATGACCGACATAAACAAAAGGGCAGTAATGCTGGCGGAAAAAAATGTTGAATTACATAATGCCAAAGCCGAGATTCACCAGGGAAATTTGTACGAAAAAATAAAGTGCAATGATTTTGATGTTGTAATCTCAAATCCGCCTCAAACAGCAGGAAAGGAATTGTGCTTTCAATTGATAGGGCAGTCAAAAAACCATTTAAAACAAGGCGGAAATCTGCAGATAGTCGCCAGGCATAACAAGGGCGGAAAAACCTTAAGCAAAAAGATGGAAGAAGTTTTTGGAAACGTGAAGGTGATTGCAAAAAAAGCCGGATATTGGGTTTATTTGAGTGAAAAAGGATGAGGCAACAATAAAAATTATGCATTTAATGGGTGGTTTGGTCGAGGCCTGTATCGTTGCCAACCCATAGTGTCTGCATTTGGCATAAGGCTCAGAAGCCTGGTTTGTTCTTCTCTCTGCAGGGCGAGCCATTCTCGCCAATGAGGTTTCCTCTCGCCTTGAGGCCATTGGTCAAAAAATCCACACGGTCCGTATCTAGGATCCTCTGCCAATTGGTCCATATGTCCCGACATTTGGTCTGCATGCTGCCTGTAAAAGAAATGCCTGCCATCAGCACGCGATGCTATTCCGTCTTCGCCCAGTTCAGCTACGAATCTCTTATGCTTATCTCTATTAGGTTCAAAATCTTTTGGTTTGCCATCCATAAATCTTTTCGTAACTCTAAGAGCATTGCCCGGGATGTAATTTGATTCTTCAGTATCAGTTTCTCTAAGATATGTAGCCCTGTCAAAATTAGGCGCAGTTCCTGCTCCGCAACAAAACCCATGTTCGTCTATAAGCAAGCTGTTGCAATACGATACGACTACATTTGGGTCTGTTGCACGCTGCTGCTCAAGATGTTCAAATAGGACTGTTAAAAATTGAGGAGCAAAAACATCATCAGAGTCTGCGACTAAAATATACCTGCTTCTTTCATCGATATGCGGCTTTATCCTTTCAAGATTTATGTTTTTTCCGCCGCGTGTAAATGAATGGTGAGTAAAATTCGCAAATCTTCCTCTATGGGTTTCCTGGTGTTGTGCAACAATCCTCCTCAACATTTTGTATTCATGGCCAGAGCTTCCATCATCCACTACCTTAAGATCAACACTGCCGACCCGGTCCAAAAAAGTTTGAGCAGCGATGCTATCTATAGCCTCTTCAATATATGGAAGGGATTTTTCCCAGTGCGGCATTATGACCGTTACCAAACATTCATCTTTATTTACTCTTTCATCAAGCGTAGGCATCATCTATTGAAGAAATTATGAATTATTTAATAAATTTACCATTTAGAGCAATAAAAATCTCAAAAAATAAATAAAAATAGAATTTAAAAAATAAAAAATTAATTGCTTATTGCAGCCATAACCTCTGCGGAAATGTTGTTCTTCTCGAACTTTCCGTTTCTTATTTTTTCCAAAGCAAGCTTTGCAGCTTTTATTCCGCTCAGGAACATTCCGCCGAAGATTGGTCCCATTCTTGGCAATCCATTGACAGAGTTTGCCGCCATTCCTGCAACAATCAGGTTCGGGAATACTTCCCTTGTGTTTTGGACTGTAGCAATTTCACCTTTCTCGACCCACATCGAGCCTTCATGCCCGACAAAGCCGCCTTTGATTGGCTTGATTTTTTCATTGACAATCCTGCACACTTCTGCATTATGGCCGGTTGCATCTATCACAATCTTGCTTTCCAAAACCAATGGGTCAATGCATTCTGCGGTCAAATGAGCGACTTGTGTCCAGTTTATCACAAGCCCGTGCAAGCCGTCATCCCTGTACATTACATCCTGCACCTTGACAGAATTAAGCATTTTTGCCCCGTGCTCGAATGCCTGCGCAAGAAGCTTTGCGGTAACATAATAGCTGTCTGCTACGTACAAATTTCCCTGCTTTTCCAGCTTTATGCCGAATGCTTCCAGAAATTTATTTGCCGGCTCTTCAACAACAATCTTTGGAAATAGCATTCCGCCCTGCCACATTCCGCCTCCGGCCTTGACATCCTTTTCTATTATAAGCGTCTTAACGCCTTCTCTTGCGAGCAGTAAGGCTGCTGTTGTTCCTGCAGGCCCTCCGCCGACAATTAGGACATCTGATTCCGCATAATCCATAAAATCTTTTGCAAAATTCCCAATAATTGCCCTCGTTACATCTATTTCTCTAACTTTGCTGTTTATCATTCAAAAATCACCCCAAAATTTGAGTTTTGTTGTGTGTTTAAATAATTTGTGGGAACATTTAAAAATGCCGCTTAACTCCTAAAAAACCATGATATCAGAAACTTTTGAAAAGGTAAGAAACAACAAGCCATTAGTCCATCACATTACAAACTGGGTTACAATCTATGACTGCGCAAACATGACTAGGGCTTTTGGGGCATTGCCAGTCATGGCCCATGCAAAGGAGGAATCCGGGGATATGGCAGCAATAGCCTCCTCTTTGGTTTTGAATATAGGGACTTTGACTCCTGAATTGATAGACTCAATGATAGTTGCGGGAAAAAGCGCAAACAAAAAAGGCATACCTGTTGTCTTGGACGCAGTTGGAGTTGGAGCAACAAGATTAAGGGACGATGAGGCATTAAGATTGCTAAAAGAAATCAAAATTGACATAATAAAGGGAAATGCCTCAGAAATAGCAAAGCTGGCCGGAATGAATGTCACAACAAGAGGCGTAGAATCAACAAAGATTGAGGCAAACCTTGTCGATGTTGCAAAAGACTTGGCAAGCAAATCAAAATCAACGGTTGTTATAACTGGCAAGCAGGATATAGTAACCGATGGAATCAAAACCTACATGGTCAATAATGGGCATCCAATGATGGGCTCGATGGTAGGAACAGGATGCATGGCAGCCTCAATAATAGGGGCGTTTGCAGGAGTTGAGAAAGACTATGCAAAAGCAGCCGCATATGCCTTGTCATGCTTTGGGATTGCAGGGGAGCTGGCAGCTTCAAAATCAAAAGGTCCGGGCACTTTCAAGGAAAACTTCTATGATGAAGTCTACAACCTGACAGCAGAGAAAGCGCAGGAAATGGCGAAGATTGAAGAGAAATAAATTTTATAATGGCATCTTATCCTTTATACCTTTATCCTAGGATTAAATTCAGAGAACTTATTAGATTGTACCATGGTTCAGACAAAGACATCTCAGGCGATATTTCTGGAATTCTGATTGGAAATGACAGGATTGTTGCAAGCGCAGCTTCTTTAGGCGTTGGCATTCCAGATATAGCAGGCATGCTCTCATTCACGCCCCAAAACGGTTATGCCTCCTTAGAAAGGGCAGCTTATGAGCTTTATCGCCATTACCGCTTTAGGGAATTTGTCGAGAGCGGCAGAGATTTGCACCAAATGCCTCTTGAAATCACCCCTATGGCCAAAACAAAAAAATACGGCGGATTGGGGCCAAGAGTTATTGATTTGCTGTTAACAGCGCTTCATATTAAAACAACAGATGATTTGATTAGTTACGGCAGAAAAGAATTATTGAAAAGAAAAAAGATTATGAACAAGGCGCTAGTTGATAAAATTTCCAGCTATATTAGGGAAATGGGTCTGGAATTAAGGACGTGATTACAATTCTTTTATCCCTTCTTTTGTCACAGCCACCAGCCTTACGCCTATTCCCAATTTTAACAAGGCAGACAGGATAGCCATGTGCTCCTTGCCATTTCCTGAAACAAGGTTCAGGGCAACCTCAAAGTCGTATATTTTGCCATGAAGCCCATTTCTTATGTTTTCTATCAGCTGAAAAACAGGCTTTTGAAAATCAACAACGATGAAATCAGCTTCTTTTGCCGGCTTGAAGTTCCTCATTCCATGCTCATCTGTTACTAAAAATATCTTTTTCCAATCCTGCCCTTCTATTAGCTTGGCAACGTGCGCCCTGCTCTTCTCCCCCGAGGATAAGCATGCAACTAAATCTGTCATGGAACACTAGAAAATTTTGTTGTATATTAATTTTTGCACCATCTGCCATGACCAATCAATAAATTTAATAAGCAATAAAACTGCCAAAATTGAATGCCGATAATAACATTTAGCGAAATAATAGATTTGATTGCGATGACGGTTTTTGTAGGGTACATATTTTCTGATATAATCCCTTCAAGGAGGGAAAATTATGATCCGCTGGCGCATTACAGAGGGTTTGATTTGGAAGGGCTGAAATTCGCCATTTTAGCTACAGCGCCTGCGATTATAGTGCATGAGCTTGCCCATAAGTTTGTTGCCGTAAGCTTCGGTTTGAATGCCATATTCTATGCCTTTTACAGGCAGACTTTTACGCTGATTTTAGGGGCACTAGCTGTTCTATCCAAGCTTACCGGATTCGGATTTATGCTTTTTGTTCCAGGCTATGTAGGCATAAGCGGCCATGGCACCCATCTCCAGTTTGCTTTGGCTGCATTGGCAGGCCCTTTGGTGAACCTTGCCTTATGGCTTGGCGCATGGCTAATTCTGAAGAAGAAAATGTACAGGAAAAAATATTATTTGCTTCTTATATTGACGAGTAGAATCAATATGTTTTTGTTTATATTCAACATGCTTCCCTTTCCGGGATTTGACGGCTATAATTTTCTGTCGAATTTAATAAAATCATTTGCCTGATGCCTTGTCAATCTTGGCAGCCAGAATAAAATCATTCTCTGACAGCCCGTTTATTGCATGAGTCCAAATCTCTATCTCAACTTTATCGTAATGGACGCAAAAATCAGGATGATGCCCTTCAGATTCTGCGATGCCCGCTATGGAATTAACGAACTTGATGGATTCAGAGAAATCCGCGAACTTTAACTTTTTATATAAATGGCCGTCCTTTAATTTCCACCCTGGAATTTCTTTTAGAAACTCATTTATTTTTTTCTCTTCCAGTGGCGGCGTTCCAGATTCGCAAGGCACGCACTTCTTTTTGGCAAGCTCCATGGCGCAAAGAAAGCAAATCAAGAATTTAAGATTTGCCTTTAAATAAACAGGTTCGACAGCACAGTCAGCAGCGTTATGTTGAATGAAAGCACGTAATTTTCAGAAACTCCCTTCTTGTAAATGTCAAAAATCGGATTGGGGTACTGCCTTATAAAGCCAAGCCTAAATCTTTTTTTCCAAAAAGGGTCGAATGGCGAAACCTCATTAACCGTCAGGTAATCAAGCAGTATATGGGAAGCAAAAGGGATAGTAACCAGCCAAAAATAATATGGCTCGAAAAAAACGCTCAGCATGATCGCCGCCGGCACCCCAATAACAAAAAATCCGAAGGGTTCCTGCACCCAGCTTCTTAAGTATGCCCTGTCTTTGCCATAAAGCCATTTAACAACATGGTCAAGGTCTACAAACAGGCCAAAAATGACTGTAAAAATCACCATTTCCTTTAAGGAAGCCTTTTTATGCAAAATGAAAAAAAGAAGGTTAAAGGCAAGCAAAAAGTGGTTAAACCAATTCATAAATCTATAATTTGAAAGGTAGAATTTAAATTTTTTGGATTGAAATCCAACACCAGCTAGTTTCCTGATAACACAACTAAATCCGTTTTCATTGCCTAAGCGTCAACTATGCAAAATATAAATTTATGCAAAAAGAATATTTGCTATACTGCCCTATGAGTGCCGGGGCTTAAAGGATTGTTATACTGGGGCAGTTGTTCTTGAGGTAAAACTATTATCGGCTTTGGAAGTGACTTGTAAATTTCCTGAACAGCGCTTTTTATGCCCTTGACCATATTTGCAGGAGTTTCTCTCATTAGCTTTCCAACAGTTCCTGGCCTGTATGCTTCTGCAGCATATGTCATGCTTGCCAGCAAAACAGCATAAAGCAAAGCGTGTTTTGCGGCATTTATTCCGGCTACAGTAACATTGCCAGTGGTTTCTACAACGCTTTGGCTGACCGGGCTGTCTGTCATCGCTTTTTCAATAGTGCCATACACCCTGGAAATTGGAGAATATACCAAATTATTATATGTCCATCCTATCCCAGTTCCGATCCTATTACTCAAAGCTCCTATGGCATTAACGGTGCCTTTGAGAGTGCCTTTAACAGCGCCAGGCCCATATTTCTTTGTCGCATCCAAGGCTCTTCTTAAACCTCTTTCTCCCAAATCCAAAGCTACATTCACAGCTTTTGTGGAAGGGCTATACTTCTCAATCATTTGTTCGAGCTCCTGTCCGGATAGGCTCCCTCCTTGAACTCTTTCCCAATCTCGTAGCAATTCCTCTTCTCTTTCTCTTTGCGCTAGAGAAATTCTCTGGCCTACAAGAGCTTTCCATATTTGTCTATGCGTAACCTTAGGATCTATTTCTTTCATGGACTGTAGAAAACTATTGCCCCTTTTTAAATCTTTTGTTCTTTAACTACTAAATAGTGGTCTAAATTAAAATAAAAATTTCGGAAAATGCGGAAATTTTCTGTATTTTTAGAACATTAGTGGTTTTTCAATAAAATTTAAGCATTGGCTTAACTTCTTCAATATTAAAAATTGTATTTTAATTAAGCAAATAATAAATTTATTTACAATATAGAAAATAAACTTGCTTTATTCATTAAACCATAAACTATAAATAAAACTTGCTTCATTTCCAATTAATGCACTCAACAAATTTTGATGTGATTGTTTCTAAACAACTTAAATACAAAAATTCATCTGAAATATACAAAAAGCAGAATCAAACAGGTTTCTTCTTTGATATTTACAGCGCAGGAAGTTTAAATTATTATTTTTTGTTTGTTATTGAATTATTTGCCAATCAAATTAAAACAAAAAAAAGTGATTTTCGAAATGACTAAATACATTGTTGTAGCCGGTGGTGTAATGTCTGGTGTTGGAAAAGGAGTTACTACAGCTTCGATAGGAAAGATTCTGCAGGAGTATGGCTTTAATGTAACTTCAGTAAAGATAGACCCTTATCTTAATTATGATGCGGGCACTTTGCGGCCAACTGAGCATGGCGAAGTCTGGGTCACTGACGACGGTGGGGAGATTGACCAGGATTTAGGGACTTATGAGAGATTCCTTAATATAGACATTCCAAAAAGAAACAACCTGACAACAGGGCAGGTTTACAAGGCAGTTATTGACAGGGAAAGGCAAGGGGAATATCTTGGCCAAACAGTCCAGTTTATCCCCCACATCATAGAAGAAATAAAAGACAGGATCAAACAGGCATCCGATTCCCATGATTTTGTCATCATTGAAGTCGGGGGAACAATTGGCGATTATGAAAATATTCCATTCTTATTTGCATTGAAAAGCCTGGAAAGGGATGTTGGAAAGCAAAACCTTAGCTATGTTCTTGTGACTTACCTTCCGATTCCCAGCCATATAGAGGAAATGAAGACAAAGCCGACCCAGCAAGCCATAAGGCTTCTAAGCGAGCACGGGATATTCCCGGACTTTATCATTTGCAGGGCAAAAAAAGC
>JACQSQ010000053.1 GCA_016211245.1 Candidatus Woesearchaeota archaeon
ACGTTATACTCTGCGGAGCCAGTGCTGCTGGCTGCCACAAGGCTGTCTTCTGAGAGGCTCATTCTGCTTATTGACGAAAAGCCAAATCCTGAGCAGGAAAAGAGCCTTAAAACAATCCAAGGCTCACTGGGCAAGGTTATGGATGTCAAAGTGGTAAAAACCCCGGTTTATGACATTGTAGCTGTGGCTGAAAAGTGCGTTGAAGTAATAGACCAAGTTCCAAGAGACGATACCATCTACGTTAACGTGACTTCTGACCGGAAAACCAAGGCTATCGGGCTGCTTTTCGCGGCTTACGCCAGAAGCAGCAAGGTGAAAAAAATAGCCTACAACACCTTTGAGGACAATCCAGACAAGCCCAGCGTTGTTTACCTGCCCAAAATGTCATTTCACCTAACTGACAGCCAAAAGCGCATACTTGAAGACCTTGCAGATGACGACTACAAAGACCATGCAGCGCTAGCCAAGAAGCTTGGCATGTCCAGAGCAATGCTCTACCGCAACATCAAAGAGCTTCAGGACATGGACTTCATAACAGTAGAAAACGGACTGCACCTGACAGATGCGGGAAGGATTGCGAGGCTGTGAAGATGGACGCAAATAACGCTATTGTAGTATTTCAGGGAAAGAACATCAGGAGAACATGGCATAATAATGAGTGGTGGTTCTCTGTTTTTGATATCGTCTCGGTTCTTACTGATAGCACTGATCCCAAACAGTATGTCAAGAAGATGCGAAGCCGTGACCCGTTTCTAAATGCGAACTGGGGTACAATTTGTACCCCCCTTGAACTCCTTGCTCCAGATGGAAAAAAAAGAGAGACGAACTGCGTCAACACAGAAGGAGCTTTCAGGATAATCCAGGCTATCCCATCTCCAAAAGCAGAGCCCTTTAAACTATGGTTAGCCAGAGTGGGGTATGACCGAGTTAGGGAGATTGAGAATCCGGAGCTGGCTCAAAAGCGCATGAAGGATCTCTTCAAATCCAAAGGATATTCAGATGAGTGGATAGAAAAAAGAGTTAGAGGTATAGCTATAAGAGATGAGCTTACTGATGAATGGGACAAAAGAGGAGTGCAAACAGAAAAAGATTATTCAATCCTGACAGCGGAGATATCCAGGGCAACGTTTGACATGACACCAAGCGAATACAAGAAATTCAAGGGATTGCAGAAAGAGAACCTAAGAGACCACATGGACGACATAGAGCTTATCCTTACCATGCTTGGAGAAGCAACAACAACCAGATTCACAAGAGAGCGCGATTCCAAAGAGTTCCCAACCCTGAAAAGAGACGCAAAGGATGGCGGAGACGTTGCCGGCTCAACACGAAAAGACATTGAGCAAAAGCTCGGGAAAAGCGTCGTCTCCAGCGGCAACTTCCTAGAAAAACCGGAAGGGCGAAAAAGGCTCGGGCACGAAAAGAAGGGAGAATAGCCACATGGACTTCATAACAATAGAAAACGGACTGCACCTGACCGATGCGGGAAGGATAGCGAGGTTGTGAAAATGGCTGACCCAGCTACTGAATTAGCAAGAGAGTTTCTAGAATTTAATAAGTATATTGTCATAAAACAAACAAAATTCCATAAAAATAAAAAATTAAAGGGCACGCCAGGAGATATTGATATAATCGCCATTAGTCCAAAAAAGTGTAAACTTGAAGGGTTTACACTAAAAGGCATAGTTGTTGCAGAAGTAAAAAATTGGAATGTCAAGACAAAAGCTCATTTCAACGATATATATTCTGATAAATTTAAATTTATTAATAATGACAAGATAGGCTGGAAACAACTGAAGAAATATATTTCTAGCAAAAAATTTGATAGGGTTCTTTTTTGTGGTGCTACAACTAATGCCGTCTACAAATATGCCGAAAAAAAAGGAGTTAGAATAATTACCTCTGGATTCATAATTAAATATTTTTGCAAGCACTATACTAAATATCGTAAGAAAACTTATTATTCAGAGGCGTATAACTTTAGTTTGATAAGGACAATTATGAACCATCTTAATAAATTTGGCACGTTTAAAGACAAATTAACCTTAAAAGATTTTGTCTGGATAAACCATGAAGAAGACGCAAAATATACAAACCAATTTAATGAACGAAATGGCAAATTTATGGCAGATTTCCTTTTTTATGATGAGGAACAATTAAGAAAATTAATTGAAGACAAATCTGAATGGTTTTTTAACGAATCACTAAAAACATTCAAGAAGGGTAAGAAACAACAGATAATTAGAAAAGTTGAGAAGTATTTTAAAAATAAGCAAAACGCCCCCTCCCCCTAAAACTCGGCAAATTATGCTGGAACTTGCTTATAATGAAACGCCTAAATAATTAATACAAGTGTTAGGCGTTTCAAATATAACAGAGAACAAAAAAGTATTAAAAACTTAGGCTCTCTGTTATAGATGCGCAATCATCTGAAAAACATGGATTAAAACGGTGAAATAAATGGACAAAGAAATAATAACAAAACTGCAAAAGTCCTTTGAGGAATGTGCACACGAAACTGATGGGCGGGAGTTTTGGTTTGCGAGAGACTTGCAGGCCCTCATGGAATATGATGATTGGAGAAATTTCATCAACGTCTTGGAAAAGGCAAAACTGGCGTGCAAAAACTCGGGGCAAGATATTGATGACCATTTCGTTGAAGTCACCAA
>JACQSQ010000054.1 GCA_016211245.1 Candidatus Woesearchaeota archaeon
TATTTTATCTTTTATTTTCCTATTATCAATATAAACAGCAATCCGTAAGCATAAAATGAAAAAACCAAGCATAGCAGTCGTGTATTTCCCTGGAAACAATTGCGAGGAGGAATCGCTGAAAGCAGTGCTTGCCTCAGGAATGGACGGCAGGATTCTTAGGTGGAACCAGAAAAAAGAGATTGCGAAACACCACGGGTTCATCATACCTGGAGGGTGGGGCTACGAGGACAGGATAAGGGCAGGAGTAATAATGGCGAAAGACCCGGTCTTTGACGTGATAAAAAAAGAAGCTGAAAATGGAAAGCCCGTTTTGGGGATATGCAACGGCGCGCAGGCATTGGTTGAATGCGGCATGATACCCGGGCTAAAGAATAAAGTTGAGATGGCATTAGCCCCAAATAAGAACCCATTTGTAAGCGGCTATTACTGCACATGGATCTACATAAAGGCAGAGCAGGAAAAAAACAGGAGCGCATTCACGAAATTTGTAGATAAAGATTTGGTAATTCCAGTCCCTATTGCGCACGGGGAGGGAAGGTACACCACGAGAGATAATGAATTGCTGCAGAAATTAATAAAAAACAGGCAGATAATGTTCAGATACTCCACAAAAGACGGCAAAATCGAAGAAAAATTTCCAACAAACCCAAATGGCGCGATGTACAATATAGCCGCAGTGTGCAACAGGAAGGGGAATGTAATGGCAATAATGCCGCATCCCGAGAGGGCGTCTTTTGTAAGGCAATTGCCTGATGCAGCCGAACTGAAGAACAGGGCCAGCGGCAGCAGGACCGAATTTGAAAAGCCGGCTCCTGCCAGGCTTATTTTTGACTCGATGAAAAAATATGTTGAGGAGGAAATTTTGTAAATGCCAAAAACAATAGAAATGATTGTAAGCCTGAAAGTGCCTGACACCACTGCAATAACCGCGCTGCAAACTCTTCAAAAATTAGGCTTTAATAAAATAAAAGACGTTAAGAGGGCTGATTACTATAAGTTTTCAGTTGAGGGCGATGAGGGAAAATTTAGGGAAAAAATTTCAAAGGCAGACGTTTTGGTTAATGCAAACAAGCACTCGTTTGATTTTTCGCTCAAAAAAGACAGCTATGCAAAAATTTTAGTAAAAAATATAAATGATGGCGGAAGCGGCCTTTTGTCAACGCTTAAGAACCGGCTGGGGTTTGACGAAATAAAAAGGATAGAGAATGGCGTGCTATGGGTGCTTTTGGTCGAAGCGGAAGAAAAAGAAGCAAGAAAAATTGCGGAAAAAGCCGCTAGAGAATTGCTTGTGAACGAGCATTACCAGGAATATGTGCTGGTTTAAGGTGAAATCATGAATAAGGCATTAACAATATTCGGCTCCAAATCCGATGAGAAAGTCTATAAAGAGATAGTATCAAGTCTAAAAAAGCTGAAAGTGGATTTTGAGCTGAGAGTCAGTTCTGCCCATAAGACTCCAGATGATGTTGATGAAACTTTGAGGAATGATTATGCTGTTGTGATTGCAGGAGCAGGACTAGCAGCCCATTTGCCAGGGGTAGTTGCTGCTCGCGTGACGAGGCCGGTTATAGGCGTTCCATGCGAAGGCAATTACCAAGGCCTTGATGCATTGCTGTCAATTGCTCAAATGCCGCCTGGGATTCCCGTCCTTGCAGTCGGTGTGAACAAAGGAGATGTTGCAGCAGAGAATTGTGCTAAAATGATGGGTAAGCATCTGGGCGTTACATTGATTGGAGACAATAATAACGATGCAGTTAAAAAAGCAGTTGACATTTTAAATCAATTCAATGTCCCATATAATTTTTCTGGCAAGCCAAGCAAAGATAATGTAAATATCAAATTCACTTACTTTGACGAGCCGATTGAGGAAAAAGATGAATTGGTCATATATTGTCCGTTGCTTGACAAAGACGACGATGTGGCGGAATCCGCATTGAATTTCCTGAAGCACACTACTCATGGATTATGGGTTGGATTAAATAATGGAACAAATGCGGCCATTGCCGCTGTTGAGATATTAAATATTGACAATGAGTACGAGGAATTGCTAACCGCTTATAGAAGAGAGATGGGGAAGAAAGTTTTGGAGGCGAATAAGCAGTAACTCATGTTAGGAATCTTTATTTTTATAAATTTAATGGATTAAATCTTTAATGCCGTGCGCAACTGCCAAGCGCAAGAATAAAAAATATGTTAAGCGGGCCACAATAAGAAAGCAATGAAAAATATTCAATAGCAAAACAAGCTCAATAAGAATAATAAGACAAAATCAAAAATGCTATCAGAAAACATCCTTGAAAAGCAGCTGAAATTTACTTTGGATAAAACCGACTTCAAATTCGGGAAAAAGTATGAAGGCAAGGTAAGGGATAATTACAGCATTGATGGAAAAAGGGTCATAATAACTACAGACAGGATTTCGGCCTTTGACAGGGTCTTGTGCACTATCCCATTCAAAGGCCAGGTTCTTAACCAAACATCAGCTTTCTGGTTTAATAAGACCCAAAAAATTGCTGAGAATCACGCTTTAAGCGTTCCGGACCCAAATGTCATGATAGTAAAGGAATGCGTGCCTTTGCCTGTTGAAATGGTCGTAAGGGGGTACATAACTGGCGTAACAACCACCTCGGCATGGTACAATTATGAAAAAGGCGTAAGAAATTTCTGCGGCAATTCCCTTCCTGAAGGGCTTAGCAAGAACCAGAAGTTCAGGAAGCCAATAATAACCCCATCAACAAAAGCCGAGCACGGAATGCATGACGAGTCAATTTCAGGCGGGGAAATAATAAAAAGAAAGCTTGTCGATGAAAAAATATACAGGCAGATGGAGAAAGCCGCGTTGAAGTTGTTTGATTACGGCACCAAGCTTGTCGCAAAAAATAATCTTATTTTGGTTGACACAAAATACGAGTTTGGCCTGCATGACGGCAAACTAACACTGATTGATGAAATCCATACTCCGGACTCTTCAAGATTCTGGATAAGCGATACTTATGAAGAGCTCTTTTCAAAGGGGCAGGAGCCCCAGAAGCTCGATAAGGAGTATGTAAGGCAGTACCTGGCCAATAAAGGATTTATTGGGGAAGGCCCGATTCCGGAGATTCCGGACGAAATAAAGATAGAGGCTGCAAGAAGATACATAACTGCCTATGAGATGATAACCAGCAAGCTGTTTGAAGCGGAAAACGGGAATGTGATGGAAAGGATTGGGAGGAATTTGGGGAAGATAAATTTATGACGAATTCAACAATAAACAATCCGTTTTTCATAATTATTTGCAATATGTATATTCTTGAAACTAGAAATGCTTTTATATAAATTATAGAATCTTTCAAAAGTAATTCTCAAAATTAATGAATGGTGGTGTAATTGACTATACGAATAGGTTTTGTAGCTTTGGGCGGCCATATAATCACTCAAAATATAACCTTCAGAACCATTATTGAGGGATTAGGGACAAAAGATTATGAATTCTTCGGGCTTGAAGACGGATTCAAGGCATTTGAAAGCGGAATAATGCATTCTCTTGGCCTGGAAAGTTTCTTAGATAGTTATGGTCAAATAGTGCCTGGTTTTGTGTCTGGCGCCTCACGATATTCCTTATTGAATGAGTTAACCGACGAACTAGATACTGCTAAAATTCAACAAGCTGTCAATTTTATTAAAGCGGCAAATTTAGAAGGTACGGAAGAAATATTGCTGTAGCCGTTTTTCCTGAAGGTACGGTAGTTGAAGGGATACACCATGTATCAGAAAATATTAAAGACCCGCATCGACATAAAAAGATGCATCCCGAAGTATTAGCAGCGTCTTTAAAAGAAAAGCTTAAAACCAGACGGCTTGATGTTCATAACATTACATATACTTACGAGCTTAGGACACACACGCAGCCAAATACTCCATATTCTCTTCAGCCTGACTATGACATTGCCAAGGAAACCGGAATAAGAATTGCAGAAGCCATAAGGGAAGGAAAATCCGATTTGGAATCTACAATCCTGATAAGGTAGGATAATTATTGGATTAGCCCCCATAGAACTTGTTACCAGAAAGAGATTGACCAAGCACAGCCAGTACCCTTGGTTCGATCCAGATACTTTTACAATTAGGCCAGAATTTGGCAGATATTACGACACTTTAATGGGAATGTCAAGAGTTGAAAGAGAAAGGTTCTTGCCAAGAAAGCCGCAGGTGGTAAATGTTTATAGCCCGCAGCAATAAAATAAAACAAAACTTTAATAACATCCCTAGATTTAATTCTTCCATGAACCTTTCCAGGGAAAAAAGAGTGCTGCTGCAAGCATCCAAAGAAGCAGGCAAAGTTCTCCTGAAATATTACGGAAAAAACGAGGATGTGCAGGAAAAATCCAACAAAAGCTTAGTGTCAAAAGCGGATTTGGAGGCAAATAGGGCCATACTAAAAATAATCAGAAAAAACTTTCCAAGCCACAGCATTTTGACCGAGGAGACGGAGTTTGAAGACAAAAAGTCAGATTACAAATGGGTTATTGATCCATTGGATGGAACCCATAATTTTCTTCATGGAATTCCAATATTTGGAACCTCGATAGCACTGGAATACAAAAATGAAATAATTCTTGGAGTTTTGCATTTTCCATTTATGAAATTAACAGCAGTTGCGGAAAAGGCAAAAGGCGCATTTCTTAACGGCAAAAGAATCAAAGTTTCGGGCAAAAATGAAATAAGCCATTCCCTTATAATTTTTGAATATGCCTATACCAACAGAAAAGAAAAAGTTGATTTCATCGGCAAGTTTGTGCGCACAACAATAGACTTGAGAAATTTCGGCTCTGCGGTATATGACTTGCTGCTAGTTGCATGCGGAAAAGCGGATGGTTTTGTTATATTGTCAACGCATGAATGGGACATTGCCGCAGGCTTTTTGATTGTTGAGGAATGCGGAGGCAAGATTACTGACTTGAAAGGAAAAAGGTGGGATGTTTCCCAAGATAAATTTGTTGTTTCGAATGGAAAAATACACCAAAAACTCCTAAACTACGTAAGATGAAGCTCACAATTCTTGGCAGCGGCACAGCAGTGCCTTTATTGGAAAGAAGCAACGCAGCATATTTATTGGAAATTGGCAATTTTAAGTTTTTATTGGACAGCGGAGCAGGAACAATAAGGAGATTGTTGGAGCTGAAGCTTGATTTATCCGGCATAGACTGTATTTTTTATACGCATCTTCACAATGACCATATCAATGACTTAGGCGCAATAATCTGGAGCAATAATTACGGCTTTAAAAGAAAGAAGCCATTAAATCTTTACGGCCCGAAAGGATTGAGGAAATACGCTAAAATCCTGATAAACAGGCTCCTTAAGCCCACAAGACTGCATTTTGATGTAAATGCCATAGAATTGGAAAACTCTTGCATTAAAATAGGCAGTTTAAAAATAACAACGCACAAAATAACCCATAGCACAACAACAAAAAGCGTTGCTTACAGGTTTGAGCATAAAAAAAGGTCGTTTGTTTATACTGGAGACACGGATTTTACTGATGATGTCGTTGAAATTGCGAAAAACGCAGATGTCTTGATGACAGAATGCTCCAACCCTGACAGCAAAAAGGCTGAAGGGCACCTGACGCCATCATTGGCAGGCAGGCTGGCCAGCGAAGCCAATGCCAAGCAGCTGGTTTTGACTCATTTTTACCCCGAAGTCCTGAAAACTGACATTCTCAAGCAATGCCGGAAGGAGTTTGGCGGGAAAATCACGCTCGCAAAGGATAAAGCTTCCATACTTATTTAAATAATGAACACTTTAAGATAAAAAATAGAAAAGTTTATAAATAATGAACGATTTCTTATTACCGGTCAAAATGCAGGAATTATCTGGCATCTTCACAAAAATAAACATACAGATTCTTGAGTTGCTGTCCAGGGAGCACCTTCATATCAGGGAGATTGCTGAGAGGATAAAATGCTCGCCTGCAAAAGTGCATGCGTGCATAAAGATTTTCAAGAAAAACAATATTGCAAAGGAGATTGAGGAAAAGAACAGGAAGGTTGTTGTGCTAAACCTTGATAATGAGCTGACTAATCAAATTATTGATTTAATTAACATAGACAAGTCAATTGAAAAAAGGCCGGTTCAAGAAAGAATAAACATTTTTGATGGCATAAGCCCCTTGGATTTTAGGTATTATGGGCGAAGCAAAAAAATTTTTGAGAAGCTCCAGCCATATCTCTCTGAATCTGCTTTTGTAAAGTACGCATTAAAAGCCGAATCTGCCTTGACAAGAGCCCTTGCAAAGAACAAAATTTGCTCTCAGAAAATTGCCGACGAGGTTGAAAGGGCGTGCAGGAAAGTCACTCCAGAGGAAGTTTATTTTGAAGAAGACAGGATAAATCACAACATAAGGGCATTGGCTAACTCCATAAGGAATAAAGTAAGCGAAGAGGCAAAGCCTTTTGTCCATTTCACTTCCACAAGCTACGATATAATAGCTACCGCAGACGCGTTAAGATACAAGGAATTTGCGAATAATGTTCTTGTTCCTGAGCTGCTTAAATTTGAATCGACTTTGATCAGTATTGCATTACGGGAAAAGGACACATTGCAGATCGGCAGGACCCATGGGCAGCATGCAGAGCCTATAACTTTTGGGTTTGCGATTGCCCAGTATGCAAGCAGGTTTGGCAGCTCCATTCTAAGAATAAAAAAGTCAGCCAACAACCTAAGGGGAAAAATGGCAGGCGCTGTCGGCTCTTATAACGCATCCTCGCTGTTTTTTGAAAATCCTGTTAAATTTGAGGAAGACGTGATGAGTGAGCTTGGATTGAAAGCATCCCCAATCTCAACGCAGATTGTGGAAGCCGAATTTCTTGTTGAATACCTGAACAGCGTGGTTTCGGCATTTGGGGTCATAGCAAACCTGGCTGATGACATGAGGCATTTGCAGAGGAATGAAATTGGCGAAGTAGGAGAGTTTTTTGAGGCGAAGCAAGTCGGCTCATCAACAATGCCGCAGAAAAGAAACCCGATAAATTTTGAAAACGTAAAAAGCATGTGGAAAGAAATGATGCCCAGGATGATGACAATGTACATGGATCAGCTGTCTGAGCACCAAAGGGACCTGACGAATTCCGCATCAATGCGGTTTATACCAGAGATTTTGGCCGGGTTTTACGTTTCAATCAAAAGGTTAGATAAGATAATGTCCAGCCTGGCGGTGGATAAATCCAACATGAAAAAGAATTTTGACATGAACAGGCACATGATTGTGGCAGAGCCGTTATACATACTGCTCGCTGCCAACGGACATCCAGATGCGCATGAATATGTGAGGGAGATGACCTTGAAATCCCAAATGACTAAACAACCGTTAATAGAGCTGGTTAAAAATGACAAGTCAATCCAATCGTACCTTAAAAAACTGAATAAAAGACAGCTTGAAATTATTAATAATCCTGAGAAATATACCGGGATTGCTTCTAAAAAGACTGAGATGGTTTGCGAGGAATGGAAGAGGGAGTTAAGGATTTAAAAATTCTTCATTGGCTTTCAATGTGATTAATATAGTTTATTGTTGTTGATTTATGGATTGTAAATTTTCTGCCAGTAATCTTCTCAAAATACAATTTAATCATAACTTTTGCCCGTAGAGACGGTCTAAGATATTTAATATTAAAGAAAGTATTTGTAGTTGGAACTCCAAATTCTTCTTCGTGGGGATAAAATATAACATCTGCGGGAATTGAGAAAGGCGTTGCGGAATAAACTTGTGTTGCTTCATATCTGTACATTCCAATGCCGTACTGATTTGCAGCCTTGAACCACCCCTCCACTTCAGATTTATAATTGCCAAGCATATTCCTACCTAAATAATCATAAAACATGCTTATTGGAATTCCAAACCCTTTGTGAAATGTAAAAGCAGCACTTAATGGAGTACGCTCGCCTTTGTAGAACAAAATGTCCTCACCACTTATTCTTGTGTGTTTTTCGTCTGTAAATCCAAAGATTCCAATAAGTATTCCCATATATATTTCTCTTGAAAGAATAAGCCAAAATTCAACAGCATGGACAAAATATGCACCTAAATGCGCGGACACCGGCCCACTCCATATAATTTGCTTATTCTGGAATGGCGGCACACCCAGCATCTCTTTTCTTAAGAAGGAATCAAGCTCCGATGCTATTGAATTTGCATGCTTTTCGCCAAATTTATCTTTAAGGTTGTGTTTAGCTTCTTTAACTATCTCTTCATAATTGTATAATTTTATCGGCTCTTTGAATGGTACTATAACCCTGGTGACATTATACCTCTTCAAAAATTCTTCCATCTCCTGCTGTTTTTCTTCAAATTCCTTTATTACTTCAGGCAGGCGATACCTATCTTCATACCCCATACTTCTCTTTTTTTCTTTCAATCTTAAAATTTCAAAATCGCTTAACTTTGTTTGTGACTGATAAGCAATAATATTCTCTATAATTGTATCTTTGCTTGTTACAGTAGTGCCTATAGAAATGAAAAAATGAAATTGCCCGAGTTCCACGAGATGAAGCAACAGAATATGTATTTGCTCATCAGAAAAAAGTTCCCTTAATGTAACTTGTTGATTTGAATTTAATGAATTCCAAGCTGCACTCTCATGAATCGGTTCAGGCATATTAATTATCCTGCTTTGACTTCATTATAAATTTATTGATTTATAAATAACCCATACCTTGATATACCTTTCCCTATACTAATATACAAAAAAGAAACATTTAAATAGTTCATCTTTCACAAAATGGCTAATGAACAGTTATACCTATAAATTCAGGAGCATAGAAAGGCATATTTTAGCTTACCCAAAGTTCTTGCTGCTTTTTATAACATTTGTGGTGGCTTACCTTCTTTTCACAGGCAGGGCATACTACCCATTAAACAATTTTGTAATCTCTATAGGCTATCTTGGCATGTTTATAGCAGGCGCAATGTTTGCCTATGGCTTTACAGCAGCTCCTGCAACAGCTATGATGCTGATAATGGCAAAAGAGCTGAATATAGTGACAGCAGGGCTGATAGGGGGGCTTGGAGCTTTAGCTGGGGACTTGATAATATTCAGCTTTATCAGGCTGTCTTTTGCCGATGAAATAAAAAAATTATCCCATGAGAAAATATTCAAGAAATTCAATGGAAACATCCCGATTCATATAAAAAAATATGTTATTCCTGTTTTTGCCGGCTTTATAATTGCATCTCCCTTGCCTGACGAGATTGGGGTTACCTTACTGGCTGCTTATAAGCATGTGTCTGTCGAGTTTTTCATGCTTATCTCTTATGTGCTTAATACTATTGGCATATTTTTTGTGCTTTATGTTGGAACTCTTTTGTAAAGCCAGTTTCTTAAAACAATGGGGGTGATAATAGTTGTCAATAAGCTCATCAAAACAAGCGAGACATAAATATCCTGCTTTATCAGCCCTGCATTAAGCGCTATCA